>CAZGOM010000012.1:0-61472 GCA_964527265.1 uncultured Phycisphaeraceae bacterium | reverse complement strand
GCAAATGCCCAATACCAAGAGTGCAGCCAAGAACGTCCGCAAAAGCGCCAAGCTCAACGCCCGCAACCGCTGGCGCAAGCTCGAAGTCAAGACCGCCATCAAAGACTTCTCGGCCAAGGTCGAAGCCGGCAGCGCTGCTGAAGCTGAAAAATCCATCCCGGCGCTCACACAGCTCCTGGACAAGGTCAGCGCCACCAGCACCATGCACAAAAACACCGCCAGCCGCTACAAGAGCCGCCTCACCAAGCGCTTGAACGCTCTCAAGGCTGCTGCCAAGAAGGCCTGAGCCCAAAGGCTCAAACCTTTCTCTGCGCGATAAAGCACTCATCAAGCAACAACCCTGACTCAGTCAGGGTTGTTGTCGTTTGCCTATGAATTCAAATTCATGGTTGGTCATTTCATGACTCCGTTCGGCGATTTCTTTGGGCGTTCGACTTTCAGGGGTGTTCCCGGGTCTTTTTTTGTTCGACGATGCCGAAAATAATCTTCACCTTTTCCGGATCAGTCCCTATGTTTGTCAGGTCCGTACAAAAAACCTCGCCAGGATTCTTTTCCATCCGATATGACAGCTTGAAATACGATTGAATCAATAAACCAATTCGTTCCTGCTGGTAGTTTGAAACTCTCGCCTTCCTCTCCTCGTCGAAATATCGTTTCGACTGTTCGATCTTTTTCTCCACCACGGCACGCTGAGCCGGGTCAGTAATCGTGTCCGGTGATGGAGCCCGCCCTGCCCGCCATCGACCGGCAAATTCATAATCAAACGAGCTGTCCTGGGTTTCCGGGGTGCGCAGTGCCACTGCCTTAAAATACGCTTGAACCAGCACTTTCAGGTTGTCCCTGCGCAACTTTTGCGTCTGCTCATCATCCGGACCCGAAATGGGTTTGGGGTAAACAAACCCAAGAAAATAAAGGGATTCACCCACTGGCGTATTGTTTTGATTCAGCACTTTCTTGGCGAGGTTCTCTTTGACCTCGGCACTGTCCGGATTCGCTGCTTTAATCAATTCCCTGATCGCCAGGCAAAAAACATCGGGCTCCGACTTGGCCCACTGTGCTTCTGCTTGATCCGCCAACTTCATCAGCTGCCGGGAGCTTTCCAGCATTCTGCCTGCTTTCTCAGCATCTCTTCGAAAGAATGCAAATTTCTCCGACTCAACTGGCTGAGACTCTGCCGGAGCCATATCGGAACCTTCCACGCAACGCCCTACCCCCGAGAGCTTCAGGACAAAGATGATGCATCCCACTTTCAGAATTGAACCAACTCTGTTTATGCCGGCTGGCATGACGTCCTCCATACAAAAGGCTCACAACCGGCCATCCCGCTACGCTCCCTACTCCCCCGCCAAATTCCCCGTCCCATCACCCTGCACCACAATCCGTAACTTCATGTCCAGCGCCTTCGCCTCCGGCGTGTCGTTCAACTCCAGCAACCCCAGCCGCAGCTTGAAATACTTCCCGTCCAGCCGTCCGAAAAACGTCGGCCCCAGCACCGGCGCTTTATTCGCCGTGCTGAAATCCCCGATATCTTTCAACTTGAACATGTTTTGCCGCCGGTACAACCCCGCCTCCATAGGCGCGGCATTAAGCGCCCCAAACTCATCCTTCACTTCCGACACCCGCCTCACCAGCAGTAACCCGTCCTCCGGCCCCGTCGTCCACACCGTAAACGTCGTCGGGCACATCACATTTCTCACCCCCGCCGAATACATGATCATCGACTTCACCGGCTCGGCATCATTCTCCGTCTCGTTCGCCCGAAAAATGATCGCGTTCGCGATCTTCCGCGCCGTCAGCCCTGCCTTCAATTCCGCAAGATTCTTAAACGAGACCATCTCCGCCTGCGTTCCACCCGGGGCCAGCCACAACGCATACGTGTTGAACTGCTTCCCCTCCAGCTTGAACGCCATGTCAAAATCCTGCCCCTTCTCGGCAGCCTTCACAGGCGTCTGCGGTACCATCTCCACCGTCCAATCCAGCGTCACCGGTTCGGTATCCGTCTGCCCCGTCTTAGCACCCTTGGGAAGCTGCGCCCGCCACGTCATCACCTGCTTCTGCCTCAGCGGCTTGCCGCCGCTACGCCATGCAGTCACCACCACCGTGCTCGCCCGCTCTACATCCCGCGTAATCTCCGTTTTCCCCTCAAAAGGCCATTCCATCACCTTCATCTTCCCATTGCTCACCGTCATCGCCGTCACGCGCACGCTCAAGCCCCGCACATCTGTATCCCCCTCCGGCAGCTTGATCTTCAGCTTCACCGTCGCATTCCCCTTCACTAGATCCGCCGACGCCTCCCCCGACAAATTCAAAGCTGCGGCAACCGACTCAGCCCCACCCCGCACCTCTACCACCGGACAAACCATCAAAAACCCACCCAGCAAACCCGTTGCCACCCATCGCACCTTATTCATGACATCCACTTTCAAAAAGCACTCTTAAATCGACCCACACTCAGACTCCGAATTCCAAACTCCAAACTCAGGCCTCAGGACTCTGGACTCTGGACTCGGGGCACAGGGACTCCACACGCCCCCTACTCCCCCACCAGATTCCTGGATCCGTCCGGCTGCACCACCACGCGCCCTGTCAGCTTAAAAGGATCTTTCGTCGGATCATTGTTCAGCACAAGCTCGTCGATCTGAAACTTGAAATACTTTCCCGCCAGCTTGCCATAAAGCACCGGACCTTTCAGATTCGCTTTATTGGCGTTGGAAAAATCTCCCAGATCGTTCTGTTTGAACACGATGTGCTTGCGGAATTGCGCTGCCTCAGGCGACTCGATCATCCGTACAAAATCATCCGTCGGATGCGAGGTCCGCTCCATCAGCAGCATTCCATCTCCCGGCCCGGTCATCCACATCGCCAGGTACGACAACCCCATCGTTCTCCGTTGCCCGCCCGAAACCACCTTCAGCCGGATAATCGGGTTCTCATCATCATCGGTCTCATTGGCTCTCAGGATCATCGCGCTCGCCACTCCCTTGGCGCTCAGCCCTGCCTGCAATTCCTTGAGGTTTGCGAACATCTCCGTTTGCACTTTCCCCTCCTTGTCGAACCACATCGCACCCACCGTAAACTGGGTTCCCACCAGTCTCAGATCCCAGTTCACCTCCGTTCCCGTCAATCCCCCTTCCGGTGCCTCCTCCTGCCGCTTGAGTTCCAGCGTCACCGTCAGGTCCGTCGGCTCGATGTCCGTCTGTCCCGGCTTGGCATCCCCCGGCAATTTCGCCTGCCAGATGAACGGCTTGGACACCAAGGCCTCCTTCCTTCCCTTCCCATCTCTGCCGTTACGCCCTGCCGTGAACACCAGCACATTCGCCCGTTCCAGCTTTTTGGTCGTCTCTTCCTTCCCGAATTGCGACCACTCATACAACTTCGGCCGGCTGTTGAGCACCGTGTACCCCGCCACTTTGAAATAAACGTCCCGCCCCATCTTCTCCCCCTCGGGCAGAATCAGCTTCACTGTGAAATTCACATCCCCCTTCACCATGTCGCTTGGGGCCTCGGTCGTCAGTTCCACCGGCTTGGCCGGTTCCACCGCCTCCACCTTCGCAGGCGCCTTCGCCGCCCTCGCCGGTTTGGCTTGCTTCGCTGGTTGCGTGGATGGCGCGGCCGGTGCCCCAGCCGCCTTCGCAGGAGCTTTCCCAGCCGCTTTCCCTTCTACCGGCTTCCCCCCCTCCTGCGCCAACACGTACCCAGGCCTCCCGCCCTCGGCGGCAACCATTCCCAATGCCGCAATCAACACAAAACAAATGTTTTTCTTCATCATCGGTGCCTTTACCTGTACCCGTCGAAAAAACCACTTTCAACCTATGTTATCCCCACTCTGAACTGACGCCCCACACCTCGCGCGGTTCATTCTCAATTCTCACAAAACACATCCCGCCTCAGACGGGGTAAAATCTACCCCTCACCCCCAGAGGAAGCGCGCATGACCGGCAAAATGAAATACGACCAGGCCGTCAACTACGATACCCTCGACCTCTTCAAACGCGCCTGCCAGGTCGCCGCCTCCGGCACCACGCCCAACCTCGCACGCCACGGCTTCACCGAAGCCCCCTCCATCCGCGGCGAATCCGTCTACCTCATGGAAACCGCAAACGAATACCTTGCGCACGTCGAAGAGGCCCTGGGCACAAAAACCATCGTCGCCGACGCCATCTACAAACTCACAGGCAAAAGCTACTACCGCAACGTCGCCATCGACGACGTCTCCACCATCGTCAACGACCTCTGCGTCTGCGGCGCACTCCCCATCTCCGTCGCCATGTACGCCGCCGTCGGCGACGGCGCATACTTCGAAGACAAAACCCGCCGCGAAGACCTCGCCAGCGGCTTCGCCGAAGGCTGCCAGCTCGCCGGTGCCACCTGGAGCGGCGGCGAAACCCAAACCCTTCGCGACATCATCAAACCCGATGCCATGATCCTCGGTGGCTCTGCCATTGGCCGCATCGCCCCCAAATCCCTCCGCATCCCCTGCGTCATCCACGATGGCGATGACATCGTCCTCTTCGCCAGTTCCGGCGTCCACACCAACGGCCTCACCATGTGCCGCTCAGTCGCCTCCAAACTCCCCCAGGGCTACCTCACCCCCCTCAGCGACGGACAGACCTACGGCGAAGCCCTCCTGGCCCCCTCCGTCATCTACACCCGCTTCATCGCCGACTGCCAGGACCAGAACATTCCCATCCACTACGCCGTCCACGTCACCGGCCACGGCTGGCGCAAACTGATGCGCCTCAACGAGGCATTTGTATACCGCATACACTATGTCCCACCCGCCCAGGCTGTCTTCAAAACCCTCATGGAAACCGAAAGTCTTGACCTGTACGAGGCTTACGCCACTTTCAACATGGGTGTCGGCTTCGCCGTTTTCGTCTCCCCCAGCGATACCCCGCGCATTTTGAAGACCGCACAGGCGGCGGGCCTCACAGCATGGCATGCGGGCAAAGTGAGCAAGGAAAACGGTCGAAAAGCGGTCGAAATTACGCCATTAAAGATCGCATATGAGGCCGAAACACTCAATATCCGCGCCTGAAATCCCCTAAACCGCCTCCCAAATCTCATAGTCCACGCCTGTACATCCCCCCACTTCCCGCCCCCCTCAAAAAAAACACGGGCCACAGTCATGTGCGCCCGTGTCTTTAAATTCGGTCCTGCGGCCACAAAAATCGCCATTCCGCAGCGCGGCCTACGTGGTCCAGCGGGTTAAACCCGACTGCCGCCTCCCCGGAAAGGGGCGTGCAAGACTGATTTCCGCCTGCCAGACGATGGCCGTTTTTCCATATTAATTACCTCTCCGCTATGCGCAAGACCTTTTGGCCTAAATTCTTGATTTTTCTTCAATTCCACCTCTCCATCCCCAACCAAATACCCCGTCCAAAACTCATAAACTCTTATATTTAAGGCAAAAAGCGCTTTTCGACAAGCCATGAGAATGCTTTCAAAAAATCATAAATTTCTGCCCTCGAAAGATATCTACACCAGATTCAACTCAAGAAAAAAAGCACCCCGGCGAAGGCCGAGGTGCTTTAGCAGTCTGAATCCAATCGAAGAATTTATTCTTCGGTCTTGCGGGAATTGCGCTTGCGGTCCGATTCCTTGAGCATGCGCTTGCGGAGGCGGATGTTGGCGGGGGTGATCTCAACCATTTCATCGTCCTGGACGTATTCCAAAGCGTATTCGAGGTTGATTTCCCGGGGCGGACGAATGCGCGCGGCATCGTCGGTGTTGGTGGTGCGGAAGTTCGTCAGCGCCTTGGGCCGCGTGACGTTGCAGATGATGTCGTTTTCCTTGCAGTGCTCACCCACAAGCTGGCCTTCATAGATGTTGTCGGCGTTCTTCACAAAGAAGATGCCGCGGTCGTACAGGCCGTCGAGAGCATACGCGGTGACGCGACCGGCAGTCGAAGAAACCATGACGCCTGCCTGGCGCTGGGGGATGCTGCCGCGCATCGGCTGATAGCTGTGGAAAACGTGGTGCATGATCGCGCGACCCTGGGTCGCTGTCAGCATGCGGCTGCGCAGACCGATCAGTCCACGTGCCGGAATCGTGAATTCCAAGTGCGAATAGGAATCGGTACCGGCCTTCGCGTCCATCTTCACCAGCTCAGCGCGGCGTTCAGAGATGAGGGACATAACGGCATTCTGACATTCCGTCGGGCAGTCGACCACGAGCGTTTCGATCGGTTCGTTCTTGACGCCATCAATGTCGCGGTAAATCACCTTCGGCTTGCTGCAGGACATTTCAAAGCCTTCGCGGCGCATGTTTTCAAGCAGAATGCCAAGGTGCATGAGCCCGCGGCCCGAGACCAGGAATTCATCCGCCTTGAACTCAACCTTGAGGGCGACGTTTGACTCGAGTTCCTTCTCCAGCCGTTCCTTGATCTGGCGACTGGTGACGTAAGTGCCTTCCTGGCCGGCAAACGGGGAGTCATTGACGCGGAAGGTCATCGTCAGGGTCGGTTCGTCAACCTGGATGGTCGGAAGCGCAATGGGGTTTTCAGCGCTGGCGATGGTGTTGCCGATGTCGACGGGGTCGAGGCCCACCACGGCGCAGATGTCGCCGGCTTCGACGAATTCGACTTCCTTGCGGCCAAGGCCTTCAAACTGGTAAAGCTGCTGGGCGCGCTGACGGGTCTGCTTGCCGTTGCGGTCAATGACAATGATCGACTCGCCCTTCTTAAGCGTCCCGGAGAACACGCGGCCAATCGCGATACGGCCGACATAGTCGTTATAGTCCAGCGTGACGACGAGCATCTGGAGGGGGGCCGTCTTGTCCATCTGGGGGGCGGGAACATATTTGATGATGGCTTCGAAGAGATCGCGGAGGTTGTCCTTCTTGACCTTCAGGTCATTGGAGGCCCAACCCTCACGGCCTGAGCCGTAGATGACGGGGAAGTCCAGCGCGTCATCGTCCGCGCCCAGATCAACCAGAAGGTCAAACACTTCGTTGACGACGTGGCCGGGGCGCGCTTCAGCGCGGTCGACCTTGTTGATGACGACAATGGGCTTGAGCTTGTTTTCCATGGCCTTCTGGAGAACAAAGCGCGTCTGGGGCATCGGTCCTTCGAAGGCGTCGACCAGCAGGAGCACGCCGTCGGCCATTTTCAGCACGCGTTCGACTTCGCCGCCGAAGTCGGCGTGGCCGGGGGTATCGATGACGTTGATCTTGTATTTGTTGCCGTCTTCTGCGCTGTAGTAGATTTCGCAGTTCTTGGCGAGGATGGTGATGCCACGCTCGCGTTCAAGGGGATTGGAGTCCATGATCAGGCCATGCTGGCCGCCGGCCAGTTTGTCCAGGTCGGCGCTGCGGAACATGCCGGATTGGTAGAGCAGGCGGTCGACCATGGTGGTTTTCCCATGGTCAACGTGTGCGATGATGGCGATGTTGCGGAGAAATTGGGCTGTCGTAGCGATGGGGGCTTGGGTCATATAACTTTTCAGTTCGGGGAAAAATTGGACGGGATATGATACCTCGCCACGGTGGCTTTAGGAAGACCTTTTATTTCCATTTACAGCAAACTAACAGGGATAGGCCTTTTTAAAGCAGGAATCTGGCATACTTTAATTTCGCACAACGCGATAAAATTCGGACTTTACACCCATGAATCGCTTTAAAGGCCCCAAACCAGTGATCGGCATCCTCGGAGGAATCGGCTCCGGTAAAAGCCGCGTGGCGCAGGCGTTTGCAGACCTGGGGGGCGGGGTGATTGATGCGGATAAACTCGCGCGCGAGGCTCTCAACTCCCCTGCCATAGTGTCGCAGGTGGTCCAATGGTGGGGCCGCCAGGTCATCACAACCGACGGCCTGCCGGACCGGAAAGCCATTGCCGCGCGAGTGTTTAATCAGCCCGCGGAACTGGAAAAACTTGAAAATGCGATCCACCCGATTGTGTTCAACAAACGCGCCACAATGGTGGAAGAAATGAATGCGGACCCGAAAATCGTGGCGATTATTGAAGATTGCCCCCTCTTGCTCGAAAAGAAACTTGACGGCCCTTGCGACGTCTTAGTCTTTGTCGAAGCATCCCAGAAGACGCGTTCAACCCGTGTAATGACCACGCGAGGCTGGTCCCATGAAGAATTGGTGCGGCGAGAATTACATCAGATGCCACTTGACATCAAACGAAAGCGCGCAGATTATGTAATACAGAACGAAGAAGGCTCCGACTGCGCTGCTCAAGCCAGTCAAGTACTTCATCAGATCCTCCGTTCCCAGCATTGAGACAACATCTCTCGCTGCAAGCCGTTGCGAAGGCACCTCCCTCCCGTAACTCGGCCGGGCCCGGATTTATCCCCCAGACTATTTTTGATGGTCGATTCGGGGCAGGCAACGTGTGTTGCCTTGGCATTGGGCCAACAGCTTTTGTTGGCTTGCTCAAAGATCGGTCCACCCTACCTAAGCTTGCAGACCATTTGAACCCATCCGACCCCATCTCCCCTTTTAACCCATGCCACCCGGAATAAAGCCATATCCGGGCTTACCCACTCAGGAGTTTTTGACAATGGCCAAGACGACGTACCGCAGGAAAAAAGCAGCGACCGCGCAACCCGAATTGATCGAGGGCGCAGAAGCAGCCCCTGCACCGGCACAGGAAGTGCCGGCGACCGAGGCCTCCACCCCTGTTCCCGCTGCCGAACCCGCTCCCGTGGCTGTCGCCACAGTTGAACCGGTCGCCGCACCCGCGCCAGAAGCTGCGCCGGAACCCGTGGCTGTTAAAGCCGCAGCTGAACCCATCCCCGCCCCCGTGGTTGAAGAACCTGTCGCAACCACACCCGCCGCCGCCGAACCCCAGGCCCAGCCCCCCCAGCGCGAGCCCATGCGCCAGCAGGGTGGCCATCAGGACAACCGCTCCGGCAACAATAATCAGCAGGGCCGCCCCTACAAGAAATACGATCAGCGCGACCAACGTGACCAGCGCGATCAACGCAACGACGGCCCCCCGCAGCAGGAACGCCGCCCTTTTATCCCCAAAGACCAACGCGTCAATCAAGGAAACCAGGGCAGCCAGAACAATCAGGCACATCCGGGCAATTTCAACAACAACCCCGGCAACCAAAACGACCAGAACTACGGCCAACAGCATCAAAACAGGGAATATTCCAACCAACGTCCCCAGATGCCCCCCACCCAGGCCCGCACTGACGACGCCAACCAGAATGCCAGCTCTGACGAGCAACTCGACGCGGAAACCCAATTCCGCTACGAACAAGCTAAACGCCAGGACATCAGCGTCCGCGACCTGCAGAAAATGACCATCGACGAGTTGCACGAACTCGGTAAAACCGAAGCCATCGATGGTTATTCCTCCCTCAAGCGCCACGACCTGATCTTCCAAATTTTAAAGTCCCGCATCTCCAAGCAAGGCCTCATGTACGGGGAAGGTGTCCTTGAAATCCTTCCCGACGGCTTTGGCTTCCTGCGCTCACCGGAAAACTCCTATCTGGCCTGCCCTGACGACATCTACGTCAGCCCCAGCCAGATCCGCCGTTTTGGCCTCAAAGTCGGCCATGTCGTCCAAGGCACCATCCGCCCCCCCAAGGAAAGCGAACGCTACTTCGCCCTCCTGCGTGTCGACGCCATCAACGGCAACTCCCCCGACATGCTCAACGAGCTCACCAACTTTGAAGACCTCACCCCCCTTCACCCCTACCAGCGCATTGTGCTGGAGACCACGCCCGACAATCTCGAAATGCGCATTGTCGACATGGTCACTCCCCTTGGTCGTGGTCAGCGCGGCCTGATCGTCGCGCCGCCCCGCACGGGTAAAACGGTCCTCCTTCAGAAGATCGCTACCTCCATCATCAAGAACCACGTTGATATGAAAGTCATCGTGCTGCTTATTGATGAACGTCCCGAAGAAGTCACCGACTTCAAGAACAACACACCCAAGGACGTGGAAGTCGTCGCCAGCACCTTCGACGAACAATCTTCCCGCCACGTGCAGGTGGCCGAAATGGTCATCGAAAAAGCACGCCGCATGGTGGAATTCGGCGACCATGTCGTCATCCTGCTCGACTCGATCACCCGCATGGCCCGCGCTTATAACGCAGAAATGCCCCACTCCGGCAAGATCATGACCGGCGGTCTTGACTCCAACGCGATGCAGAAGCCCAAGAAGTTCTTCGGCTCAGCCCGCGCCATCGAAGACGGTGGTTCGCTGACGATCCTCGCCACCGCGCTGGTGGACACCAACTCGAAGGCTGACGAAATCATCTTCGAAGAATTCAAGGGCACTGGTAATGCCGAGCTTCACCTGGACCGCCGCCTTGTCGAAAAACGGGTCTGGCCCGCCATCGACATCTCGGCCTCCGGCACCCGCCGCGAGGAGCTCCTGCTGGACAAGCGCGAGCTTCAACTGGTCTACAAGCTCCGCAAGGTCCTGGCCGACATGAACGTCGTCGAAGCCATGGAACTGCTCAAGAGCCGCCTTGGTAAGGTGAAGACCAATGCTGAATTCCTGCTCACCATGAACCTCGACTGATGTTCATGCTTATGAATGAATCTGAAGCGGACGGCTCTTTAAGTGCCGTCCGCTTTTTATTTATCGAACCTTTGAATCACCACTTCTCCCTGTTCCTCACCCACACCGCGCAACCATCGGCTCATCTTCAAATCGCACTTCAAGCTTCACATCTTCCCCTATTGAATGCTGCACCGGCTCAAGCATCTTCATGAGCTTTTTGCGCGCAGACTCCCGCGCCTTCTCCATCAAAATGGGCATTCCTGCTTCTTGAAATACCGCCGCGAGAATGTCCTGCCTGGCCTGCCCAAGCAGATCTTCGCCGGAATAACGGTCAAGTCGAGCCCACCCCGCATCCGTGCGGATGTCGATCATCGCCGGGGTCGTCTGCAGATCCACCACAGCTTTATCAAGCTGCACCGGGGGGAAAGCCACCGTCAGCACCTTGGTGGCTGGGTCAAATTTGAAGCTGTCAATCCCCGCGCTTGCGAGCGGCACAAAATACTGCACGCCATTCCCGTTGGCCCGCAGCGTTACTCCCGTCGTCCCCAGGTCCAACGCACCCCGCGCCGGCGGCTTAATATTTTCCTTTTTCACCGTCACATTCAACGTGGTCGTCATCACCACCAGCTTGGGATTGCCTTTGATTTCCTGCAATACCGGAAGCAGCAGCGTCGCGACTGACGTTTTAGATTCAAACGCATCTGCGAGCTTCGCGGCGGCGGCCTGCGGGACAGTCAAGTCGGAATCAATTTGGAGGCTCGTTTCCTGGTTGTCATTCTTCCCCGCGCTAATCACCTGATCGATGACATACACCCCCGCCACGATCACAACGATCAGCACGCACGCCAACACCCACACCACCGCCACCAGCCTGGGCTTACCGCCTTCCGCCGTGCCCGTGGATTTCTGCGTGGCATTGGTGTTGTCGGATGGCCGGTTTGTCAAAACCCATCTCTCCAATTGATCTGTCTCAAAACCCGTGCTGCTCCATTGTTCTTAACCACCCGCCATGAACCAGCCAAGGAGAACACTCCTCTTATCCAACTGTCGAGCCGGCGGGAACACCCTTGCCCGGCGCAAGCAGCACCACATCAATTACCGCTTCCCCCTCACGCGCGGACGCAGCCAGCAGCATCCCGTTGGACTGTTCCCCGCGAATCGCGCGTGGCTCAAGATTCGCCACCACAATGATCTGCCGCCCCACCAGCGTCGCCGGATCGTAATACTTCTTAATCCCCGCGCAAATCTGCCGCTTCTCCGTCCCCAGGTCAATCTGCAGCTTCAATAGTTTGTCCGCATTTGGATGCGGCTCGGCATGCAGAATCGTCGCCACACGCAAATCGATCTTCGCAAAGTCATCGAACTTAATCGTCGGTTTCGCCCCAGCCAATCCCTGCGGCACGGCAGGCGTAGCCGGAGCAATGGGAACAGCAGGTGAAGCAGGTGCGGCACTGGCGGGAACAGACGCGGGAATGTTCGGCTGGGATTCCATCGGCTAAGTCCTTGCTCTAAATAGGCTTTGAAAAAGGCGCTCAAGAATACCACATCCCACAAGAGTCTAGGCCTGAGATCCGGAGCGATGCTCACAAAATCCCGTATTCATTGATTTAAGCTCGCATATCCACCCACGCCCGCCTCCGACTGACGGCCAAAACCCTTACTCTTCCTTTCAATCTTTCCCCGATCACTGCAGGTTGAAACCCGCAACCTTTCCCAGAGTAGAATGCATCAGCGGCCTCGGCAGGGGCGCCCCACCGGCCGCCAAACCAGTCGCCGCACATAAAGCTCCGGGAAGAGCGTGTCTAAGCCAAAGCGTAAAAGCCGAGTCTGGTTTGCCTTCAAGGTGCTCATCAGGACCGTCATCGCCACCGCGTTGATTGTCGCGCTCGCCTTGGCTGTTGCTTTCTCATACGTCACACGCCCCGAAGTCCTTGCCCAGATCGTCAAAGACGAAATCTCCAAGCGCATGAACGCGCCCATGAGCATCGGCGCCATCTCCATCGCACTCGACGGCAGCATCGTCATTGACGATGTCGCCATCGCCATCGATCCCGGCCAGGATTTCTACAAATCCAACTCCACACAGCCGACAACCCTTCCCGCCACCCAACCCGCAAACCTCGCCGCCACCCATCCTGGCACCGACGCCCTTCCCCCTGACTCGGGTGTGAGTGAAGCCTACAACCAGCCCGATTCCCAGGTCGAACAGCGCGCCAGCCGCCTTCTGCGCATTCGCCGCATCGTCATCAAGGAAAATCCCACCACTCTTCTCACCGGCCACATCGACGTTAAATCCATCATCATCTCTCGCCCTACGCTCTATGTCGTCGAAAACCTCGACACCCACCAATACAACATCCAAAGACTTAAATTCCGTTCCACCTCTGCCACTCCTTCCGCTCCCGGCGGCCCCCCTGACGTCCCCTCCGAGCTTCCTCCCGTCACAATCGAAGGCGCACGCGTCTTTTCTGGCGTGGTTGAAAACGGACGCTACCGCCACGTCGGCATCATGCGCCTGCGCGGAGACCTCTGGCCCAACCCCGCCGCCCCCGGCACCTACCAATTTGAAGTCGAGCAATACAAAAACCTTGGCAAAAATAAAAACGTCCAGATCCAGGGCTACTTCAACCCTGAAAAACTCGTCGTCGCCGGCAGCGTTCGAGGCTTCTCCCTCGCACTCAAAAGCAGCATCGCCGAATTCCTCCCCGAGGAATACCGCCGTTCCTGGGAGCAATTCAAACCGGAGGGCGAGCTCTCCCATCTCAACTTCAACTACAGCCCCGCTTCCGGCGTCGGCGCATCACTGGGCCTCGTCAAAGGCGCCGTCACACTTGAATTCGACAAGATCGTCCGCCGCATTGACGAGGTCGATCTCAAAGTCAACTTCCAGAAAGATAAGCTCACCGTCGAAGAATTCCACGGCCGCATCGGCAATGTCACCTATGAAATTGCCGGCGTCCTAAACGGCCTTTCGCGCAACTCCCCATTTGAGATGCGCGTCCAGCTCAACCCCTTTGTCATCCCCGAAAACCCTGAGGAACTCGACAAGTTCCCCGCAATCGTCCAGAAATACTACGCACGCCTCAAGCCCTCCGGCACCTTCAGCGCAAGGCTTAACCTCCAGCGCAAAGCCGTTGGTGCTCCCATCGACTACGAAGGCTCGGTGCGCATCTCCAACGCCAAAATCACCTACGCCGATTTCGCCTACCCCATCCAGAACGTCTACGGTGACATCATCTTCTCCAACGCCCAGGCTCGCATAGAAAAAATGACCGGCACCGGTCTCTCCGGCGCAAAACTCCAGATCAGCGGCTACTTCCGCCCCCCCGGCGACGGAGCTGAAGTCGAACTCAACATCATTGGCAGCGACATCCCACTCGACGACCATCTCCGTGGTGCCTTTGGTCCCCAGACCCTTGGCATCTACGACATGGTCCGCGAGCGCAGTGTTCTCGCCTCACTCATCGACAAAAAAATCATCCCCGCCGGACCTGATGGCAAACCCGTCTTCACTCTCGACGGAAAAGGCAACATGGTCACACGCGTCCGCCGCGAGTTCGGCGAACGCAGCGAATACAAAACCACCGTCACCATCAATGCCAAAGGCGCCAAGGCCCTCTTCAAATATTGGCCCTACCCCGTCGAACTCACAGACGGTGTCATCATCGTCAGCCCGCCCGTCGTCTCACTCAACAACGTCAAATTCATCTCCCCCACAGGCGCCACCGGCGTCATCAACGGCGATATCTCCGGCGGGACCGGGCCCAACGACCCCTTGAAGCCAAACCTCACAGTCCACGTCGAAAAAATGCCTATCGAACCCATGTTCCTCGCCTCCATCCCCCCCGATTACAGCGAGTTCATCTCCTCCATGGCCATGACCGGCGATGTCGGCGTCGACGGCCGCATCTTCTACGACCCTACCACTAAGGCCATCGACTTCCGCCTCGACACCACCATCAAAAACGGCACCGCAAACCCCAATAACTCCGGCTATAAACTCGATTCCTTTGAAGGCGAAGCCATCGTCTCCTCCCACGGCGTCGAATTCAAGGAAATCCGTGGCATACACAACAAAACCCGCTTCTCACTCATCGGCGAAGCAGAGATCGTCGATAAAAAACAAAAAAGCCGCATGTATGTCGAATTCTTCGACCTCGACCTGGCTGAACCCTTCTGGGAACTCATCCCCAAAACCGCATCCGCGGGCCAGGCCATCAAGGAATCCCTCGAACGCTTCAAACTCAAAGGCCACGTCAATGGCCGCCTCTACGCACAGAACACCAAGCCTGACGAGTCCCCACTCTCAGGCCGCATCGAGCCCGACTCCCTCTCTTTGGTCTACGCCGGCGACACCATCGATTGCACCAAAATGTCCGGCGGCATCGACTTCGACCTCGATCAACTCCAGTTCGACCGCCTCGCCATGAACATCGGCTTCACCCAGGCCGAAGTGCGCGGCAACGCCTCACTCAAGAAAATCGGCGATTTCGACCTCCACATCGACGCCAAAGGCCCCAACCTCATCGCTCCAACCTCCTACCTCATCCCCAAAGGCCTCCGCGGCGCCATCGACTCCATCGAGCTCCGCACCGGCTTTGACATCAGCGACGCCTCCTTCAAAGGCGTCCGCCGCGACGACGGCAAGGTCGATCTCGCCCTCGCCGGGCAGGCGGATCTGCGCAATACCTCCATCAGGATCGGCACCCCCATCGTCATGCCCAAGGCCCGCGTTCAGGCCGTCATCACCTACGCCAATGAAATGACCCTCGCCCAAAGCCAGATACGCGTCACCGCACCGGCCATGACCATGCTCGGCCGCGCCTTCGACAACCTCAACATCGACACCGCCACCACTGGCAAAGATTCAGTCCTCTACATCAACAAAGTCCGCGCCGGCCTCTACGACGGCAACCTCACTGTCGCCGGCACCTACGAAACCACCGGCCAGCAGAAATTCGATCTCAACCTCGTCCTCGACAACGCGCGCCTGGATCCCGTCCTCTCCCCCGCCAGGAAACCCGACCCCGTGGCAGCAGCGCCCGACAACGGCGGCCCCGCCCCCATCATCGACGTCCTCAAAGCAGGCACGAACGCCATTGATGGCGTCATGGACCTGGGCAACAAAGCACTCCACGACGCCACCAAAGCCGCCGATAAGGCCGCCCAGACGCTCACCCCCGGCTCACCCGCGACCACTGCTTCAGACGACACCCCCATCGCACCCGACCCGCGCGGCACACCCAACGACGCACGCGTCTCCGCCGCCATGAACGTCAAGGGCCAGGCCGCCTCCATCAAAACCTACAGCGGCAAGGGCACCATCGTCGCCAAAGGCCTCGACAGCAAAGCCATGCCCGCCGCCATGGCCGTCTTCCATCTCATCAATCTCCGCCTTCCCGACGCCGAATCCTTCCGCCAGATGAACGCAAAGGCGCGCCTCGACGGCCGCATCATCTGGCTTGACGACATTAAGCTCGCAAGTCCCTCCATCGAGCTCATTGGCTCCGGCGCAATCAACTGGAAAAACCAGGCCATCGACTTCCGCCTAACCACTCAGGCCCCTGCCGCCCTTAACGTTCCCTTCCTCACCACTATCGCCGATATTCTCCGCAATCAGATCATCTCCATCCGCGTCGACGGAACATTCGCCAAGCCCTACGCTCGCCTCCAACCCCTCGCTGGTATTGTCAAAGTCTTCGAAGGCAACACCACAGTCGACGACGACGAACCCGAAGGACGCGACAACTAACTGCTTCGTTTAGCGGGTGCCGGAGTCGGATTTTGATTCAACCGCTCTCTTATCGCCGCAAGCAAAAAACCTTTCCCTCCTCCCCTCGAACCTCTAACATCTAAACTCCTTCAATCAAACTTTCGGGCCTCCATGAACAACCCGCACCACCTCATCGAGTACCTCCTCGACTTCGCCCTCCCGGCCCTCCTTTTCCTCACGGGCTTCTTCCTGATTCGCTCCGCCTTCATTAAACCCCGCCTCGTCTGCCCCAAATGCGCCTACGACATGCGCGCCGCCACCTCTCTCACCTGCACTGAATGCGGCTACATCGCGGAGAATCAAAAACAACTCTCCGGCCGCCGCATCCATTTCCTGCGCCTTGTTCCCGGCATCCTTCTGATCCTCCCCGGCGCTTTCGTCCTCGGCTTCGCTCTCTTGGCCTACCCCGGCTTAGCCATCCGGGAGTCCCGTCTAAACGCCCTTCGGTCCTGGGTCAGCACCGAACGCCAAACCATCATGCCCATCGAATACATACACCCGCCCCACCCGCTCGCCTGCTGGGGCATGTCCCGCGCCCTCTCACTCTGGGGCCTCAACTCCCCTCAATACGGCTTAACCCCCGAAAATGAACTCGCCGCTTCAAACCAGCGCCTCAACCAAAACAACATCTACGGCTTTGCTTACGCACGCTTCTTCATCCACCAGACCCTCCGTCCCATCGACCACTACAACCGCTATTTCCCCCTCGGTGCCAATTGCAACCGGCTTTATTTCAACGACCAGCACCCCATAAATCAGCCTCTTCCCACCCCCAATGGCGATTTAAAAACCCTCTTCCAGCACCTCGACGATATCGAATTCATCACTTTCGGCACCACCACCCGCATCACCCTCAACCTTGCCACCGCCCAAGCCCTTGCCACGCTTCCAAACCTTCGCGTCGTAAGCCTCGGATTGGCGGATAACGTCTCTCCTGAAGCCCTCCAGGCGTTGGCTGCCAGCCCTTCCATCCAAATCTTCATCTGGAACAGCGACCCTGCCATCTTCAAAAATTTCGATTCCCGCTTAAGCGCCCTCACTGATTTCCCCGCCCTCACCACCCTCAATCTCTACTCCCCCGGCTACCGCGCACCCGGTTGTTCCATCGGCTTTAAAGCAAACACCATCTCCGACCAAACCCTTGCCAAGCTTCTCGGCCACCCCAAGCTCCGCCAAACCACCGTCGACTGCCCCATCGTCCCCGCTCAATACCCTCTCACGATCGCCGCCCTCAAATCCCGATCCCTGCCCCTCAGGTGCGGCATCGCCTTCATTCTCCCTCCCGACGCAGTCCCCCCCGAACTCCAATCCCTTGCCAACCGTTACGGCATCACCATCCGCTCGACCCCAGACCACGCACTCACTCCATAAATAAAACACCCTCATCGCACGGCGCGAACCCCATTCGCCCTGTCACACCCATAATTTTCTCGTTTTTCCAAAAATCGTATGTACGAATCACCTCTTGATAAGTATGCTGAAACTTCATTTCCAGGAAATTAATCATGTCGCACGGAAAACACACATTATTTCGGCCGGTTGGCTCATTTGGCTTCACCCTCATCGAGCTCCTCGTCGTCATCACCATCATCTCCCTGCTCCTGTCCCTTCTCATCCCCAGTCTTGGTCAGGCGCGAATGAAAGCGCTTCAGATCTCCTGTTCCAGCAGGCAGCGCCAGGGCGGCCTGGGCCTCAACGTCTACATGACCGACTTCAGGGAGTGGCTTCCCCTTATGCGCAATGACGCCACCGGTTTCAGTTTCCAGCCCGTGCGCGGCGTCGATCAATTCCCACAATACCTCGCTGATGTCTTCCCCAAAACCATCCGCAACTGCCCAACTTACAACCCCCTCTCCGTGAACATGGGCCCCGTAGCTGAATTCGGCTGGGGTTACGCCTTCCCCTTTCAAGGCAACTATTACGCCGCCAACGGCCTCATGGACGATCGCGTCGATAACGCCGACGATCCAAGCTACGTCCGCGTCAAGCCCGGCAAAGCAAACGAAAAAATCGGCTCAAGCTGGTTCAGCTACTCCTACGATCCCAGCAACGACATCTTTCCACTCATGGCCGACTATCTCCAGAACGCCAACGACAGTTTAACCATCTCCCCCCACTCACCGTCCTCCAGAAACGCCGGCTATCTCGGCCATAACCTCATTACCTCCGACGGCGCAAATACCCTCTGGCGCGACGGTCACGTCGAATGGCACAACTGGATTGGACAAAACGGCATTTCGCTCGGCCCCGACTACCACGGCAACTATCCCATCTACCTCGCCAATCAAACTTCCCCGCTCATGGGCAACGGCACCTACAACGGATGGACATGGCCCGGCGCCTATTACTTCGCCTATTACTTCTGGATGAAGGGCGACAACGGCGCCAGATAGATCGCCGAAAAATATCGGCACCGCCGCCAAAGGGCTTGACAGCAAAGCCATGCCTGCCGCCATGGCCGTCTTCCACCTCATCAACCTCGGCCTCTCCGACGCCGAATCCTCCCGTCAGATGTATCTCACGCATCCGGGTGTCGGGCTGCGGGTTGCCGGGACTTCGAGAACGCCAATTCCATCCAAAGGTCAATGCTCTGTCGCCGCCCCCTGTTCAGGTGGGTGTAGCCTCGCGGATACACGAAGGCTACACCCACCCAGTCACTCGTGCGCAACAATCTCACACATTCAGACGCGAAAGCCCTGGGGAGACCAACACCCATTGCAAACGCTTCACAAAATGCCGATGACGTTACATTTTTCACATATTCTTGAAAATGATCTATACGAATGAAACTTCGATAAGTATGCTGAAATTTCATTTCTAGGAAATTAATCATGTCGCCCACAAAAAAAATGCCCCTCAGGTTTTTCCCCGCCTACGGCTTCACCCTCATTGAACTTCTCATCGTCATCACCATCATCTCGGTGCTGCTCTCCCTGCTCATCCCCACACTCGGCCAGGCTCGCATGAAAGCGCTTCAGATCTCCTGCTCCAGCAGGCAACGCCAGGCCGGCGTCGGACTCAACATCTACATGACCGACTTCAGGGAATGGCTCCCTCTCATGCGCAACGACGCCACCGGTTTTTCCTTCCAACCCCGGCCCGGCGTCGATCAATCTCCACAGTATCTCGCCGATGTTTTCCCCAAGCCCCTCCGCATCTGCCCAACCTACAACCCTCTCTCTGTGAACATGGGGCCCCTGGCTGAATTCGGCTGGGGTTACGCCTTTCCCTTCCAGACCAGCTATTACGCCGCCAACGGCCTCATGGACGACCGCGTCGATAACGAAGACGATCCAAGCTATGTTCGCGTCAAACCCGGCAAAGCCCGCGAAAAAGCCGGTGCAAACTGGTATAGCTATTCTTACGATCCCACCAACGACATCTTCCCCCTCATGGCGGACTATCTCCAGGACGCCAACGACAACTTGACCATCTCTCCGCACTCACCGATATCCAGAAACGCCGGTTATCTCGGCCACAACGTCATCACCTCCGACGGCGCCAACAGCCTCTGGCGCGACGGCCATGTCGAATGGCATAACTGGTTTGGACAAAACGGCATTTATGCCAATCAGGACTGGCACGGCAACTACCCCATCTACCTCGCCAACCACGCCTCACCACTCCTGGGCAACGGCTCCTACAACGGATGGACCTGGCCCGGCAACATCTACTTCCGCTACTACTACTGGATGAAGGGCGAAAACGGCGGCTAACCCCTCCCCATTCACCACTCATCACTTGCGTCCATGCGTCTCCCCGGGACACCATCGCGGGTCCAGCCGCACGCTAACCGGCATCCCTTGTGTCTCTTTGCGGATCACGTCAATCATCAGATCCACCGCCATCCGCCCCAGTTTTCGTGGATCCATCGCCACCTGGCTCCACACATAACCCGGTGCTGCTGGCCCCCCGATCGTCCCCAGCGCAATCACCCCAAGATCCCGCCCGGGCACGATTCCCCGTTCGCTCAGCGCCTCCGCCACACCCAACATCAAAATATCGTCCGCCACGTACACCGCCTCCAGATCCGGGTGTAAATCCAGCATCTCCAGCGTCGCTGCCTTCCCTTGCCGAACCACGGTGGATTCCACAACGATTTCCCCGCCGATCCCCTTGGGCGGCGGCACGATGCATGCCGCACGGAAATCCAGCCCTGCCTCACGCATTGCCGCGTCGTAAATGCTCTGCAACCGCATCGTCTCCAACCCAATTAACCCGATACGGCCATGCCCCTGCGCCGCCAGCTGCGCCACGCCCAACTCCACCGCCGCCCCGGCATTCAGCGTGATCACCGGGTCAAATCCCAGCGGCACATCGGCGGTATAGAAATAGGCGCTCGGTACGCTCTTACCATCCCTCCCAGTCACCCGCTGCACACGCAACTGCACATAATGGATCGCGCACGCCAATACCCCATCAAAACGCTGCCGCGAAAGTTGCTCAATAAGCATGTTCCCGTCCGGATCGTTTGGCGTCTCCACGTTATGAAACGTCAGCGTGTGCCCCAACTCCAGCGCCCGCGCCATCATCCCCTCCAGCGTCAACCGATTCGCCCGTGACATCTCCCCCAACGACAACCAGCAGATTCCCAGTTTCAATTCCTCTTTCCCCGCCCGTTCCAGCACATCCGTCTCCGCCGCCAGCGACTCATAAAACAACTTCTCCAGCGGTATCACCTCCCCCTCCGGTGAAACCTGCGATTCCAATGGCGCACGGCAAAGATAAGTCCCGTCTCCCACACGCCGCGTCACCACACCCTGCTGCGCCAATTTCCCCATCGCCCAAGCCACACGCCGCCTCCCTACTCCCAGCGCCGCGGCCAATTCCCGCTCCGACCGCAATCGCAACCCCGCGCGCGCTGCGGGCTGGCTCAAACTCCGGTTCAAAAGATCGATCAAACTCTGGTGAGAAATGGTGCTGGCGCTCATAAGTGAGCCAATATAACCATATTGGCTCACGTCCGAAAGCAAAAATCTTTGCTTTTTCAAATTAACTATTGACATCCTCGCCGCATCAGCTAAATTCGCAAGTGTCATTAATTTACTAATGGCTCACTATTGGCACACCACAGCTCCGCACAAGGCAAACATATCGCCTTACCACTCGCCCTGCGACTGTTAAAACCAATGCGGCCACCCCCATCAGACTTCGGAAATAAGCCCATGAACGCACCTCACATCCAACCGCTCCGCAAGGCTTTCTCACTCATTGAACTCCTGGTCGTCATCACCATTGTTTCCGTCCTTCTAGCCGTCCTCCTGCCCACCCTCTCCCAAGCCCGCGCCCAGGCAAAAATCGTCCTCTGCCAAAGCAATCTCCGCCAGGTCTATCTCTCTGACATCAGCTACCAAACCGAAAACCGCAACTGGATGCCCACCCAGGAATCTTCCCGCATGGCCTACGCCGCCGGCTTCGGCGTCCCAGACATCACCCTCAAGCTTCGCGAATACTGGGATGACAAAGTCAGTTGGTGCCCCACCATTGAACGCATCACTCCCCCCTCAATCACAGGCACACCCGGCTGGTACACACGCAACATCTGGTCCGACAACGGTTATCACCGCCCCAGATACAGCGCCCACATCATCTCCCGCTGGCTTTATGAATACGCCGACAACCCCACCTATCCGAACTACGTCCGCTACCGCGACAAAATCATGCTGGGCGAAGGCACCAACTGGCCCGCCTCTAACCGTCCGCCCGTCGACATCGCCGAATCCATGCCCGTCGCCATGGACATCCTCTATACCTACGGCAGTATCTTAAACCCGCAATGGTCCACCTCCGCCCACGCCGTCAATAACGGTGCCTCCCTCCGCCCCGAAGGCGGATGGATCCCTCCCATCGGCGCGAACATGATTTGGGCTGATGGCCAGGTCCAATTCAAAAAATGGGATGAAGGCCTCCAGCCCGTCAGCCAGGAATTCGTTTACATCCCCACCGGGCAAGTCCCCTTCGACGAAGGCTTCTCCCAAGTCATCAGCGGAGGCGGCGGTATCGTCTACCTCCGCCGCGGCAAATACTGATCTCCTGCCTCCGGACCATCCTCCCCATACCCAGCCCCCGGTAAACTTCGGAGAAGCGCCCATGAACTCACCCCATATCAAACCCCTCCACAAGGCCTTCTCCCTCATCGAACTCCTCGTGGTCATCACCATCGTCGCAGTCCTCCTAGCCGTTCTTCTCCCCACCCTTGCCCACGCCCGCGCCCAGGCAAAAATCGTCCTCTGCCAAAGCAACCTCCGTCAGATGTACCTTGGCGACATCGCCTACCGCAATGATCATCGCGATTGGATGCCTACACTCTTCTACCAGCGCATGGCCATCACCCCCGGTTACGCTAACCCCTCGATCACTCCAAGATTCCGGGAATACTGGGGCGACACCGTCAGTTGGTGCCCCACCATCGAGCATATGGAGCCCGGCTCCATCAACGGTGCGCCCGGCTGGGAAACACGCAACACCTGGGCCGACAACGGCTACCAGCGCCCCATGTACAGCTATTTCATCGCCGCCATCTGGCTCTATGACTACGCGGATAACCCCGCCAATCCCTACTACGTCCGCTACCGCGAAAAAGTCATCCTCGGCGAAGGCACCAACTGGCCTGCCAGCGCACGCCCGACCGTCGACGTCGCCGACTCCCTCCCCGTCATCATGGACATCCTCTACAGCTACAGCAGCATCGCCAACCCTCAGTTCTCCACCTCCGCGCACGCTGTCAACAACGGCCCCTGCATACGCCCCAATGGCGGCTGGATTCCCCCCATCGGCTCAAACATGGTCTGGCGCGACGGGCAGGTCCAATTCAAAAAATGGGAACCCTCCGTCCAACCCATCAGCGACGAATTCGTCTACATCCCCACCGGACAAGTCGCCGCCGAAGAAGGCTTCTCCCAAACCCTCAGCGGCAACAACGGCATCATCTATGCCCGCCGCGGCAAATACTAAAACATCCCATCCCCTCTTCGACCCTGAACCCTGGACTATCTCACCGCCACATACACCAGCCACCGCACCGGAATCTCCCCGCTCACCACCTTCAAACTTGCCTTCCGCCTCCTCACCACCACTGTCCCAAAACCCGTCGCCGTCGAAATAAACGTCCTAAACTCCCCTTTCACGCGCGGCTCAATCCGCAGCGTCCGCGTCACCGCATCGTAGGTCACACCGCTCAGCGCCCCAATCAACCCATACGACGCCATCGCCCGCGCATACCAGTTCCCGCACTCATACTCATTAAACGGATTCCGATACCGCCCGTTGTGCCGCTTGCGCACCGTCCGGACGATTTTCAGCCCCTTCTTCACTCGCCCCGTCATCATCAAATGCCCTGCTACCTGATACTCGATCCCCGTCCACACCTCATCGCTGTACACAAACGGAAACGACGGCTTGCCCCCCGCAGGCCACGTGCACAACACCAGCCCGCCCTCATGCCCCAAGGCATACCCGGGCCGCTGCGGATTCGAATGGTCTTTCAGACTCGCCTTGAAATTGTGTTTGTAGACGCTTGCCACATGCCGCGCCACCTTCTCTTCATCCAGCACTGGGGCAAGCCCTGCCATCCGCGCCATCCAGTCCCCAATCACTCCGTCTGACAGACACCCTTTCCCATATTGATACTTCGGCCCCTCTTTCTCCAATATCGCCTGGCTCTCCGGCGAATACGACGTATTCACGCTCAGCGCCTTCGCCGGGTCCGCTGCCCGCAATCCCTTCCACTGCACCTTCTGCGTGAAATACGACCCATTCCACAGCCTCTTTTCCATCGCGACCTTGCCCAGCGCCAAAAGCTTTTCATACCCCGATACATCCGCCTTCGCGCACCGCCCCATCGCCACAGCCGCCTTCAGCGCGCTCAAATAAACACTCGTGCACATCCCATCTGCCCCCCAGAACTCAATGTCATACGTGTTGTGGTGCGGCTCAACCACCGTACCCGTCCCCTCCGGGTCCCACGTCCGGATGCAATAATTCAAACTCTCTTTCACCCGCGGCCAAATCCTCATCATCCACGCCGAGTCCCCCGAAATCCGCCACTCCCGATACGCCTTGATGATCCCCCCAAGCTGCCCATCAGCCGCCGCATGAAACTGATGCGATGTCGGCCCAATGGGAAGCGCTGCGCGGAAATTCTGGTGCCCCATTGCATCCTGGCTCTCCACAAACTCCGTCTCCCGCAGCGTCCGCTCCAAGCTCGGAAACAAATGGCACACCGCCTGCGCGTAGTTCCACACATGCGTGCAGCTCCCCGCACAACTCCCACCCACATCTCCTGATCCCTCCCACCCCCACAACCGCCCATCATGCTGCCGCAGCACTGTGGGAGATTTCAAAATTGCCAGATTCGCCGCCGCCGCCTCCACCGCTTCCGCGGGAAGCGTCGTGTCATAAAAGCAATCCGTAAACACCTCAGTACGCTTCCGCAGCGCCCCATACTCTGCCCGCCAATACGCCATCACTTCATCAATCGACCCAAACCGTCCCACATACCAGGGCACATATTTCTCTCCCCCCGCATCAGCCACGCCACCCGTCGCCACATCACTCTTCCCCACATACCACGCCAACTGAACACGAATCGTCTTCTCTTCTCCCGCCTTCACCTCAAACGGCACATACAAACTCCCCCCCTCGCTCGCCTCCCCATTCGCATGCCCCGCGCTCGACGGCGTCCGCCCCGCCATCACGTTATTCCACAGCGCCGTGATCGGATCAAACCACGATCCCCTCACCCACGCGCAATCCACATGCGTTTCCTCGCCCTCCACAAAGGCCACAAACTGCCCCTCATTGCTTGCCGGCGTCGCCGTCCAAGCCTCCGCTTGCAGTGCCGCCCCTGGCCCATCCTTCCCCGCGATCGCCAAGCTCACACCCCACCCCCCGCCGCCGCACAAATCAAACGCAAACGTCACCTCATGCTCACCCGCCCCCATCTCCACCATCACCCGCGCCCGGTCCGGCTTGTGCGGGTTCATCCTCGCTCCCTCCGCATACACCGGCACGCCGTCCACAAACATCCGGCCTGGCCCGTCATGCCCCACCCGAAACTCCCATTTCCCCTTCTTCGCCGCCATCAGCTTCGTCGCGAAATAAATCACCCCGTCCTTCGTCGAATGCTTCGCATGCGCATTGGCGAAATACCGCATCATCGGCGCTGGCTCCCACTGCGCCTTCGCATCCGCCAGCCGTACGCAATCCATCTCCGTTACTTGTCCCACACGCTCATAAACCCGCGACATCTTCCAACTCGCCACGTGCGGCAATTCCTCCCCCGCAGGCACATCCAACATGAATCCTCCAGCCACTGGCCGCACCCTCCCTTTCACCTGCGGCTCTGTCTTCATGAAGTTCTTCGCATGAAATGACAACACTCCTTTCACTGCTTTCCCCGTCAC
This sequence comes from uncultured Phycisphaeraceae bacterium, assembly GCA_964527265.1. GTDB lineage: Bacteria > Planctomycetota > Phycisphaerae > Phycisphaerales > Phycisphaeraceae > CAZGOM01. Next base: position 35,827 of record CAZGOM010000012.1, on the reverse strand, counting down.
GTTCTTTAGCGTGTACTCCACCCCCGCCACCGGCAAGCTCGCGCTGTCCGCGTCCGGCGGCGCAAACGGGCTCCAACCCGTCACATCCACCTCAAGCGGCATTTCTTCATCCTTCAAGCTCACCCGTCCAAAGGGAAACCGCGCCTCAAACTCCGCTTCTTCAAATCGCGCCAAACCGAAATTCTTAATCCCTTTTCCAAGTCCCGACCGCGGCCCGCTCGCCACCTTGTGCATCGGCACCGGCCCTTCGATCACCCGCGCCGTTTTCGCCCCCTTCACATACAGCGCCGCAAACATCAGCGGCTCATGAAACAAATCCGGCTTATGCCGAAGCGACACGCCCGAAAATGCACCCGCCCCTTCCAGACAAATCATCCCCGCTCCCATCCCACCCAGAGGAAACGCCACATGCGCCAAACGCTCTCTCGAATACCGCCTCACCTTCGACTTCATCTTCGCCATGGCATCGCCCATTCACATCAAAAAAAGATAACGCCTTCATCCTACTACGATGTACCGCTCAAAGGCGGGGAGATGGCTGGGTTGGGGCGCGTGAGCGCAATGTAACAATGATGGTTTCCTGCCGATTCCAATCGAATGAGACACTGGCATAAAGTCCATCAGGGTCCGACGGCTGACCTTTCACAAAACTCTGCGCACGCTATTTCAGAAGACCTGGGAGATGAGGTCGGTGAGAGCTTCGCCGGATTTGGCCTGGAGGTGCCAGGTTACGCGGGGGGTATAGTCGGTGGGGGCAAGGTTGATTTCGAGGACGGGGGTTTTGTTTTGCAGAGCGAGATCAATGAGACCGGCGGCGGGATGGACCACGCTGGATGTGCCCAGCGAGAGGAACAGGTCGGCGGTGTTGGCAGCGTGGGCAGCGGCGTTGAGGGTGGCGGTATCGAGGTTTTCACCGAACCAGACGACGTTGGGGCGTTTGATGCCGCCGCATCTGCATTGGGGTGGGTATTGGGTGAAGGGTGGGCCGGATTCACTGGAGTGAATTTGGCAGGATATGCAGCGCCATATGTGGATGTTGCCGTGCAGTTCAAGGACGTTGGTTGAGCCGGCACGCTGATGAAGCTGGTCGACGTTTTGAGTGACGAGGGTGAATTTTCTATTTCGGCTGGTGACGTGGGATTGGAGTTTTGCCAGTGCGAAATGGCCGGGATTGGGCAAGCAGGAAGCGGCCTGGCAACGGCGCTGGTCGTACCATTTGGAGACGGTGGCGGGGTCACGGGCGAAGGCTTGGGGAGTGGCGAGATCCTGGGCGTTGAATCGGGACCAGAGGCCGGTGAGAGCGTCGCGGAACGTGGATATGCCGGACTCGGAGGAGACGCCTGCGCCAGTGAGGACGGTGATGTGATTGGCGGTGCGGAGAGCTTGAAGAAGGGTGGTTGGGAGAGGGTGGGGGTTTGGCATGGGGATTGAAAAAAGAACTTTTGACTGGGATCAAGAGGACATCAGAGTGATTAAGAGAATAAGAGGAAGGTGGGTTTGGGGGAAGCGAAAAGAACATCCGGTTATTGATGTTGGCGCGTGAAGAGGTTGGTTATTGGGTTATGAAGCTCGGGCGGCGGGCTTCGTGGAGTCAGTACCGCCCTACCTGTTACCAACCTAGGTTGGGCTGGCTGATGGGGCCGCTGGGGGTGAGGAGGTCGAACCACTGGAGGTTGGTCGCCTGGCCCTTGAGGAAGGAAGCGGCGTGGCCGTCGACAAAGAGGAAGTTGACGCGGCCTTTTTCGACGTGGAAGCGACGGGTGAGGTCGTTGGTGGAATTGCTGGTGAGTTCGTTCCAGTCGAGGGGTGAGCCGACAGTGCCGTCGCCGACGAGGACGATGTTGGAGGGGTTGGTGGTGATCTGGTGGAGAGTACGGCGATAAGGCCAGTAGGCGGCGGGGAGGGAACCGGTATCACCTTGGCGGCCGTTGCGAAGGGTGTGGTTCATGCCGTAGTCATAGTAGTACTCGGCGGTGCCGGTCTGGCGGAGGCGAAAGGCGCGTTCCGGGCACTGGTAGGCTTTGATTCTGGCGTCGACGGAGTTAGAGAGGTTGTTGCGCTGGTCGAGTTGGCCATCGAGGGTGGTGTGGCCGGACATTTCGACGGAGCCGGCCCAGCCCATGTAGGGGGCGATCTGGATCATCCATGTGGCATAGAAGCGGCCATGATAGGGAAAGGCGCCATCGCGCTGGCTCATGCAGTAGGCGGTGGTGGCGATGCCCTGCTGGCGGAGATTGGAGGCGCAGACGGACTGGCGGGCGTAGGCGCGAGCCGTGGTGATGGAGGGCAGGAGCACAGCGAGGAGGACAGCGACGATGCTGATGACGACAAGAAGCTCAACAAGGCTGAATCCGAAGTGGCGACGAAAGGTGGAAAAAGAGTGCAACATGGGATTCCCTGAAGCTAAAAAGATCAGACAGAAGAAACATAAGAGAATAATAACCTAGGTTGTGTATACATCTTTAGCAGAAAATGTGAGGCGGGAGGGGTGAAAGTGTGAGATGGGAAGAGGAACTGCAAGCCAGAAGAAAATTTCAAGCAGCCTGCCCGTTGCCAATAGACCGAAAATTCATCGAGAACACGAAGACGAGAGTATGCCGCATCCCTCACAGGGTCGTCGTTTCAGGGGACGGAGAGGTCGACGGCGGCACGTTTGGTGCCGGCGACGAACTTGGTGAGCCGAATGCCCTTGGGGACGAAAAAGACGATCCAGATGGTTTCGCTTTTGGTAAGGGTCTTGACGCCGGAGATTTGTGAGACGGTGCGAAGGCCATTTTCCGGATCAAACTTGAATTCCAACTTATCCCCCTTGTTGATCATGTATCCCATGGGGGTGTAAGTCTGGCCGTTGCTGTCTTCAAGGTAGATGGGTTGAAGGTTAGCGGCGAGATTGATGGCAGCTTTGAGATAAGTGTAAGCCTGCTCGCCGGCGAGAGGGAACTGAACGACTGTGTACTGATTGGGAACCTTGATGCCCTTGACGATGATTTCAGGATCAAGACGGTTGGCGGGAGCCGGGGGAACGAGAATGCCTGAGCCAGATTCGATGAGCGGACCGGTCTGGGGGGTGAGGCTGGCCTGATTGGAAAGGACACGGCTGTATTGCCGGTTTCCGGGGAATGTGCTGGAGATGATCGGGGCGGGCGGAGAAGAGGGATCCGGAGCGGGCTGAGGGGAGAGAGGCTGAGGAGTTGATTGGGGAGCTGGTTGTGCGGGAGACGGAGTAGCGGATTCGGCGGAGGATGTTGCGATGCTTGTGCGGTGAGGTTTCGCGGGGGGCGGGGTTGCGGTAGCGGGCGCTGGGGTTGGTGGATTCGCGACAGGAACCGCTTTTTCTGGGGGTGGTTCTTTGGGTTTGCAGGCGGACGAAGAGCCAAGCAGAGCCAGAAAAAGAAACGCGGCGGTGAATTTTGCGAAGCGGTTGATGGAAATAATCATCGGAGGTGTTTCCCGAGGAGGGTTGGTTACGAGGAATTGTAGCGGGAGGATGGTGAAGGAAGTGATGGTGAGACCTCGGCGCGTGCATGACACAGGCCTGATCTGAATTCCATCAGAACAAGGATTTGATGATTTTTTAGTGGGATTAAAACGGTTTGGGGCTCATCCCAAGGGCGTTCGTGCATCCGGTTCTTTACCACGCCAGCGAACGCTCCAGCAACCACTCCTGGGCGGTCAGGTCCCCGTCCCGCGCGGCTTCTTTGCGCTTTTCGATCTCTTCCTCATTCTCTTCCTGTACCCCACCACTGCCGCCAGAGAACGCTGGAATCGCCCCCTCCTTCAGGACTGGCCCGGCCGCCGCCGCCGCACTCGCGGAAGCCGGCGCGGTCGGCAGTGGCTGCCGCCCCAGCGTCTGCGGCCATTCCACTTCGCCGCTCAAATTCTTATTAGGCACCGGCTTGTCCCAGCTGCTCGCGCGCCAGAGCACCCCTGCCGGCTGGTGATGCCCCGCTTCCGTCGCACCGTCCACCATGAACCCGGTTACACCCACCTTGCGCCGTACGGCGCCGGTCACCAGTTGAATCGAACCATGGAGCAAGGTATCACGCCGAATACTGTCCCCTTCAATGGCCAGATGCACTACCTGCGGGCCGGCATTCAAATCCTCCGGACTTACATGCAATGCTTCGATTTTTGAAACGACCTTGCATGCCGCTCCCACCACCAGGTGCAATTCGATGCTCATGTCCGAATTGCAATCGATCCGGCCCATTGCCACTGAACGCGGAAGCTCCCATGCCCCTTCCTCCTGCGCGACGCCGATCACGCTTCCGCGCACCTCCACGTTCTCCGTGCTGAGCCGCCCCTGGGCCAAAACCTCAATCACGCATCCGCCCCGCACGCCTCCTTCACCCGTCGTGCCCGTCATCTCCACCACCAGGTTCTTCAACGCCAGGTGCCCCGCTTTCACAATGACCACAGGCCCCTGCCTGGCACACACGCTGGTCCCCTGCCCATTGATCACCAGATCCCTGGTGACCACCACCGGCCCGGCCATCTCGCTCCCGGTGGTCATATGCGAAAGGGTCACCGTCCCGCCCGGTCGGCATGCATCGACAAGCTCCTGCAAGGATGTGTTTTGTGTGCTCACTGCGCCTCTATCACAGGTTAATGACCTGCACTTCGACCATCTTCCCGCGCGGGTCGGGCGACAGTTTGAACTGCGCCCCGTTCGTCAACGCCACCGCCTGCCCGATGGGCACCGCGTTCCCGCCGGGGGACGTCAGTCCGGGCAAATTCTCGTTGACCATCACCCATTGGCCCTGGTGAAACACAAAATAGGCCAGCCGCGTGCGGTCGCTTCCCTCCGAGCGGGGCTCACCGGTGAACGCATGCCACTTGTACAGCCCGCCCATGCCGCCCCCCTGCCGATAGTCGTAAACGACCAGCGGGCTGCCGTCCGCCATCCACTGGCCGGGCTTGCGCTCGCTCAAAAACTTCAGCACCGGCACACTGCCCGTAAGCTTGGTTCCGCAGAAAGGGCATTTGCGGACGTTGGTGTCCTGAAAGACCACCCATTTGTTGGCGCACCGGGGATTCGGGCAAGGCATCAGGGTGTCCCAGGTCTGATAGAGCGTTCGTTCAAAGTCACCTGCCGTCACCCGCTTGTTGGGGCTTTGCAAGCCTTCCACAAATGTCTTCTGGAACAGCCCCGCCAGCCCGGGCCCCAATGCCGACGCCTCCACCAGCAGGTCCTTTGGCCGGTTCGTGCGGTCCGCCGGATGCTCCACATAAAGCGCGCTGCGGCCCATCTCGTCACGCTCTTGCTCCTCCCCGGAAGTGCCCTTGCCGGGCTTGGGTCCCTTGAGCGGATGACGAAACAGCAGATACTCATAAATCAGCACGGCTAATGCATGCAGATCCGTCTCAATGCACGGATGCTTGCGCTGGGGGTCATTGAGCGGCAAGAGCACCGTTGAAAGCACTTCCGGCGCAATGTAGTTGGGCGTTCCCAACACATCGGGCGGGAAAATTCCTCGGACTACCAGTGAATCAATATCGATGATGATCGCCTGCCCCGAGGTTGGGTCGATCAGCACGTTGTTGCTGGAAAGATCCGCATGCGCCAAGCCTGCCTGGTGGAGGCGCCTCACGCTTCGCGCCAAGCGCATGGAAAGCGCAAAGTAGCTGATCCAGGTGCCACGTTCCTGCTCCGGGAGCATCATCCGCAGTTTGGGACTGGAGAACCAGCGGCTCTTTTTCTCTTTGCCTTTCCAATTCCCGGAGCCGAACAAAAACTGCTTGGGATAAGTCGGGCAAACCACACCCAGGCGGGGGGAGGTGACGATAGCCGTGGGCCAGCAGTAATGGTCTTTCCAGTAGGCACCGGTCCTGGGGTCGGTTGTCGGGTTCAAGCGTCCGATCACCGCGTCGAGCCGCGCGATTCGGTTGGTGTCCTGAGTGTCCTTGAAAAAGCAGACCACGGAGGATTTGTCCGGGGTGAAATAGACCTGTTTCATCCCCCCTTCCCCGATCATGTCCGGGATGTAATCAATGGTCTTTCCGTCTTTCAGCGTGGCTCTCTCAATGCTCATTGCACATCCCTGCCTGCTTCCGTGCTGTAAATCATCGCCAGCGCCCGGTCATCGAACGATCCCCGCACCTGATAGCTGTCGAGCCAAAGCAGGAGGCGTTGTGAACCCGACTCGGCAAACTTGGCCAGTCCGGCATTCTGCGCCAATTTTTCGTGCGGCTCCTTCATCACCTGATCGACGCTCTTGCCCATCGCCTTAGCATAGGCTTCCACTGAGTAAATCCGCACCTCTTCACTCGTTTGTTCCCCGGTCAAGCGTTCGGACAGGGTTGAAATTGCATCCGGCGCGGGAGCGCTCGCTGCTGCGCCCTCGGCAGCATCGCCAGATGGTTCAAACTGCACTACGCCGTTGAGGCATAGATCGCCAAACAGCCGCAACATCCCCGGGTTATTGGGGAAATAGTCGTCGGCCACCCCGTCGGTCATCGCCATGAGCGCCCGCATGTTGATCAGCCCAGCCTGTGTCTTGGACCAAAGCACAGCAGGCTCCATTTTGTTTTTTGAGGTGATGAAGTCCGTCTCACCAGAGAATGCCCCGGTATCCGCGGTGGCCAGCAGAACCAGAGATCCTGCTTCGCTCACGGCCGCGATCATGCCATCGCCCACCTGGCAGCCCATCACCCAGTCGTATTTTTTGCCCTGACAAACCACGGGAATATGGATCGCCAGCAAAAGCGTGCAGGAAAGGTCTTTGACCTCAATGTGGCGGCCAAGGATCTTGTCATACTCCGCCGTCAGCCGTTTTTGTGTCTCATTTTCGATTGCTTTATACGCTGCCTGCATCGCTTCGTGCAGACCTTGAGATGCTTTGTTCAGCGCTTCATTGGCAAAGCGGTAAGTGGCGGGGTCTCGCACGGTGTCGCTTGTTTCCAGCGTGGTCAGTGGTACATCCGCCAGCCGCCGCGCCAGGACATCCACCGCCGCATCGCACGCCGCCTGTGACCCCACCCGCGAGAATCGGCATGACCCGGCGCCATCAGACACGGCAAGTATGGTCCAATTCCCCACAAATCCGATATCAAACGCATCATCCCCGTTGGTCCCCTCGTGCTTGTGCTTTTTTCCTCGTACGCGCGCCGCCACAATGGGGAGCCCGCCGGGCGTCCTGTCATGTCCCACCAAGGCCTGCGTGTAAGAATGCCGATCCGGCTCTTCTTCGGGTACCTCTAAAAACTTCCACGCCGAGGCGCGCTTGACCGCGGGAACCGGCGCTGCCACTGCTGCCACTTCCACAGGCGTCACTGGCGACGTCTCAGCGGCGGCTCCTGCATTGGGTGCGGGTGGCACAGCCGCGGGAACCGCAGCCGGATCAGACGGCGTGGGAGGCGTTGGCGAATCAGGTTGCGTGGTCATGGTGTTGCCTGGAGGGTTTTCCGGCGCAGGCGATGCCGGCACTGGGACAAGTGTAGCCTGAGCAGGAGAGGTCGCCACCGAAGGGAGTGTTTCCGGGGGTTTCACTGAAGGGGGCGCCACCACCGCCGGAAGCACCACCGCAGGGACCCAGGGACGCAAGGCGTTGCCGCCGGTCATGTACGACTGTCTAATCTTTGCATCCAGGTAGGCAAATCGAACGTCTTTATTCTCATCCACCCAGCGTTTGAGGACTTCTGCGGCGACAAAATCTTCGCGTTCTTCGGCCTGGCTCCCGGTGCTTAGGATACGCATCCGCCGTTTGGCAAGCCGCGCCATCACCCGGCCTGCCCTGACCTCCACCGCTTCCGTATGATTGGGCGTGAAATAACCGATGATCCCGCCCCCGAGCGATAAAAGCACACTTGCCGCATACTTCTGGCTGTTCTTGGCGGCAATCACCGCTTCATACGCCAGCCGCCCGAAAACATCCTCCGCGATGTTCACTTTGAGCGCTTTGATCTTCCCATCGCTGGATCCCTGAAACAGTCCGACCTGCTTATGAAGGCTGGGATCCCTCTCCGCGCTGCGCAAACCCATCGCCGCCAGCACGATCCGGTCGATCTGCCTCACATCAATTATTTGCGGCGCATTGGACCCAGGCCCAGAGCCCGGAGCTGGAGGCTTCATCTAAATATATCTGGCGAAAGGAATTAGAAACATCCAATATAGATCAGGGTATAACGACCCCCAACCCATCACGGCACAATGGTGATTTGCGGCGGCGGCGGCGGAAGCGTCGCCCCCTGATCAGGCTTCTGCATGACGCTTTGTGAAGTGGTCTTGATTGAGCTGGATACCCACTTAAAGAACGCTTTAAGGGCATCGGGCTGCAAGGTGTGCAGTTCCACCACGATTTCAGTCACGCGCTTGAGCATGTTGGTATCCGCGCCCGTGCCTGCCGCGCAGGCGATGATGTTCCCCGGGCGCTTCTGCCTGAGCCGATCCGCCGCCTGCTCCCAGCTGTCGGTCGCCTGGCCATCCGTCATGATGAAAATCAGCGGCTTCCAGTCCCCCTTCTGCGTGGGGGAAGACTTGCGCACCTCGGTATCGATGCAATTCTCCAGCACCTTAAGCGCCTCCCCAAACGCCGTGGTTCCACCCGCATCCAGATGCGGCTCTTGAAAGCTAATCAGGTCTGCCAAAGGCGCAATCTGCTGTGCGCTGGAATTGAAGGTGATGACCGAAAGGTAAGCGGTTTCAATGGCTTGTGGGTCGTTCTTCAGATCCGACACAAGGGCTCGTACACCCGCACGAACGGATTCAATGGGGTCCCCAGCCATCGATCCGGAACAATCCAGCACCAGATACACCGGGAGTCGCCTTCCAACGTCGGCCATGTTGTGTTCCTTGCGTTTGAACGGATGGGTACGAAAGCCGCGGGAAAAACGGCTTCGAAAGGATTGTAATGCCGAATAGGTTTTTAGAATCGAGGGTTTGTACATAAAAGTCGCACAATCGGCACCCTCGCACGCTGGATCAGGTAAAGCGTGACAAACCCTTTGCAAAGGGGACTTCGCTTTTTGAAGCGTAATGATTGACTTAATTTACATCATGAAGTAAATAAGTAAATCAGAGAGTTTGCACTTTTACTCTGCGACTTTCATTCCTGGCTCAGGGCTTGGCAATCAGTTCCCCTTCCCAAAGGCATCACCATGGCATTCAAATTCTGTGACTCCATGATTCATGACTACTGGCAACAGGGTTATGTCGTTTTCAAGGGGATCCTGCCCCCTTCCCTGCTCAACGATCTGTATCCGGAGGCGGACAAGGCACGCAAGCTGGCGCGGGAGATCCACGGCCCACAGGCACAGCGCCTGCAGCCCATTGTGCGGTATGGCGAGCAGATCAAGTGGCAGCCGTTTGAGGATTACATCCAACTGGCGTCTTTGCACGACGCGATCAACCGGCTGCTGGGCGGATCCGTGCAAGTGCAGGGCGGGACTTTCCGCCATGCGACAAAGGATGTGCTGGGGCTGCTGGTCGAGCCATCGCGTCCGCGTCACCATGGCTGGCATCGCGACTGGGTTTCCAACTACAAACTGGAAGAACAGCACACGCCGGTGAGAATGGCGGAATACCACCTCAAATGGCACAAGCCGACCAGCGGCAACCAGGTGAACTGCGCAATATATGCGGATTCGTGCCTCTGGTATGTGCCGGGGAGCCATCTGCGCATTCAAGACTTGCCCGGGGAAAAGCAGGCGTTTGACTACCACGGCGGCAAGGATGTGACCGACACGATGACGGACGCGTCGTTTGCGGAGATCGAGCGCGTGGGACTGGAAGCGTGTCAGAACTTTCCGCGCGCGGTGCGGCTGCATCTGAATCCAGGGGATTTCTGCGTTTACCGCAGCAACGCATGGCACACGGGCCTTTACTCCCCCACCCATCCGCGGGCGACCATCCATGACGCTGTCGGATATGACTGGCCCAAGGATCAGGCGGCTGCCGATGCGCTTTATAAAGTGACGCTGGCAGAACGGGCGACAATGGAAAAGGTGAAAGAACGGACGGCGGCTCTGGCTGGAAAAGCCGAGTGATGTTTTTAAGGCCTGCCAGAGTCCTGCCTTGAGTCTGCATCGAAGATGATGGGTGAATTTCACGCCTGGAGTTGGAGAGAGCCTCATCATCAAAAGCTATGAATGCAGCGCGAGATTGAACGAGACTCAAGAGGTGATTACGGTTTTCCCGCGGCAAGCGCAGCCAAACGAACAGACCAAGGGAAATAAACCAGGCCGTGGCGAGCGGTGGTACGCGATTGGTCGATCTTGCCGGATTTTTGAAGCAGCGAGGCCAGCGCAATCCAGCGTTGTTCGCGAGCCGGAGATGCGCGAAGACTCAGCGTGAAAAGCTCAATGGCCGGGCCGGGTTGGGCAGGATCGGCCATTGATTGGGCGAGGAGCGCGAGGCGCTCTGCCCATTCACCCCCGGTAAGCTTCCCACCTTGGGAGACGGTTTTCTCAAGTGAGTCCAGATCCAGAAGACGGGCTATTTCCGGTTCGTGCTCCTGAGCCTGGGCGGAGAACAGAAGCAGGCGGGCCAAGGCGATTCTGGCAGGCCAGTTTTGCGGATCATCGGCAACCGCCCGGCGTTGGATATGAATCAATGCCACGGCGGGGGCGGCGTCATTGGCCTGATCGCGGGCGGCCCAAACCGAACGATTGGCTGCGGTGGGAACAACGAGGAACATGGCCGGGAGGACAAGAATCCACGGAGCGGCAAGGGCCAAAACGCACGGCAAAGAGAACGGTGCGCGCCTTCCGGAAGCAAGCACGGCGGAAGCGAAACAGCAAAGAGGCAAAACCAGCATCAGCGCGTAAAAGGATTTGGTCAGGGAGTAGGAAGGGACCTCAAGCGTCATCAAAAGAATAGCGGCCCCTGAGCCGATGATGAGCGCGGTGAATGCCAAATCCCTTTTTGTGAACCTGCCGCGAACGAACGACACACAGCGAACGCAACCCCACGCGGCGAGCCCAAAGAAGGCCAGAGAAGCGGCCAAAGAGACAGGAAATACCCAATAGTTCCAGGTCGGCCGGTAGTCGATCCGGGTCGCGCCGCCCAAAAGGGAATCACCGGCCCATGTGCTGAAGATTCCAGACCAGACGCTGTTGAAGCTCGAAAGCAGCGGATGGGTAAAAGCATGAAGGTCAGGCATGTAATCTTCCCAAACACGATAGCCGGGCACCTGCCACCAGACCTGACCGGATTCGGGGTTCCAGTTTCCCATGACGGGGGTGCCGAAAGAGGACCAGACTTTTGCGTAATACCATCCGCAGAACAAAAATGAGGCAATAACGACGACACAGAGATGAAGGACGGTCCGGGATGCAGAGACGTATCGCCTTTGCCGGATGAAGGAGAGCCCGCGAAGGCCGTAGACGACAGCAACGGGAATAAAAAGCATGATGCCGGAGACTTTGCTGAGCAAGGCAAAGCCCAGAGAAAGACCCAACAGAAACGTGTGAAGCCAGGATTCAGCGCGTTTGCCGCGAAGGCCGGCAAACGCGAGAAAGACCAGGGAAACAGCAAAAGTATGCAGATTCTCGTTGGTGAAATAACAAAAGAGGTAGAAACTGACAGGACAGGAGGCCAAGAGGAGGAAAGCAAGAGCGGCACGGTCGAGACGCCTCTGAAAGAACCGCTGAAATGCACCTGCGGAGGCGGCAAGAAAGCCCATGGCGATGAGCCAGTTGATGATACGGAGCGTGATGATGCCGCCATCGGACTGGGTGTGAAGGCCGAGCAATCTAAGCGTGAAACCGGTGAGCAGATAGTAGCCTGGGGCCTGATACATCTGCCATCCCTGATGGGCCAAGGGGATAGCGGATGTGGTGCGGATGTGTTGGATGTACTCCAAATGCCCATCAATATCGAAGCCGTTGTCATAGGAGATGTAACACGCGGCAACGGCCAGGAGAATGGACCAGACGGTCATCGCAGCAAAGACGGTAAACCAATATTGGCGAAGAGTGGGTGGGCGAACGGGCTGATCACCAGAAGCCGCGCGGAGGCCCCAGGCGAGCGCGCCAAGGCCGATGAGGGCAAGGGCGGCAGTGGCCCAAGGCAGACCCCATATAAGACTGGATTGGATCTCGAACGGATCTGTGGCGTCGGCAATCCAAACAGAGGCGGGAGTCTGCGCGCAATGGGCGCGAACGACGGATGAGCCGTTGATGGAGTAGAGCCAATCGCCATCGGTTGCGGCAAGTTGATTGCCTTTCGCATCGGTGAGGCGCAGCCAGAGGGCGGTTGGCCCCATGGAACGCTTGAGCTGGATGGCGATGCGGACGGGGCCGGACGGGAGGGGAGAATACTGACCAAGGGTGGTGCGAAACGGCACTGAGGGCAAGGTTGCGTGATGGAGAGGCAGATCCAGATCAATGCCGCCGATGGCGCCTTGCCAGGCGCCGAGAGCACGCAATTCGAGTTGAAGGGGCTGGGGGGTGGCGTCTGTGAGTTGAATCGTCTGTTCAAACACGCATTGGGTGGGCAGATTGGGCATCTGGCCGACATGTTTGACCGCGCCGGGAAGGATCCACTGGGCGCCTACGAAACGAGAGAGATAAGCAGAGTGAGCGGAGTGGATTTTGATCCAGACAGCGGCAACCACGAGAAGAAAAACCAAGAGGGCCAGGATGCCAAGAAAAGCGCGTCTGTGTGCGGCGGAAGAGGTGAAGGGCATGGTGAGGGTCATTGATCGCGGAGTGGAGGAATGGCACTTTGCGCGAGAGGCGACGATCACTCGAAGAGAATATAGAGCGGGCACATGAAACACCCGCACCAGACGCAACCCCATGATGATGCGGGATTGTTGGGCGCAGGTTAAGGAAATAGTAGCATTTTGAGGTTTTCGGACGCAGGCTAATCGTTGAGCCCTTCCGGACCGATGCAACAGGGTGAGCCGACAAGACCTTCACTGTATGTTTCAGGCCAGAAACAGCGGCGGACGAGTTACGCGGCTACGGGGACGGTACGGGAACGGGCGATCATGCGGCGGAGTTCACCCCACCAGAGGACGATAGAGGTGCCGCCGACGATGATGGCCCAATCCTTGATGCCCAGGGGTTCGGTCTTGAAGATCGCCCCGCCGAACTGCACGATGGCAACCTGACCCAGGAAGATGGCCGCGGCGATGAGGAGGAAGCTCTTGTTTTCACCCATGCCGGTGAGGCCGGAAGCGGTGGAGCCCAGGCGGCGGGCGTTAAAGAGATTCCAGAACTGGAGCATGACGAAGGTGTTGAAGCAGAGTGTCAGTTCGCGGTCGGTGACGCCACCTTCCTGTGCGTAGATCAGGTAACCGACGAGCGCGATGATGAAGACCAGGCCGGTGCCGAAGATGCTGCGGGCCATTTCGCCGGTGACGATGAAGTCGGTGCTCTTGCGGGGCGGCTTGTTCATCGTGTTCCAGCTCGGCGGCTCAGTGGCTAGGGCAAGAGCGGCGAAGGTGTCCATGATGAGGTTGATCCAGAGCATCTGGATGACGGTCAGAGGAAGCTGGACACCGATGAACGGGCCAAGCATGGCGATGCCGAGGGCGGCGACGTTGATGGTGAGCTGAAAAACGATGAAACGCTGGATGTTCAAGTAGAGCGAGCGGCCCCACATGACGGCGTTGACGATGCTGCGGAAGGAGTCATCCAGGAGGATGATGTCGCTGGCTTCTTTGGCAACGGCGGTGCCGGTTTTGCCCATGGCAAGGCCGACATTTGCGTGGTTCAGGGCGGGTGCGTCGTTGGTGCCGTCGCCAGTGACGGCGACGACATGGCCCTGCTCCTGAAGGAGGCGGACGAGGCGCATCTTATCGAGGGGGCGGGCGCGGGAAAGGACGTGCATGTCAGGGAGTTTTTGCAGGAGCTGGGCATCGTCCAGGGCATTGAATTCAGTGCCGGTGAGCTGGCCTTTGTCGGGTGTATTGGGATCGATGAGGCCAATCTGACGTCCGATTTCGCGGGCTGTGTCGGGGTTGTCGCCGGTGACCATCTTGACCTCGATGCCTGCTTTGCGGCAGGCTTCGATGGCGTCGGGAACTTCGGGGCGGACGGGGTCTTGAATGGCGATAAAGCCAAGCCAGACCATCCCGACAGCGACTTTTTCGAGTTCGTCATCGGCGACAGGTGAATCGTGGTAAGCAAGGCCAAGGGTGCGCATGCCGCGGATTTGATATTGCTTCATGGCGGCGAGGACGGCATCTTTTTTGTCGGCCAGAGGGACGAGGCCGGAGTCGGTGAGAACGCGGTCGCAGCGGTTGAGGATGATTTCAGGGGCGCCTTTGGTGTGGAGAATAGCGTTGCCTGAGGGGGATGCACCGAGCGTGCCCATGAATTTGCGTTCGGTGGAGAAAGTCCACTGGCGGGTGACTTTAAATTTGGCCCGTTCACTCAGGTAATCAACGCCGCGATCACGGAGCCAGAGGATCATGGCGCCTTCGGTGGGGTTGCCCATGACCTTGAGGGCGGCGGGATCAGAGGTGTCGAGATTCGCGGTGCTGTTGGATGAAATGGCTTCGCTGACGAGCCCGGTAATGGGAAGCGACGTATCGATCTTGGGAGCAGAAGGATCAAGACCGGGGAACTGCATGTGATACACACGCATTTCGTTCATGGTGAGGGTGCCGGTTTTGTCGGAGCAGATGACGGTGGCGGCGCCAATGGTTTCGCAGGCGTGCATGCGGCGAACGAGATTATTGGTGGCCGTCATGCGGCGCATGCTGTAGGCGAGGCTGAGCGTGACGCTCATGGCGAGGCCTTCGGGCACGGCGACGACGATGATCGTGACGGCGATCATGAAGAAGGTCAGAAATTCCTTGCCCGCAGCCAGCGGAAGCCATTCGGAGGGAGTAGAAGGAAGCTTTTTAAGCAGGACGGCAGCCCCGATAACCATACCGAACATGACGAGGCCGGCGAGGAATGTCTTGATCCAGGGAAGGATGCCTTCTTCCTCGACCCATGCGGGGGCTTTGACTTCCTTGCCCAGGAGTTCCAAGCCGTCGAGAACGATGGGGAGCCAAACCTTCGCCAGGGCGGCGAGAGCGCTGATCATGAGCACAACAGCGAAAAACCATTGTGCGCCGGTCATGTTGGCCAGGGGGTTGCCGGAATGGGTGGCAACGGCGGCGACGATGTCATTCGAGACATCCTTGAGCGAATCGCTCCATTCCCCAGCCCCGGCTTTGGGGGTGGAGGCTTTACCGCTGAACACGGCCTGAATGACGAGGGCGACATAGGTGAGGGCGGCGATGCCGAGGCCCACAACGCCGATGACTTTGCTGAGGCGCTCAAGTTGTGCGTTGAGTGGCGTTTCCTCATCCGATTCCTCGGAAGCGGCGCGGGCGGTTTTACCGATTTCAGTGTGGTCGCCGACGGCGGTGGCGGTGAAGAGGCCGTGGCCGTCGACGACGATTGTGCCCCGCAGAAGTTTCTCGGCGGTGTAGGCGGCTTCGTGCGAGGAGGCTTCCTTCGGAGCGGAGCCGTGAGCTCCTTTGGGGGATTTTTCGACTGGGACGGATTCGCCGGTAAGACGGGATTCATCGATCTGAAGGGAGGTGGCTTCGAGCACCTCGCCGTCACAAGGGAGCTCTTCGCCGATTTCGATGAGAACGACATCGCCTACGACAATGTCGCGCTTGGAAACGCTGGTGTACTTGCCTTCGCGGATGACTTTGATGGGGATGTCATCGTTGACCTTATTGAGGATGTCGAATTCTTTACCTGCCTTGTATTCATTGATGAAGGCAAGGGTGGTAGCCAGAAGGACGGCGAGAATGATGGCGATGCCTTCGACGTAGTGATGATCGGGAATGCCGGCGACAATGGCGAGGACGGCGGCGATGATGAGGATACGGATGACCGGATCATCAAACTTGCTGAGCCATTGCGTCCACCAGGATTCGCGTTCAGGGGGGGTAAGGATGTTTGAGCCGTGCTTGGAGCGGCTTTCGGCGACCTGCTGGGTGTTTAAACCAGTAATCGAAGACTGGTGCGGCGACGAGGCTGGGGATTCTTGAGACATTTCAGCGAGGCTCCGTGTATGTATCTAAACGGCAGACTGATTTCAAAGCGATGAGACCCAAGGCCGATTTATCAGGCCCGCATGAAGACCGTCAAAAGGCCACGGTTGAGGCATGAGTGGGAATGTCTTGTGCCTCCCGGAGTCCAAACACATCAGACTAAAGAAGTGAGCCTGCCGCCCATTCTTTTGACTCCAAATCAACGGTTCCTCATCGGCGGCAAAGCGCCTGTAAAACTGCGCGGAAAGTCTAATGTCTGCCCGGTTTTGACGCAAACAGTTTGAAAGTTTTATGGAGGCGGGAAAGCGAAGGGAGAGAATTGAATTTCAGGTGATTAAAAGGAGATTTCGAGTTCTGAAGGTAACTGCGCGAGGATGGAAACGTTCCCAAATCGGAGAATAAACGACCTGGGTTTATTCAGTCTGGGAAGGTATTCCCACTGACTTATGTAGAGGAGAGGATGTAATGATCGTTTTAACGATAGGCGTGTTCGGTTCGTTCAATGACCCCGGCCACGGCCCCCAACGGCTTAAATTCAGCGTTGATCCCGCGCGGAACGTTTAAATTGCCGTGGATTTTGCCGTCCTGACGATGCAGTTTTGCAAAGATGGGGCCATGGGGTGTGCGGACAAGCAATTGAATCCTTTGACCTTCTTTAAGAACCGGTGCAATAAGAGTTTGGGCATAACCGGGCTCCAAGGGAATAACGCCGCCGATGATAGCCGCAGTGTAGTAGATGGGAAGCGCGCTCCACGCATGGCAGAGGCTGCCGGCGTCGCTGAAATCGCTCTCGCCAAACGCGGTTTCCCAGAGACTGGTGGCGCCGTTTTGGACCATGCAGCGGTAAGGATTCAGCAGCACATCAAGACGATGGATTTTATCGGGGGCCTCGCGGCGTATGGCTTCAAAGAGATAAAACGTGGCGGCAAGTGTAATGCGGACAACGTCGTCGAGATTGGGCTCTGGGATGTGAACGGGGCGAAGGAGAGTTTCGATGACACGTTCTTTGAATTCAGGGGGAACCAGGCCCTGATGGAGCATGAGGGCGTTGGTGAGCTGGGAAGTGTGGTTGAGTTTTCCGTCGGTGAGGAAGGTGTTGTAAAGGCGGGTATCGGGGTTATAGAAGGCGGCGGAAATGGCCTGGCCGAGGGCGGCGCGGATTTGGGTGTATTTGGCGGCCTGCGCAGTGTTGCCGGCACGTTGGTACATCCAGGCAAGTGAGTCGAGCGCTTCGTGGAGGTGGAGGTTATAGGGTGCGTGGAGGCGAGTGAGAGCGCCGGGCTCACCCGTGGTGCCTGCCAGACCGTTGGACCACTCGTAATAGTTCCACATTTCCTTGTTTTGCGGGGTGAGGTAGAGGCCGGTGGCGGAGTCTTTTTCGGAGAGCCACCTATCGGCCATGCGGGCCATTTGAGATTCAAAGGTGGCAAAGAGCGTGCTGTCGCCGGAGTAGAGCCATTGCTCCTGGCATTCGACGATCCAGACCATGCTGAAGACGGGGATGGTGATCGGAATTTTGGCGGGTGCGCAGAGTTCGAGAAGACCGTCATCTCGAATGCCGCGCCCCAGGAGGTCGAAGGATGCTTTGGCGAAGTCGTAGTTTGGGAAGGCGTAATAGCCGTACAGGGCCTGATTGCGGGAGTCGTAGGCGTAGAGGGATTGTTCGCGCCAGGGGCAATCTTCGTAGTGCTCGTGCATGCAGAGGCGGAGGGTGCGGATGGAGAGCTCGAGCATGGGGACGATCATGTCCGAGCCGGTCATATAGAGTTCGAGCCCCTCAGGGACGCCGATATGGGTGGGTTTTAAACCGAAGTAGTTGATGTGAATGGGCGAGGTGTAGTTTGAAAAGTGAACTTCGATGTATCGGGCGCCCAGGCGGCGAAACGGGAGGGTGAATTCGTTTAAGCCCTCCTTGCAGGTATAGGCATCGGCGAACTGCCGCCCGCTGATGACGGCGCGGACGCGACCATCGTGGATGTGTTCGCCATGCGCGATATCGAGGTGTGTGCCGGCAGGAGCGGTGATGGAGAAGGTGAGAAGACCGGTTTCCTCGCAGCCGACATCGAAGATGATGAAGCGGCCGGAGGAGGCGGAATCAGGGCCGGGGGGAAGGAGCTGGAGTTGGTCCGCGGGATTCGATTGATAGAGGAGATCCGAGGGTCCGGGGGGTGGGCTGACGTAGGTTCCAGTGGGAGTCAAAGTGGGGTTGGCATACATGTTGCCCTGCCAGTAGCGATGAACGATCAAGCCGGAGCCGGCCATGCGGTGGGCAACGGATTTATCAGGGGCATTGAGGGCTTCAGGGCGAATGAAATCGCCCTGAAGCGCGATGCGGGAACGGGTGACAGGGGTGATATCAAGCGGGGGAACGGGACGAGAAACCAGTGTTTTCCAATACCCCCCTACTGCGGCTTGGGATTCCACGTTGGCGGCAGGCCAGTCGGAGTCGTCGAAAGATGGAGAAGTGAAGTCGAGGGTTTTGCGGGCGTCACAGAGGGTGGTGAAGCCCATCTGGTTGGTGACACGGGGAAGCGGGCCATGGGTAAAGGCGGGGTCGAGGATAGCTTTAAAAGAGGCGTCGGATTTGGCAAGCGTATGGCCCGCGTGGGTGACCACGGCGCAGATGAGGCCCGGGTGCCCTGCGCGGTGTTCGGAGAAGTTTTCGCCGCGGTAATAGGCGTGAATCGCCAGGAGGTGCTGACCGGGGGTGAGTGGTGAAAGATGGAGGGTGGTGTACGTTTTATCGTGAGGGTAATCGCCGAATTGGCCGCGGCCCACTTCGACGCCGTCGAGATAAGCGACAAAGTCGGAATCGGCGCTGATGAGAAGCGTGCAGGGCCCGGTGAACGCGGCAACCTGAAACGCCTTGCGGAAAAGGACATATTGATGAGGGTTATTTTTTTCGCGTGAAACCCAAAGCCATGAAGCCTGCATGAGTGACGTGTGGGCGAGCGAAGTTAGGTTGTCTTTCATAGCAAATGATTATGGTCGCAAAGTGTTCTAAAATGACAACGACTGTTTCCAGCGATCTGGAGAAGTGTTTTGAGATAGACAAAGGTAAAGCCTGACATGCCAGATCCGACCGCACACCCCCAGGCGCATCAGGCGAGCACAGCGGCGAAAATCGTGCTGGTGATCGGCATTGTGCTGATGGGCCTGAAGTATGCCGTGTATTTGAAAACAAACTCGACTGCGGTACTGGCAGACACACTGGAATCAACGGTGAACATTGCCGCCGCAATCTTCATGGTGCTCGCGGTGTGGTATGCGAATCAACCGGCGGACGAAGAGCACCCTTATGGGCATGGCAAGGTGGAGTCGCTGGTGGTGTGGCTGGAAGGATTGATGATTCTGGGGGCGGGCGCGCTGATCCTGCGTGAGTGCGTCCTGCGCTACTTGAACCCGGTGGAACTGGATGGCCATGCGCTGGGCGTGGGTGCGGTGTTTTTGACGTTGCTCAGCTTGGTGAATGGGGCAATGGGTTGGTGGCTGATTGTCAAGGGGAAAAACCACGACAATGCCGCGCTGGTGGCCGACGGAAAACATTTGATGACGGATGTGCTCACCTCAGTGGGCGCAGTGATTGGGCTGCTGCTGGTGAAGTTCACGGGGGTCGGATGGCTGGACCCCCTGGCGGCGGGGCTGCTGGGGCTGGCGATCATCTTCATGGGCGTTCATCTTTTATATGAGGCGTTTAAGGCGCTGGTGGACCACACGGACCCACACGAAATTGCCGCGGTGGAAACGATCCTGAATAAGCATGTTCATGCGGGGGCGATCAAGGGGTTCCATAAAGTAAGGCTGCGGCATAACGGGCCGTTTCATTGGGTGGACATGCATGTGCTTGTGAACCCGGAAATGACGGTGGCGCAAAGCCACGCGATTGCCAGTGAGATTGAGGGGGAAATCGAGCGCATGCTGACGCCGGGGAACGCGACGGCGCACGTTGAGCCGTACTCCGAACGTGAGCGGAACGATGCCAGGCCGGTGGGGTGAGGGGTGGATGTTGGTGATATAGTGTCGCGCGTCGGGAGATACGCAGGCACTTAACGCGAGGATTGTCGATGAAAGTGATGGTCACAGGCGGCGCGGGCTACATTGGTTCACACGCGACCAAGCGGCTGATTGAAGCCGGGCACGATGTGGTGGTGGCGGACAATCTTTTTCGCGGCCACCGGCAGGCGGTGCATCCCAAGGCCGCGTTTGAAAAGCTGGATCTACTGGACACAGCAGGACTTACGGACGCGCTCAAGAAGCATGGCGTGGAGTGCGTGATGCACTTTGCGGCACTGGCGTATGTGGGGGAATCGGTAACGACACCCCTTTGGTATTACGAAAACAACACTTCGGGTACGGTGTCGCTCTTGAAGGCGATTGATGCGGCAGGCGTGAACAAAATGGTGTTCAGCTCGACATGTGCGACCTACGGGCAGCCGGAAAAGACCCCGATCACGGAAGAGACGTTTCAGAGCCCCATCAATCCTTATGGATGGTCGAAGCTGTTTATTGAACGGGTACTGGCGGATTATGCGCATTCCAAGCCCGGTTTTGGCTACGCTGCGCTACGGTATTTCAATGTGGCGGGGAGCGCGGCGGACGGTACCATCGGCGAGGACCACACGCCGGAAACCCATATCATTCCGGTGGTATTGAACGCTGCACTGGGCAAAGTGCCCAAGGTGTTCATCCATGGCGACGATTACCCCACGCCCGATGGGACCTGCATCCGCGATTATGTGCATGTGGAAGACCTGGTGGACGCCCACATCCTGGTGATGAAAGCGCTGAAGGCCGGGGACAAGCGGTTCTATAACCTGGGCATTGGCAAGGGGATGAGCGTTAAGCAGATCGTGGACTCCGCCAAGCGGGTGACAGGCAAAGACTTCAAAGTGGAAATGGGTCCACGCCGTGCGGGCGATCCACCGATGCTGTACGCCGATGCGTCAAAGATCGGCCGGGAGCTTGGGTGGAAGCCGCGATATACGGAAATCGACACGATCGTGGAGACGGCGTGGCGGTGGTTTAAGAACAATCCCAATGGTTATGCGAAGTGAGATTCACGGTCGGTGGTTTTTCAAGGATGGATGGCCATGACTTCTACGCCTGTGCCGGAGCTGAGCAGTACCCCGGGCGGGTTTAAGATCACCCCTGGACAGGTTGGCGCCGGGGTGCTTATCGCAATTGCACTGGCGTGCCTGCTGACGCTACCCTGGAGCCTGCAGTATTACGATTTACAGCGGTTGGATGGAGTGACGCCGCTGAGCGGGCCGAGCCTGGAAAATCCACTGGGGGCGGATGAGCTTGGCCGGTCTGTGATGTGGCGAATGCTGCTGGGCGGAGCGATCAGCTTAGGCATTGGCGTGGCGTCAGCCGCGATTGCCGTGGTGATCGGGGTGATGTGGGGGATGACGGCGGGCTACATAGGCGGGCGCGTGGACGCGGCGATGATGCGAATCGTAGATGTGCTTTATGGGCTGCCGTATGTGCTTCTGGTGGTGATGGTGAACATATCGGTGAAGCCGATGATGGCGATGGCCATCACGCGGATAACGTCGGACGGAAAAGAGCCGACGGCGATGGCCACGACACTGGCGGAAATCCTGACGCTGCTGATCGCCATCGGCGGGGTGAGCTGGCTGACGATGGCGCGGGTGATCCGCGGGCAGGTGCTGAGCTTGCGCGGGCAGCCGTTCATGGAAGCGACGCGAGCCTTGGGGATTGGGCCTGTGCGGGCGTGTCTCGGCCATTTGCTGCCGAATCTGGTGAATCCGATTGTGGTTTATGCGACCTTGACAGTCCCTTCGGCGATTTTGCAAGAGTCATTCCTGTCGTTTTTGTCGATCGGGGTAAGACCACCGACGCCAAGCTGGGGAAACATGGCGGCAGAAGGCGTACTGCAGTTTCAGAATTATTTCGGCACCGGCGGGACGATGAAGTGGTGGCTGGCGGTCTGGCCGTGCCTGATGCTCGCGGTGACGCTGCTGGCATTGAATTACGTGGGGGATGGGCTGCGGGAGAAGTGGGACCCGCGGGGAAGCGACAAGCGATAACGCAATGGCTCATTCCGGAATCAGCCGCGGGCCGGCCTTGATTGTTTACGCAGATCGCGCGCCTTAGCGAGGGCTTCATGGCGGGCCGATTTCTCGATGGCAACCACATCCTGAGCGGCCAATCCCAAATGCTGGGCTGCGACTTGAAGAATCTGACGGTCTGAAGCATGCAATGACCCCATTTCAAACATCACTGCGGCCAGGCGGGCGAGCCAGCGCCGCGCTTCTATGGAGTCGGGCGGCTTAATGGACTTGATACCGGCCTGATATTCGCGACAAGCCGTGTCGAGGACCGCCTGAGTGCGCGACGGAGGCATGCTGTGACGATTGCAGAAGACATCAAAAATTTCACGCTCACGATTGGTGATGTGACCGTCAGCCACGATGATGCGGGCAAGCCAGATGACCATACCCATGGACTCAGCGGACCAGGGTTCTTGAGAGATTGCGGGAGTAACAGCGGGGTTGATCATTGGCGCAGGAACAAGCTTTATGGGACCAACAGGGTTGGTTATGCGATTGACCTGCGCGAGTTTTTTGAGGATGGCATTGGCAGCGGGCATGTTTTGAGTGTCCAAGGCGGTCAAGAGCCAGTCACCGGCGCCATCATTAAGCACGCGGCTGCAAAAGGCGCATGAATCGTGCGAAGCGTCGGATTCCGGTGCGCCACACGCAGGGCAATGTGCCGAAGAGAGCCCAAAAGCGGGATTGGTGACCACCCCCTTCCTGCGGGAGAGAATCAGGATGCTGACGCAGTAAATGCCCTCGCCTTTGACGGCCTGGGGCACAGCCGTGCCGCCGGAAGCAGATGCAACGGTGAGCGTGGTTCCGGACCACTCGATTTTCACGACGGCCTGCTCCCACTCGTCGCCAGAGATGACGCCCAGGGCTTGAACGCCGCCGACGGCGCAGTTACCGACAAACCGGCGAGCGCCAGCGCGATGGTCGGCCAAATCATGGAACACACCGGCGAGCATGTCGCAAAATGGCTTGTCGGCAACTTTCTGAAGCGGCTTGTTATTACCC
Source organism: uncultured Phycisphaeraceae bacterium (assembly GCA_964527265.1). GTDB lineage: Bacteria > Planctomycetota > Phycisphaerae > Phycisphaerales > Phycisphaeraceae > CAZGOM01. Next base: position 12,801 of record CAZGOM010000012.1, on the reverse strand, counting down.
ATGCGATGCGCCTTGGCCCATCGCCAGAAGATGACGGACGCGCGGTCTTCAATGTGGGCGGTGGAGAAACCCGGATCGAGTTTTTTCTGATAATCCGTAATGGATGACGGAGTTTCAGGGGTGGCGTGGGTGTTTTTAACGGTGACCTGGGAGATTTCGGCCAGAACCCAGTCGTGCGAACCAGCCGTGAGAAGTGATCCACACGAAGTGCATTTAAGTGATTGCGCACCCTGATCATCTATAAGCACACCGCAGTTTGGGCAGTGACCTTCCAGGAGTCCAGGTTTGGCGGGATCCAGCCCTGGGCCGGGGCGGCGGACAAAAGTCCAGAGTTCGGTGAAGGAGTCGGCGAACCTGGAATTTCCGCGGACGATCTTGCCGGAAGCGTCGACGTCATAGTCGACGGCAGACGCGGTGACAGAAACGGTTGCGGTGAGGAAAACCGGTGTGATGGATGCGCCGATCAGGATGTTTTGCGTGATGGACACAGAATCAACGACGTTACGAATGCCCCGATCTTTTTGATCCTGAATCTGAAGGGTGAAACGCTCCACGATGCCATCGGAAGCGAAGGGCCGGATGGCGGATATATCCTGATTGGACCAACCCTGCTGAAGTCGATTGAAAGCCGTGTTGACGCGGGCATAGAAAAGGTCAGGGTCAAAGTCGGGGTCGGCCTCGGAAAGAATCCGGATCGCTCTGCTTTCAGCCGACTTGAGGGCATCATTCCTGCCGCGCGCAAGGGTTTTGCCTTCTGAACGCATCGCTGAAAGCGCGGGAATGACGAAAGAGATGAAGATAAAAACCGCAACAACGATGCCAAAGATGTAATCGTCATCACGGCGCTGACGATTCGACGAGGATGTGGACCTGGATGAGGAATCGCGGCTTGAACTGCCGCTGTCCCAGCCTTCCGAACTCCCCCCGTCCCAACCGCCGGAACCACCGCCGCCTCCGCCGGAACTGCCCGAGGAAAAGCCTTCACCGCCGCCCGCGCGCGCATGCGCCATGGAACAGTACGCCGCGAGAGCGATAAGTGCGAGGAGCAAAAGGCAGACAAACCGTGTGAATGAGTTCATGACAGGCCCGGAAATAAGTGTTTTGCGTCCATCGGGTGTCATTTTAATCAAGATGCCGCAAGAGAAGATCAGGCGATTGCGGGAATCAATTCCCCAGATTCCCAATACATACTCAGTGAACTGCCATAGAGCTGAATCCGTAATGGTCAAGGGTGGTATGATTCGCCTGTTGTGAATGTTCGTCTCGCCGACTCCACCGCTGTGATGAGGCTGGCATGGGAAATCGATTCGGATTCAAAGACTTCGTGATTGTGGTGCTGCTGGTCACGGTGATAGCGCTTGTGCTTTTAAGCATGAAGCAATATGACCGACAGTGGGAAGTGATGCAGACGATCAACACGCAGCTCAAAGAGCATACGGGGGACCTGGCGGCGATCCGGCGCCAGATCGACCATGGGCTGGTGGCAGTACCCAGCACGCAGGAAACGGACTCGGCTCCCAACCGGACAGCCAATGCCGATGGGTGGCAGGGAGCAGGGGTTGATCCCTTTGACCGCATCAAGGCGGCGGAGAAGATGCCCGGCTATTCCAAAGGTGACCGGCTTGTGGATTCGTTTGGAACGCAGATTGCGAAGATCACGCCGTTGGTTGGTCGCGACGCCTACAGCGCCACCATTCAGAGCCATGTGCAGGAGAGTCTGGCGGAGCGTGATGCAGTAACGCTTAAGTGGAAACCGATGCTGGCCGAATCGTGGAAGATCAGCGAAGACGGGCTTGTATTCCGCTTCAAGCTCAGGAAAGGAATCACTTACTCCGACGGCACGCCGGTCACGGCGGAAGACTTCAAGTACGCCTATAACTGGATCATGAACCCCGAGGTGGACTGCCCGACCGACAGGGAGTTTCTCAAGAAAATCGTCTCCTGCAGCGTGATCAACGAACGGGAGATCGAATTTAAGTTTGATGAGCCTTATTTCCAGGCGATGGAACTGGCCGGCGGCATGACTCCCATGCCCCGCCACTTTTATTCAAAATACACACCCAAGCAATACAACGACTCCACGGGTCTCTTGATGGGGACCGGGCCGTACCGGATGGAAACACCCGACGGATGGTCGACAGGCAAGCCGCTGATTCTTTATCGCAACGAACGGTACTGGGGCGAGCCCCCCGCCTTCGACCGGTTGGTTTATGCAGAAGTGGAAAACCCCAAAGCGCAATTGAACCTGTACCGCAACCAGGAGCTTGATCTGCTTGGAGCACAGCCCGAACAGCTCAAAAACCTGAAGGAAGACGCGGAAGCGATCAAGCGAAGCAATATCAAGATTTTTGAACGCATCAGTGGCGGTTATGGGTTCATCGCCTGGAACCAGAAACGTAACGGCAAACCCACGCCGTTTGCCGACAGGCGCGTACGGCAGGCGATGAGCTACCTGGTGGATTACGACCACCTCAACAAGCAGATCCTGCTTGGGTACGGGATACCGGTAACGGGGCCTTTCAACCGGTTGGGCCCGCAGGCGGACAAGTCGCTTAAGCCGTACACGTTGAATGTGGCCAAAGCGCAGCAATTGCTGGAAGAAGCGGGCTACAAGCGAGGCTCCAACGGAATCATCATCAACCCTGAAGGCAAGCCGTTCACATTCAAGGTGACCATCCCGACAAGTACGGGGTTCTGGGATAAGGCGATGCTTGCCGTGCGCGACAGCATGGCCAAAGTCGGCATTCAAATGGAGCTGGACCCGCTGGAATGGGCGGTGTTCGACGAACGGCTCAAGCAACGCGACTTTGATGCGCTGTGCATGGCCTGGGGCGGAGGCGTGGAATCAGACATCTTCCAGATGTTCGACTCTGAACAATGGGCCAACAAGGGGGATAACTTCACGGCTTACGCCAACCCCGAGCTGGACAAACTCATCAAGGAAGCCCGCCGAACCGTGGATGAGGAAAAACGAATGGCCTTGTGGCAGGCGTGCCACCGCATCCTTTACGAAGATCAGCCCTACACATTCCTGTACTCCCGCATGGCGATCATGGTGGTGGACAAGCGTATTGAAAACGTGCAGGTCATCCCCAGAGGGCTCAACAGTTCATACGAATGGTTCGTGCCTAAAGGTATGCAGCGGTGGAAAGACTAAGCCGGAGCCGGACTGCCGACAGATCACCCCGCTGAGCACGCACCATGATCAACTACATCATCCGCCGATTGCTGCTGATGATCCCCACCTTGCTGGGGGTGACGATGGTGACATTTTTCGTCATGGCGCTTTCTCCCGGAGGCGTGGGCGGCCCCAAGCTGGACACCGAAGCAGGCATGCAAGCCCAGCAGCGGCAGGCGCTCAAGGACTATTACAACAAGCGTTACGGGTTGGATAAGCCCCTTGTGGTGCAGTACCTCCGCTGGCTTAACCAGGTATCGCCGCTGGGGATGAAGACCGACCCCAAGACCCACGAATACGATGGGTTTGGGTTCAAAAAGCCGGATTTAGGCACCAGTTTTTCCCGCAACAGACCGGTAATGGATCTCTTTGCCGATGCCCTGCCGGTGACAACCATCCTGAACCTCCTGGCGATGCTGCTGACATTCCCCTCCGCCATCTGGCTGGGAATCGTAGCGGCACGTGGACGCGGCGGATGGTTTGATACGGGGTCCAATGTTGTGCTGCTGGCGCTCTGGTCGGTGCCCTCCATGGCGGTGGGTGTGATCATGCTGGGCTACCTGGCCAGCACTCAATACCTCAACTGGTTCCCCAACTATGGATTTTCCAGCCCGGAAGCGGCTAGCATGCCGTTTTTCTTCAGCTACAACCAGGACGGCCAGTTTGTGCGCGGCTATCTACTGGACATTGCGTGGCACCTGCTCCTGCCTGTGGTTTGTCTCACTTACGGCGCAATGGCTTTTGATGCGAAACTGGCCCGTGCTTCAGTGCTGGAAAACATCGCCTCGGATTACGCCAGGACAGCGCGGGCCAAAGGCGTGGGCGAAGGCACCATCCTTTTTTCACATGTGTTTCGCAACAGCCTGCTGCCGCTGATCACGATCTCCGCGGGGCTTCTTCCAAGCCTGTTCGGCGGCTCTATCGTGATCGAACAGATTTTCAGCCTTCCGGGAATGGGCAAACTGATGGTGGAGGCAATCTTCACCCGGGACCGTGAAATCGTGATGGCCAGCGCGCTGGTGCTGGGAATGCTGGGACTCTTTTGCCAACTGGTGGCGGATATCTGCTACACCCTGGCAGACCCGAGGGTGGCTTATGAGTAGCACACCAATGCCGGAAACAATAGGTTCCGCGCAACCGGAACACGAAACACTGCTGAAAGCCACGGTGAAAAGCACACTGCGGCCCTACATGGCGCGTATCGGGCTTCTGTGGATCGCGGTCTTGACCGTGCTGGGTTTTTATGCGCCGTTCATCGCCAACAGCCATCCCTATCTGATGAAGGATGCGGCAGGCAAACTGTCCAGCCCCCTCCTGTCATTCCTTACGCCCTGGGATGTGATTCTGGCGCTGGCGCCACTGGCAGCCGCACTGGGCTGGGTCATCGCCAGATGGACCTCGGCGCGGGCGGGCTGGATCGTAACCGCCTGCCTTGTGGTCGCCCTGGCCGGTGGATGCTTCGCGCTCGTAAAGCCACCTGCGCTGGTGGTGTACGAGGTATACCGCGAAGGAATCGCCGATAAATCGATTGCATGGGCGGTACGTGCTCCCATCCCCTATTCGGCATCCGACCGTCAGCGGGACGAACATGATCCCAACTCACTTGAGCCTTCGTGGAAGCATCTAATGGGCACCGAAGACACAGGCGCGGATGTGGCCAGCCAGATGATCCACTCCTGCCGCGTCGCGGTGAGCATCGGTTTTGTGGCGACAGGGATTGCCGCGGTGATCGGAATCACCCTGGGCGGGTTAATGGGGTATTTCGCCGGGTGGGTCGATCTCCTGGGCATGCGGCTGGTGGAGATTTTCTCCGCGATCCCATCGATGTATCTCTTGCTCACCTTCATCGCCGCTTTTGAAACGCGCAACATTTACCTGATCATGACCATCATCGGCCTGACAAGCTGGCAGGGCTACACCATGTTCACGCGCGCGGAGTTCCTCAAGCTGCGCAAGATGGACTTCGTGCAGGGGTGTGTGGCGGCAGGGCTGCCTTTAAGATCGATCCTGTTCAGGCACATCCTGCCCAACGCGCTGGCGCCGATTCTGGTGAGCATGAGCTTCGGCATCGCCTCGGCAGTCACGGCAGAGGCGGGCCTCAGCTTCCTTGGCCTTGGCGCGATTGACTCGCCCAGTTGGGGTGCCCTCCTCAACCAATCCGTCAAAGGCGCCGGCGGCTTCTACTGGTGGCTGGCCTTCTACCCGGGAGCCGCCATCTTCCTGACCGTGTTCGCCTACAACGTCCTGGGGGAATCACTCCGTGACGCGCTGGACCCACGCACGCAACACTAGCACGAAAGATTTCCATGACAGGTCCATCTACCCCCCTGCTGTCGATCCGAAACCTGTCCGTGTCGTTTAAGACCGGGCGCGGTCAGGTCAATGCCGTCAACGGCGTGAACCTGACGGTGTTTCCCGGCCAGACACTGGCGGTGGTGGGTGAATCCGGGTGTGGAAAATCCGTAACGGCAATGTCCGTGCTGGGCCTGGTTCCCAGGCCGCCCGCGGTTTACAACTCAGGTGAGATCCTCTTTGAAGGCAAGGATCTTTTGAAGTTGACCAATCAGGAGATGCGCAAGGTCCGGGGCAACAAGATCGCGATGATCTTTCAGGAGCCGATGACGAGCTTAAACCCGGTGTTCACCATCGGGGAACAGATCATGGAAGCCGTGCTGCTGCACCAGCCGGTGACGCCGGAACAGGCGGTTGGGATTGCCGTGCAGGCATTGGCGGATGTGGGGATTGCCGATCCTGCCAACCGGATCAAGGAATATCCGCACCAGCTTTCAGGCGGGATGCGTCAGCGTGTGATGATTGCGATGGCCCTGGCGTGCAAGCCGCGCCTGCTGCTGGCGGATGAACCGACGACGGCGCTGGATGTGACGATCCAGGCGCAGATCCTGGCGCTGCTGCGCCGCCTTCAGCATGAAAAGGGAATGTCGGTGCTGCTGATCACCCACGACCTGGGAGTGGTGGCGGAAAACGCGGATGCGGTGGCGGTGATGTATGCCGGGCGGGTGGTGGAATATGGGTCAGTGATGTCGGTGTTTCAAAACCCCATGCATCCTTACACGCGCGGCCTGTTCAACTCCATGCCGGTGCTGGGCAAGACCATCAAGCGGCTGGAGACCATCCCCGGCAACGTGCCCAATCCCAAGGACTTCCCACCCGGCTGCCCGTTCCACCCGCGCTGCAAAGACTTCAACAACGACCCCAGGTGCGCCACCCAGCCGCCTAAACTTCTGGAGGTAGAGACCGGGCATTGGGCTGCGTGCTGGCACACGCCGGGGTATGACGCGGCAAAAGTCTCCCTTCCGATCATCGATTACAAACGGCCCACAAGCAGTACCGTGGAGGCTGCCAGCGCATGAGCGAGCAACAGATCAAATCCCAGCCCGGCAATGGCCTGATGATCACGGCCATTGTGGTGCTCACAGTGGCCATCGGCGTGACCGGTTGGGCCATGTCGAAAATGTATGCCGGGGGGTATTTCAATAGCAGCGCCGACCGCGGTCGGACGGAGGCGTTCCAAACCGAAATTAAACTGGCGATCCAGCGGAAGCTGGGCATGCCGGTCGACGTCACCGCAGTGAAGGACGAACCGGCGGGGGAACTTAAAGGCCAGGAAATCTACCGGTATACCGCAACATGGCGCCCTTTTGTCGATTTATACGTCAAAGCGCAATCCACCGAACCCGCCACGCTATCGCCCAAAGGCATGGCGGAAGTGTTCATGGAATGGAGCAGGAACAACCCGGAGAAAGCCAAGCCTTTCATGAACGTGGCCAACCCCGCGGCAAGCTTTTCAGTGCTGTCACCAATCGCGACCACGACCCAGGATCAGACGGTGACCGGAACGATTCAACTCACCAAACCAGGTGCAGGCGGGGAGCCGGTGATCGCCGTGGCGTTTGATGCGCCTGTGCTCACCCAAGGGCAGCCGGCTTTTAAGTTCGGCCCGCGCGCCTTGCCGCTGGGGTCGAAAGACCATCAGTCGCTGCTTGCAACCAAACAGGAGCTTCAAGAGAACATCAACCAGGGCTTGGCCGCGGCCTATCAAGTGGCCATGATGAAAGACGGCAACGGAACCAATCAGGAACTATTGAATAGATCCATCGCACTGGTGAATTCCATAGAAGCCGACCAGAAGAAAAAGGCCCTCGCGCTGGCGGCTCAATCCAAAGACCCCAAAGCGCAAACAGCCGCTCCCACGCCTCAAAAGACAATCCAGGATCTCACCAATGAAGCGCATGACCGGGAAAGGCTGGCCAAGGCTCTTCAGGCAAAGCAGGCCAAACTGGAAAAAGAACGCCAGGAATACATGGCCCCCCTGCTGATGGCGACGGCCCCGGGCAAGACGTGGACGGGCATGCTGAAGGAAGGAGAAAAGGAAGGACCGATTGCGGTCAAATTCCTGACTCAGACCGCCCGGGGGGAGTTTACCGGAATCGTGTTTGATCCCGCAGCACCTGAAGTGAATAAGACATTTGCCGGACGAATCGTCCCTGAGCCGAGCATGAATGACGGGTGGACGTTGACGCTCAATACGACGGCTGAAAGCGGGATTGTTCCTCAGTCCGACGAAGACGGCAAAGGGACGCGGGCGTGGCTCCAAAAGGGAGACAGCTACCACTTATACGCCAAGCAAAAAAGCCAGGTGGAACTAACGGGGCGCTCGAGCCGCAGGGCCACGCTGTCGCTGAAGCTGGTGGAATAGAAACCCCAGGCCGGAGTCATTAGAGCATTTGTAATAAATAATCTCCGCATTTCTGTCCCCCTCCCCATCAGGGCCGATCTTTCCCCACATCTTGCCAATAGCCCCAGCCGTGTTAGCGCGCAGCGCAAGCAAGCGTTCGGGCGAAGCCCGAATCTCTCCAACACGCCCCCGCACACCTCTCACCAACATGAAACCCATTTTCACCTCCCCTTTTACATCCTCGATTAGCAAATGTGGTGAAAGATCACCCCTCAGAGGGAGGATTGGGGTGAGGCGGTGAAGTTCTCGTGATGGCGGATATTTATGACAAATGCTCTACACCGGCCGACGCTGTTCATCAAGCGGCTCATCCGGCGGCGGGACCTTGGCGGAGTGGCCGGTCTTGTGCAGTACGAACATGTAGATCGCACTGATGCCATATCCGATGGCAAACTCCGGCGCGGCCCAGAAGCCGAGTTTGGGAACAGGCATCATCGGCGTAAGGGTATAGGCGTGAATCAGCCCCACGCATGAAAAGAAAGCCGCCGCGGCCAGCCAGCCGGCGGCCTTGTGGAATTGTTTGTCGATGATGTAGGCCAACGCGGCGGAGAAGAGGATGGAAGTGATGATGAACCCTTGTTCCAGAGCAATCACGCCGGTGAGGTAAACGCCGCGCAAAGGCATGGATTTGGCAGCGTCCACATAGCTGTTGCCGTTAAGCGCGGCATCGATGATCGGTGAACGCGCCCATGCGGCCAGAGATGGGATCAGGCCGATGGCAACCGCCAGGTAATGCCGCTTGGGCACATCGGCAAAGCTTTGCGCAGTGATGATGATGCCGATCCAGAGAAGAATAGGAAGCATGGTTTCGATGGGTATGACGTGCTTCACGACAGTCACCACGCCCAGGAGCGAAACCGCGGTAATCACCACGCCATTGACCACGGAATAGCCGATGCGCGCGCCCATGGCCTTCCAGCCCGGGTGGCCGATGTAGATGGTGGTGGGAAAGGGTGAGCCAAAAAGCGCGGCCGCCACGGATCCGATGCCGTTGACCAGCAGGGAAGGCTTGGTTTCGTAGCGATCTCCTGCCGCCTCGGCGCTTTCCAGGTTTTGCAGCGAGCCCAGGACGTTAAAGAGAGACATCGGGAGGATAATGGTCATGTACTGCCAGCAGTTGGGGTCTGCCAGCGTGCGGGCCAGTTCCTTAAACGCCGGGAGCGGCCAGTGGAAGGTGATGTTGATGGGTTCCTGGGTGGGCGGGGTCCAGACGCTCCAGCCCAGGCCGGGAAACTTGGTCATCAGGAGGTAAGACCCCCAGGCGAGAATGCCGCCGACGATGACCGAGAGCAGACCTCCGGGCAGGAACTTGAATTTCACGTTGCCGGCATAGCACACAAGCATGATGAACAGAGGCACGATGGTGACAATGGGCATGGCGAACATCTGGAAGATGAAGCCCATGGAGATGAAGGTGATGGCAATGCCGGCCAGGGCGGATAAAAGCGCGGCTCGAGGCGTGTACTTACGAAGCCAGTCGGCCGTGAATGCCCCGATGATCTCAATCACGGCGCCGATCAGACATGCGAAAAGGCCAGCCTCCCAGGCAAGGCGCGCGGGGTCTGGATGGTTGTTCTGCTTGGCCAGGGCGTGAACGGGAGCCATGACGAGAAAAACGAACGCGATGATGCTGACGGTGTTGATGCCGTATGGGAGTGCGGTGACGTCGGTGCGTCCGGTGCGCCTGGCGAGTTGCATGGCCTGCCAGGAGTAATAGACGTTGCCCACGAGGATGGAGATGGCAGCGCCGGGGATGATGCGGGAATAGATGAGGTTGTCGTCAAAGCCGATAAGCCCGCAAAGACCGGCAATGAGGATGAGTTGAAGGAGATTGTCGACAAAGAGGCCAAAGAAGCCGTCAATGTCACCTCGGACGAACCAGCGCGGCGAGTTAGTGGTTGTACTCATGGGTGAAGAGTTTAACTGAGCAACAGGCAAACTGGTGACGCGAGAAGCACACGACTCAGGGCAATCCCGTGCAATGCAAGCTCACGCGCGCGGGTGATCGGGTGGGCGAGTTGTCGCGTGCCCTGGAGTTGAACCACTTGCATTGGAGCATCAAAAGGGCATTGCCTTTCAATGGATTACGCAGTGTCGAAGCCCCCCGGCAACGCGATAACCCGACATCCCGGGCGCGTGGACTTGCATTACATGCGATTGCCGCCCTTGCACACGCGCTATGATTCCGGCATGACAGAACCTATTTCAGAAGCCGATATCTACCGCCTGATCGGTCCCGACGGATTCAAACGCCTTGTGGCAGGGTTTTATCGGCAGATCCCAGGAGATGACATTCTGGGACCGATGTACCCCCAGGATGACCTGATAGGCGCGGAAGAACGCCTATGTGAATTTTTGATCCAGCGATTCGGCGGGCCCGGCGATTATTCCGCCAAGCGCGGGCACCCGCGCCTGCGAATGCGCCATGCGCCGTTCCCGGTTGACCAGAAAGCCCGCGACCGATGGATGCTTCTCATGGCCAATGCCTTGCGGGAATGCGGGTTTGACGCGCAGATCAATGTGCTTTTGCTTCGTTATTTCGACCAGACGGCCACATTCATGATGAACCGGGCGCAATGAACAACGCGGGTACAGTGGATCGGGTAAGATTCATCGCTCCCCCCAGACGCCACGCTTCCCAAACACAAAATCAGTGAGTTTCACACATTTAGCTCTCGCGTTTGCGCGGCGGATCGCTACAATCTTTTCTTCGTTTTTTCGTTGCCGTTTCCCATTCGGATCTTTTCCGTTTTCAGTCGCCTTTTAAGGACACCGTTTGCCGATGCAAGACGCAATCAACAAGGCCTCCTCCCTGGTCGAGGCGCACAAGTTCATCAGGCAGTTCGAAGGCAAAACGATCGTCGTGAAAGTCGGCGGGTCCATCATGGATGAGCCCGAGACGCTGCGCAGCCTCATCATGGACATCTGCTTCATGGATGCGGTGGGCATGAAGCCGGTCGTGGTCCACGGCGGCGGCAAGAGCATCACCGAAGCGATGAAAAAGGCCGGCCTGCAGGCGCATTTTGTGCAGGGCCGCCGTTACACCGATGAGCGCACGCTGGCGATTGCCGAGCACGTGCTCATCAACGAGGTCAACAAGGAAATCGTTGACGAGATCAACAAGCTGGGCCACCAGGGCCTGGGCCTGCACACGCTGGCCAGCACGGTCTGCTTCGCCAAGCGGCTGTTTTTGGAATCCACCGAGGAACCAAAGGGCCGCAAGATCGATATCGGCTTTGTCGGCGAAGTGGAATGGGTGAACGCGAAGCTGATCAAGGCGCTGCTCGACGGGGATTACATTCCCGTCATTGCGCCGATCGCACGTGACCCTTCAGGCGGGCGGCTGAATGTGAATGCCGACAGCGTCGCTGGTCATGTGGCCGCAGCCCTGAAAGCCGAAAAGCTCATCCTGGTCTCCGACACCAACGGCATCCGCACCGGCGCCACGGAAGACACCCTCGCCAGCACCCTCACCAAGCAGCAGATCGAAGAACTCGTCAAGAGCGGCATCATCAGCGCCGGCATGCTTCCCAAGGTCGAAGCCTCCTTCACCGCCCTGGAAGCAGGTGTGAGCAAGTGCCACATCATCGATGGCCGCATCCCCCACTCAGTGCTGCTTGAGGTTTACACGCAGCAAGGAATCGGGACGGAGATCGTCCTCTAAAGAAACATCCCTGCGCTTTCCGGGTGACGGGTCTTTTTCAGACCGACCCGAATCCATTTTCATTTTTACTTTTCGAAGAACCCGCCATGAAAAACTTTCTCACCATCATCGACACCCCCAAAGACGACATCGAACACGTCCTGGACGTGGCGTTTGCCCTTCGCTCGCAGCGCAACAAAGGCGCGGCAAACACCCCCCTGCTGTCCAACAAAACGCTGGCGATGATCTTCGAAAAGCCCAGCCTCCGCACGCGCGTGAGCTTTGAGCAGGCGATGTATGAGCTGGGCGGCCGGGCCATCGTCCTCCAGCAGACCGAAATCGGGCTCGGCAAGCGCGAACCGGTGAAGGATGTCGCCCGCGTGCTGGCCGGGATGGTTCAGGGCATCAGCGCCCGCGTGTTTGAACACCAGAAAGTCGCGGAACTCGCCCAGCACGCCAGCATCCCCGTCATCAATGCCCTGTGCGATGAACACCACCCCTGCCAGGCGCTGGCCGATATCATGACCGCCATGGATGAATTCGGACGCGATCTGGCCGGCCGCACCATGGTTTTCATCGGCGACGGCAATAACGTGGCCCGCTCCTTGATGGAAATCTGCGCCGCGGTGGGGATGAACTTCACCATCGCCAGCCCTGAAGGCTTTGACATCAAACCCGAAGCGGTCAAGAAAGTGAAGACGACCTACCCTCGCTTCAAGTTCAACCACACCCGCGACCCGCTGGCAGCCGCCAAGAACGCCGATGTGCTCTACACCGACACCTGGGTCTCCATGGGCCAGGAAAGCGAAGCCGAAGCACGCAAGAAGACATTCGCGGCTTACCAGATCAACGATGCCTTGATGGCCGTGGCCCATAAGGAAGCCATCATCATGCATTGCCTGCCGGCCTACCGCGGGCTTGAAATCACCGACGCGGCAATGGAACACCCACAGAGCCGCGTTTTCCCCGAAGCACACAACCGCCTGCACGCCCAGAAGGGTTTGCTGGCTGTGCTCCTGGGCGGGAAGTAAACCCGCCCCAAGACGGGCAGGAGTCGCGTGCCCTGAGTCCTGAGTCCAGCGTCTGAAGCATTGAAAATCCAAGAGGTCCAGAGTCTTCGACTCTGGACCTCTTTGTATTTAACTCTGAACTCTGAACTCTGAACTCTGAACTCTGAACTCTGAACTCTGAACTCTGAACTCTGAACTCTGAACTCTGAACTCT
>CAZGOM010000011.1:0-61630 GCA_964527265.1 uncultured Phycisphaeraceae bacterium | reverse complement strand
AAGCGATCGATGAGAAGATCATCGGGCCGATTCATGAGGCGCTGGAGAAGCGCGGGGGTGCGTGGCGGATGCTGGTGATGCCGGACCATTACACGCGGGTATCGACGCGGAAGCATGATGCGACGCCTGTGCCGTTCCTGCTGGCGGGGGAGGGGATGGCCCCCGAAAATGGGAAGGGACTGGCGATGACGGAGGCGAATGCGAACGGGGCGGGGTGGACGTTTGCGCATGGGCATGAGTTGATGGAGGCGTTTCTTGGGAAATAGTCCTGGGGTCTATGTAGATTCGCAGAAACGATCATTTGTTTTGAAGCCCCCTGGTGAACTCGATTTAGACAAAGATTGACACGGATTGGGCAGAATTAACAAAGATGTTTGTTTTGTTTATTCGTTGAAATCTTTGTTCATTTTTGTCGAAATCGATCTACACCAAAGGCGCGAGGCAATGAATCCTTCTGCGTTCTTACATTGGCGGTCTTTCAAGTCAGAAATGATGAACGAGAATGAGAAGAAAAAGACATGCTCACGCAGACGAGAGCATGGCACGCACTCCAGGAATGGCACTTCACCGGGAGTTGGCGCCTATGGGAGTTATAGGGTCAGGAAAGATTTTGGATTGCGGCTAAAATCTGTGGCCCGGACAGTTGTCTGGGCGAGTAAAAACATCTAATCAAAGTGGGTTTATATGAGCCATGAACAGGTAGCGAAGGACGTGGAGAAGGTTGTGATTATTGGTTCGGGCCCTGCGGGGTGGACGGCGGCGATTTATGCCGCGCGCGCGAACCTGGATCCGGTGGTTTATGAGGGGACGCCCAAGACGACGCCGAGCCTGATGCTGCCGGGCGGGCAGCTGATGCTGACGACGGAAGTGGAGAACTACCCTGGGTTTCCCAAAGGTGTAACGGGTCCGGAGATGATGGAGGCGTTCAAGCAGCAGGCTGAGCGGTTTGGGACGCGGGTGATTCAGGATGACATCGAGAGCTGTGATTTTTCGCAGAAGCCGTTTGTGCTCAAGACGGGCGAGGGGAAGACCATCAAGGCGCATGCGGTGATTATTTCGACCGGCGCGAGCGCGAACTGGCTGGGCCTGGACAACGAAATGCGGCTGGCGCGTTCGGGCGGCGGTGTGTCCGCCTGTGCAGTGTGTGACGGCGCGCTGCCGGCGTTCCGCAACCAGCCGCTGGCCGTCGTGGGCGGCGGGGACACGGCGATGGAAGAAGCCAGCTATCTGACCAAGTTCGCGTCGAAGGTGTATGTGATCCATCGGCGCAATGAATTCCGCGCATCCAAGGCGATGCAGAAGCGGATTTTGGAATCACCCAAGGCGGAAGTGATCTGGGACACGGGCGTAGAAGATGTGCTGGGCGGCGACAAGCTGACTGGTTTGAAGCTGAAGAACCTCAAGACCGGCGCGCAGAGCACGCTGGATGTGAAGGGTTTGTTTATCGCCATCGGGCACACGCCGACGACCGGGTTCCTGAAAGGGACGGGAATCGCGCTGGATGAGAAGGGGTATATCAAGCTGACGGATGGGTTTAGGACGTTTACGAATATCCCCGGCGTGTTTGCGGCGGGGGATGTGGCGGACCAGGTTTACCGGCAGGCGATCACAGCGGCGGGGATGGGATGCCGCGCTGCGATTGATGCGGAGCGGTGGCTGGCTGAGAACAATGTGCATTGAGTTGGAAGAGCGGGTTTCGGGGCTCGGGATTCGGGTGAAGAATTAAGAGGAAAACGGAGCTTTTGCGGCTCCGTTTTTCTTTGGGAGAAAGAGCAGGAGTGGGTATGTACTATTCAATGCGACTTTTTGAATAAGCGCGGATCGAACCTTATAGGCTGTCCGGGATTGATTTGAATATGTCGGTAATCAGGATGACTTGGATTGAGCAAATAGTTCGACTCTGATGGGACAACAACACTTGGCACTTTGAGAACCGCTGACGTGGCTTTCATGGCCCAGTCGTCACCGAGTGATTTGGTTTCTGAAGGTGCGGGCTCTTGTTGCCAGTTGTGGGGGACAACTGCATCGGTCACAAGCTTTTGGTCAAAGGCAAGGTCAAAACTTGTATAGCTTGTGAGAATATCTTCAAACTGAAGATGAACGAGCATTTCCAGCATGGCGAGAGAAGCACTCTCCGCAACATAAACAAGAGAAAAACCAGGATTATTCCACCGCCCGCCGGCAAGTCTGGAGCCTTTGCCAGTAAATGCTTCATTCGAGTATTTGGTTTTAACAATTCGGCATGCCCGGATGATCAAGGAAATACTCCATGCTCAAGCTGGATGATGAGATTCTCGACTTGGCGGGCACCGATATCCGTTGAGGCGAGTTCCGCAGGAATAGCCTTCCCAAGAGCTCGCTGAGGTGTCCAAAGCCAGCGGTTGGCTTCCTGGATGTTTCCTTCAAAGAGATCGAGGGCCAGATCAAAAATCCTGGCTGCTCGCCAGAGTCGATCCGATTCATGAGATGGAAGTTTGGCTTGTGATTGACGCCGGTCCAGTGTGCGGCGAGGGATGTCTGTGATAGTGCTGACTTTGTCCCAGGAAAAGTCTGTGGTTTTTTGAAATTTCTTAAGCTGGACAACGGTAAAACCGGAGCGGACGAGCTGGACAATTTGAAGCGAATCATTTGTGTTCAACCCAAGCACGCGACTGCCTGGTCCACGTGGAATGCGTTGAACGGGTGCCTTTGCAGCCAAAGACTTGGCGGGCGTGATGGATGGTTTAAGTGTTGCCATTTGACTTAAGTATATATGCCAGATGGCGGAGGGCAAGGATTTTGAAATTGAGTGGATTTGTGTTGCCGCATGCAAGACACACCGTAGACGAAGACGTTTACAGTGTGCCAGCCGGAACTGGTGTGCCACGTGGAATTGGGTCAGCGCCATTCGTGGCGGGGGTAGCGGCGGGCGTATTCTTTTTTGAGGGTGGGGTAGAGGTTTTTCCAGAAGCCGTCGAGGTCGTCGGTGACCTGGACGGGTTTGTAGTTGGGGGCGAGGATTTCCAGCAGGACTTTCTGGCGGCCGTTGGCGACGGTGGGGGTTTGGGTTAAGCCGTAGAAATCCTGGATGCGGGCGTTGCCGCGGGGGCGCTGGCCGGGCTGGTAGGTGATGCGGAGGAATTTGCCGGAGGGCATCTGGAGGCGTTCGGGGGCGGCTTTTTCAATGAGCTGCTGTTCGTCCCAGGAGAGGGCGTTTTTGACAAAGTCGATGGCGGCCTTGTCGCGGATCTGGGCGAAGCGGGTGGCGCCGGTGCAGAGCTCCATGAGGATGAGTTTGAGGTCTTCCTCGGTGTAGCGGATGAGGCCTTTTTCCGGGAACCAGTCGGCGCAGCAGCGGGCGCGGTCGATCCAGGAGAGGACATGTTCGTCCCAGGATTCGAGGATGAGGGTGCGGTCGAGGATGAGGTCGGCGAGCATTTCGGCGGCGCGGTCGGGATCGATTTTGTCGGTGCGTTCCTGGGTGAGGGATAAGCCACGATAGAAGAGTTCGTTGAAGGCGTCGATTTGGCGCTGCTGGTCGTTGAAGCGGTGAACGAGTTTGCGTTCGACGCGGGCGGGGAAGAGGTCGAGGAGCCATTGGGGGTCGACGCGGCTGACGAGGGAGCAGACGGTGCGGACGGTGGCGCCTGCTGCGGAATTGTTTGTGCCGGTGCCGACTTCCTGGACTTCAACGGCGAGGAGGAGAGAGGCGTTTTTAACGGCGGAGTCGGGATCGAGTTCGCCTTTGCGATTGTCGGCGAGTTGGCAGGCGAGGTTGTTACCGGTGGATTTGCGGAGGGCGACGTGGTCAGGGAAGCCGGTGAGGAGGGATTTAACAACGGCTTCGACTTCGCCGGGCTTGGCTGGAGCCAGATTTTCCGGGTTGCGGATGGCGAGGCTGTCGAGGTAGAGGCGGTGGGTGCGCTGAAGCTCTCGGCAGGCGACGGCGTGGACGCCGATGTTGTGGCAGCGGCCGGGATCGAAGTTATGGCCGAGTGCGGCGAAGTAGGCGGTTTCGAGGATTTCGAAATCGGAAGGGGTGTCGGGGCCGGCTTCCATGGCGTAGCGTTTGGCAGCGCCTTTGATGAGGATGTCGCGCTCGGAAATCATGGCGGCCCAAAGGGCGGCGCGGACAGTGCAGTTGAGTGCGCGGGCGTGGGCCATGACGCGCGAGAGGCGCGGGTGCATGGGGAGATCGGCCATGGTTTTGCCGGTGTCGGTGAGCTTGCCGTGCGGGTCGATTGCGCCGAGGTCTTTGAGGAGCGTGTCGGCGCGGGCGAGAGTGTTGGCGTCGGGAGGCTCGAGCCAGGGAAAGGCGGCGGGGTTTTCAACACCCATGGCGCGAAGCTGGAGGATGACTTCGGCGAGATCGAGGCGTTTGACTTCCGGGTCGTCATGAAGGGGGCGGGATTTTTGTTCGTTTAAGGGCCAGAGTCGCCAGCATGTGCCGGGGGCGGTGCGGCCGGCGCGGCCCTGGCGCTGCTGGGCGGAGGATTGACTGATCGGCTCGACCATGAGGACGTTGATGGCGCGGCGGGGGTCGTAGCGGTTCTGGCGGGCGAGGCCGGAATCAATGACGTGGCGGACGCCTTCAATGGTGATGGAGGTTTCAGCGATGTTGGTGGAGACGATGACCTTGCGGTTGGGCCATGGGCCCAGCGCGGCATCCTGCTGAGGGATGGGGAGCTCGCTGTAAAGCGGGAAGAAGGAGAGGGGCGTGGGTGCGTGGACGGAGGCGCAGGCCTCGATGGTGCGGCGGATCTCGTACGCGCCGGGCATGAAGATGAGGACATCGCCCTCGGGTTCTTCATTGACCAGGTGAGAGAGGGCGTCGGCGGCGGTTTCCCAGATGGGGCGTGCGCTGCGGGCGGAGAGGTAATGGAGGTTGACGGGGAACATCTTTCCCTGGGATTCAACGGCGGGGGCATTGAGGTAGGCGGAGACCTTGGCGACGTCGAGCGTGGCGGACATGACGATGAGTTTCAGGTCTGGCCGTTTGGTTTCCTGGAGTTGTTTAACGAGGGCAAGGACGGTGTCGGTGGCGAGGTGGCGCTCATGGAATTCATCGAGGACGACAGCGCCGACTTTGGAGACGAGGGGATCGTTTGCGAGTTGGCGGAGGAAGAGGCCTTCGGTGACGAAGCGGATGCGGGTGTCGGGGCCGATGCGGTTGTCATGGCGGGTCTGGTAGCCGACGAGACCGCCGACAGGGGAGCTCATTTCCTGGGCGACGCGGGTGGCGACGAGGCGGGCGGCGAGGCGGCGGGGCTGAAGGACGACGGTTTGGCCGCGGATTAAGCCGTGGGTGTGGAGGATCTGGGGGAGCTGGGTGGTTTTACCTGAGCCCGTGGGGGCGCTGAGCACCAGTCGGTTGGACTTGGTGAGGGCGGCGATGATGTCGGGTTGGACCTGATAGATCGGGAGCATGGGGGGAGTATTGTAGGGAAGCGGAGGACCGCTTAGAAAGTGGAACGATAGAAAGTAGTGAGTAGAGCAGGGAAAGATAAGTCATGATGAGGTGAATAGCCGCAGGGTGCACTGGGGGAAAGGCGCGTAGGATGTGGTGGATTCGAGGGTGTGGATCTGGAAGCAGAACACCTTCATCCCGTCCTTCTTCCTACTGGGAGAGGGGGAAAGAGAAGGCTGGTATGACGCATCGCATTGTGGTTCTTGGCGCGGGGTTTGGGGGTTTGGAGTTCTGCAAGCGTGTGAGCGTGGAGGGGTGCCAGGTGACGCTGGTGGACCGGCAGAACCACCATTTGTTTCAGCCGCTTTTGTATCAGGTGGCGACGGCGGGGCTCTCCGCGCCGGAGATTGCGCAGCCGATCCGTTCGATATTGCGGGACCGGACGAATGTGCGCGTGCTGATGGATGATGTGATCCGGATTGATCCGGAGGCGAAGGTGGTCGAATGCAAGATGCACCGGCTGGAGTATGACACGCTGGTGGTGGCGCTGGGTGCGCGGTCGGCGTATTTCGGGAATGATCATTGGGCGGCGCATTCGCTGGGGCTGAAGACGCTGAGTGAAGCGGTGAAGATCCGCACGCGGGCGTTGGAAGCGTTTGAGGAAGCCGAGAGCATTGATGATGCGGCGCGGCGTGCGATGCTGATGACGCTGGTGGTGATCGGCGGCGGGCCGACGGGTGTGGAGATGGCGGGCGCATTTGCGGAATTGACGCGGGTGGTGCTCAAGCGGGATTTCCGTTCAATCGATCCTTCGAAGGCGCATGTGATCCTGATCGAAGGGGGGGATCGGGTGCTGGGTGGGATGGACCCTGGGCTTTCGGAGAAGGCGCGGCAGACGCTGGTGAAGATGGGCGTGGACGTGCGTCTGAGCACGCGGGTGACGGACATTCAGCCGGAGAAGGTGGTGCTGGGAACGGGTGAGGAGATCAAAGCGCACACGGTGGTGTGGGCGGCGGGTGTGTCTGCGAGCCCGATCACGGCGAGCCTGGGCGCGCCGATGGACAGAGGGGGGCGAGTGCAGGTGTTGGCGGATTTATCGGTGCCGGGGCGGCCGGAGATTTTCTGTGTGGGGGATCTGGTGAGTGTGATGGGGCCGGATGGGAAGCCTGTGCCGGGGGTGGCGCCGGCGGCGATCCAGATGGGTCAGCATGTGGCGAAACTGGTGAATGAACAGTTAAAGAGCGGAGTGAAGGAGCCTTTGAGACGCGCTGCGTTCAAGTATTTCGACAAAGGGACGATGGCGACGATCGGGCGGTCGGCGGCGGTGGCGCAGACGGGGAAGCTGAAGATGACGGGCTTCCTGGCGTGGATGGGGTGGTTGTTTGTGCATCTGTTGTTCCTGGTGGGGTTCAGGAACAAGATCGCGGTGATCTGGCAGTGGATGTACGGGTATTTCACGTATAAGCGGGGGGCGCGGATTATCTGGAGGAAGGTGGAGGGGTGACTTGCGGCGGGTTGGATGCCGTGTTTTTTGAGGATTGCCGGTCAGGCGGTTGCGAATTGAAGTTGACGCCCTTGGCGGTGCGCATGTAGAGGAAGTGCTTTTGGTCGTCGGTGAGCATGGCGAGGGATTGACGAAGGGCTTTTTCGATGGCGTCAGCTTTTTGGGCATCGGTCGGTTTCGAGGCTTCAGGGGACTCCGGGGATTCGGGGGGCGGGGTGAGCGCGTGGCGCATGGCGGTGACGGCGCGGACGATGGCGGCGACCTGGTCGCGGGTGAGGTCCAGCGTGGTCATGCGGTCGAAGACGGATACGTTCGGCTTGCCGTCGGCAGGGTTGAGGAGGTGGATCTGGGCACTATCGGGGAAGAAGGAGAGGATTTTCCTGATGCCGTCTTCGATGGCGGCCTGCTGCTGGTTGAAGTAGGTGTCGAGCCGGGCAGGCTCGCGCGTCATGTCGATGAGCGTGTCGCGTACGGAGGCGAGGAGTTCGACGTTGAAGACGGGGGGCTGGGGGTCCATGATGACACTGCGGATGCGCGAGCGGTCGACAGGCGGGGGCGGGACGGCGATCAGGGTGAAATAGTCACTGGCTATTTCCGGGGTGAGGAGGTCGGTGATTTGTTTTCTGGCCTCGGTGTAGAAGGCGGTTTGTTCTATATTGAGATCGTCCATGAGCTTAGCGATGCTTTTCATTTCCTCGGTGTCACCGGCGGCCTTGGCCTTGATGTAGTCGTCACGGTAGATTTTGAGTTGAGGGCTGTTCTGCTGGGTCCATTCGCGCAAGTCTTTATTGCGTTTGTCGATGATTTTGAGCACCTGGGTTTTCTTGTCGGCGGGGATTTCAAGCACGTCGAGGGCCTTGGCCGGGGAAAGGTCCAGCTGCTCAATGGCGGGGCGCGTGGCGGGTTGGGTGGCCGTGGTTTGGGCGTCAGCCGAAGTAAAGGGGGCGAGGGCCAGGAGGAGGAACGGCAGCAGGAGGGAGTGGAGGCGCATGGGTGGCGGTTCCTGGATGTTTGCCGATCGGAAGCCGGCTGAGGCGACGGGAAGAAGGTGGGAAAGGCTGGACATCAAAGGGGACGGTCACCACTGGTCGGCTTTTTGCGCGTCGAGGTTGTCGAGGTATTGCCGGTAAACGGGCGGGGTGAGGAGTTGCTTGAAGTCTTTTTCGAATCGGGCAATGGCGGCTTCGCGCGCGGGCCTGAAGGCGGCAAGGCGTTTTTCCAGGTCCAGGACGGCGGCTTGATCGTCGGCGCGGCGGGCCTTGAGCAGGTCGCGCGTGAGAGGGGCGACCTGGTCGTCGTGTTCCTTGAGCCAGGCGAGGTGGGTCTGAAGGGCTTTTGATGCGTGGGCGTGGAGATCGGCGGGAAGGTCGAGGGCTTCGAGGGCGCGCCTGGGCTTCATGCGGATGTTGGCGGGAAGAGGGGGTCCGTCGACGGGAGGGAAGGTGATGATGTCGCCGGGCTCGCCGTCGAAGAATTGCCGGAAAAGGCGGTGCTTCTGGTCGTGGGTGAGGGTGTCGAGCATGGTGTTCAAGGCCTGGGATGCCGCGGCGGCTGCGGAAACGCCCTGGGGCTGGTTCTTCATCTGGGCGGCGGTCTGCCTGATTTTGGCGGCTTGATCATCCGTGAGGCGGAAGAAGGGGGTGGCGAAGGGGGTGTTCGGCGTCGTGGAATACCACTGGATGATGCCCAGTTGCTGGCCAGGGGGAAAGAGGCCGAGCGTCTTCAAAAGAGCGGCCTGGATGGCCAGGTCGCGGTCGATGGCGGTGTTTTTGTCCGCCGGGAGGTCGGCGAGCATTTGGTCGAACGCGGCGTAAATGGCGCGGACGCGCTGGGGAGTGAAATTGGGTTTGTCCACGCGGATGGTGTAGGAATGCAGAGGCCTTGGAGCCAAAGGACGGGGGGTGGTCAGGTCGGTGAATTTTTTGAATTCATCGGGCGTGAGGATTTTTCCGGCTGCTGCGGCGAACTCAGCGTCAATCGCCTCGCGGGAGTCCAGGAGTTCGGAGCATCGGAGCAGGATTTCGCGATTGACATGGGGTGCGTCTTTGGGCGCGTTTGTGGCGCGCGGGTTGCTGAGGCTGCCCCGGACGGCGTTGTATTCCTTCAAGTGGGTGTTGTTCCACTCGGTGACTTGCTTGGCGTGGTCGGCAATCGCTTTGCGGAGGGCGGCTTGTTTTTCCGGGGGAAGGTCCAGGGCGTCGGCGGCCTGGTTTCTGGTGATGGCGGCAGGCTTGGGCGAGGGAGCGGTGGTGGGTTGTGTTGCTGATGGCGCGGCGCTATGCGCGGCGGGCGGGATGGCCAAGAGGATGAGGGCGAAGAGGAGTGCGGGGTGACGCATGAGGTCAGTGTCGTATTTTTGGCATTTGGATGCAATAGGGAATGTTTTAATTGGTGGATGATGGGTGTCGTCCAAATGATGGGTAGCAGCGTGAATGCAAAGCGTGGGTACGGGTAAGACACGGGTCTGATCAGAATCCGACCCGTGGCACCCCGGAATTTGGACTACAGCCAGACATGGCATGAGCGTTTGCGTGCACTCATGTCGCGGGAGAACGTGGATCGGGAGCCGGCGGGACGCCGGCGCTCCCGGTCATTGCGGTTTGGATTCTTCGGAAGTGTCCTGGGCTTCTAAGCCGCGGATGATGTGGTCGTAGCGGTTGGCCATTTCGATGAGCTTGGAGCGGATTTCGACGATGTGTTCGTCCTGACGCTGGTTGACTTTGGTGAGGGGGTCGAGCCAGCCGCGCATGAGGTCGAACTGGGCGCGGAGGATGTAGAGGAAGGTGGCGGGGACTTTGTTGACGATTTTGACTTCGATGGCGGAGGTGGAGGCGGTGGCAGGGATGAACTGGGAGGAGCGGAGTTCCTTGTCGCGCTCGTCCTTGATGGCGGATTCCAGTGCGCGCTGTGTGCGGCGGAGTTTTTGGGCGTCTGCGGCGGGGTCCATTGCGCTGGGCGTATTGAGGTTGTCGAGCTCTTCCTGGAGGGGCTCGGGCTGTCCGGAGGGGAGAGAGCGAGAGGGAGGCACAGGCGCGGCCTGGCGGGCGACGGTGGCGAGCTCCTTGAGGAGGTTTTCAAGGGCGGAGAGGGAGGCGGGATCGAGCGTGAGCACGCCGGGCTGCGCAGGAGCCGCGGATTGGGGTTGGGCGGAGAGGGCTTGGGCGATGCCTTGTGAAAGCGCGTGGTGCGACTTGCCGGAGGCCTGCACGGCTTGACCAATGAGGTCCGGCAGGGCCTGCATGGGGCCGGCGAGGGATTCCAAGTGTCGGGCGAGGGAGGAGAGGTCGACTTTCAGATCCGGTGGGGGAGTCTTGCCCTGGGCCAGCATGGCGGCACCAGTGTTGCTGACGGCATCGCGCACATCGGTGAGGGCCTGGTTCATGGCTGAGAGGAGGACGAGGACCTGCGCGGTTTTTTCTTCGCCGCCGAGGGATTTAACCTGGTTGTTACGCTGGAAGGTGCGCTTGATGTCCTTCCAGCGGGCTTCCTGGTCAGGGGTCATGGTGCCGGAGATTTCGCGGAACTTCAGGAGGTTTGCCTCGGCACCAGTGGTGAGGGTCTGGGCGTCCTGCTCGTAGGCCATATAGACGGCGGTTTCCAGTTCATGGTCGTTCATGACGGAGACCACGCGCTCGGCAATGCGGTTCATGTTGCGGTAAGAACCCTGAAGCTGGAAGCGGGGCTCGGTGCGGAACTGGTCTTCCTGGTTGGCGGAGCGGATGTATTCCTGGTTGACCTTGAGGATGATGTCGCGGACGTGGATGAGTTTCTTCATCACGGCGACCATTTCGTCGAGCTGCGCTTCTGGGATGGCGGTTTCAAAAGCGACGCCTTCGCGACTGCCTGTCTGGGCTATCTTGACGATGGCCAGGACGTCGGTGCGGGCGCGGGAGGCGAGGGGATTGAGAACGGGGTTGGCCCCGACGACGTTTTCGAGGTACGAAAGTTTGAAGGCTTCGCCGTGGTCGCCGAGGATGTCGCCGAGGTTATAAGTGTCGGAGCGGTTGGCGAGCATGTCGGGGATCTGGAAGCGCGCGCCGGATTCGGTGTAGGGGTTGCCGGCCATGACGACGGCGAATTTGCGGCCGCGCAGGTCGTAGGTGCGGGTGCGGCCGCGGTAGACGCCTTCGATGCGGCGGGTGGCGTCGCAGAGGCTGATGAACTTCTGGAGGAATTCAGGGTTGCAGTGCTGGATGTCGTCGACGTAGAGGGCGACGTTGTCGCCCATTTCGAGGGCGAGGCCGATTTTTTCCAGCTCCTGGCGGGCTGCGGCGTTGGTGGCCTCCGCGGGATCGAGCGATTTGACGCTGTGGCCCAGGGCGGGGCCGTTGACCTTGACGAAGACGACGCCCAGGCGGTTGGCGACGTACTCCATGAGGGTGGTTTTGCCGTAGCCGGGGGGGCTGATGAGCAGGAGCATGCCCATGCGGTCGGTGCGTGTGGTTTCGCCGACGGTGCCGAGCTGCTTGGCGAGGTTATCGCCGATCAGGGGGAGGAAGACTTCGTCGATGAGTTTGTTGCGGACGAAACTGGTGAGGACCTTGGCCTTGAGTTCGTCGATCTTGAGGCGTTTGCGGGCGTCGGAGAGGATGCGCTGCTTGAGGGCCTGGAGGCGGAGGAAGCGAGGGGCGGTGTGGGTGCGGTGATGCTGCAGGCGGGCCTGGAAATCATGGAAATCGAGCTTGATGGAGCCGGCGTTTATGCGGGGATGGTTACCGACGAGGCCGTCAATGGAAGTTTCAGTGGAGGCATTGATGACGTTGCCGTAGTCGGCGTGGTCGAGGAAGACCAGGACAGCGGCTTCATCGAGGAAGTCGGTGACGGTTTTGGCGGGGGTTTCCTGGCTTTGGGTGTATGCTGCGACCCAGGCGCGGGCTTGACGGAAGCGGTCGATGGGGCGGTCGCGCATGGCTTCGAGGGTCTGCATCCACTGGACGGACTGGCGGGACTCAAGGAGCTGTTTCCTGAAGCCGTCGCGGAGGGCGACGGCTTGGGGGCTCATGGTGATGCTGGGGGATTCGGCGGTGGCTTCTTCGAAGAGGTATTGGGCGGCGTCCTTGGCCAGGGCGGGGGTGAACAGACCGGAGGAGAAGGCGAAGTCGGTGAGGCGGGCGACGAGGGAGGCGAGGCTGCCGTCGTCGACGAAGGGGGTTTTGAAGGCGCGGGCGGCGCGGCCTAAGCCGCGCAGGCGGGAGGCGAGGGCAGGTTTTTCGTTTTCATCTTCCCAGGTGGCCCAGAAGAGGGTGGCCAGGGCGCGGACGGGGCCGGGGAATTTGAGAAGGCCGAGTGTGGATTCCATGTCGACCAGGACGGAGGCGATTTTCAGGGCGTCGACATCATGGACGCCCTTGGTGTAGCCTTCATCGAGGCGTTCGGACATGAGGCGGTGGATGACGGCAAGGATTTTTTCGTCGTCGGGATGAGCCTGTGAGTCGGGGGATTTGGAGGCTTCGCGGGTAAGGGTGGCGACGGCTTCGGCGGCTAAGAATTCACCGCGATAGAGCTGAGGCGATTCGGCTTGAGTCTGGAGATCCCAGACGTCTTTTAACTCTGTCAGTTCTTTGTCTTCGATGGGTTCGAAGAATTGCGTGCCGCCCACGTGCAGCGCGGGGCCGGAATCGCGCGGGAGGACGGTGACATCGACGGCCTGGGTGTTGACGGAGAAGTTGTGGCGGCCGAGGCGGATGATGTTCTGGCCGCCGACGAAGAGGTCCTGCTTGTCCTTCAACTGGCGGACGGACTCTTCCTTGGCGGTTTTGAGCTTGGACTGGATGTCGTCTGCGCGGACGGGCTCCTGCATGGCGCGGAGCTCATCGATGAGATCGCGCACCTTTTGAACCATGAGGTCGGCGGCGAAGAAGCCGTTGATTTCGCCGACGGATTTAAAGGACTCGATGCGGGAGCGGACGCCTTTTAAGATGCGGTCGGCGGCGGCGGAGAGGTTGTTGGAGCGGCGGCTGCGCTGCTCGGCCAGGGCGAGGCGGCGGGATTCAAAGGCGTTATAGATCTCCTGGCGTTTATCGGCCAGGCGGGTGATGAATTCATCGAACTCGGCGAATTTGCCGTCGAGTTCTTCGAGCTGGACCATGGTTTTGGTGAGGAAGTCCTGGGCTTTCTGGGGGGAGTCGGCCAGGTCGATGTAGTTTGCGACGGATTGGTCGATGAGCTTGAGCTGGCTGGCGAATTCTGCAGCGCCTTCCTTGCGGCCAAGCTCCTGGACGCGGGCGCGCAGGCGCGAGCGTGAACCGTTGACCTGGCTGAAGACGCCGGAGATGCCTTCGACGATGGCTGTGCGGCGGTTGGCATCGTCGATTTTGAGGTTGGAGACGACCTGGATGAGCATTTCAAGCTCATCAGCGGATTTCTGGACTTCGACGCCAAGCTCTTTGGCCTGGGTGACGGTGATGACTTTTTCGATGAGCCCGGCCTGGGCCTGCGCGCCCTGGCGGTAGGGGTCGAGGGCTTCGGGCTTTAAGAGGAAGTCGGCTGCGCGGTTGCCCAGGTCTTCGGACTGGGAGGTGACTTTGGCTTCCAGTGCGTCGACGGCGGGGCGGTCGATGTAGCGCAGGTCACGGAGGCTGATGACATCGCCTCGCACTTCGCGCAAGCCGGCGAGGCCTTCGACGAAGGAGACGATGGTGTCGTAGATGCGACCGTTGTTCTTGAGGAGGATGGCGTTGGTGGCGTCGGCGACGGCCTGATGCTGCTTGAGGGTGGCGTTCTTGATTTGAACGACGCGCTCGAATTCAGATACGGTGGCATTGGCGGTTTCGCGGATGGCGCGGATGGCTTGGGCGGGGTTGAAGCAGTCGGGGTGGGTGAGCCAGTGGTAGCCGTCGAGGAGCTCGCCGGCGGCGCGGGAGATGTCGGAATAGAGGCCGGGGTAGACTTCCTGGCGGTCGATGAGGTCGAGGATGGCGACGCATTCGGACATGCCGCGCACGATGTCTTTGTTGCCGATTTTGAAGAGGTAGGAGTCTTTGTTGCGGTCGGGGCGGAAATCGTCGCCGACGAAGGGGGTTTGCCAGAGTTGGACGGGGTGGTGCTTGCGGGGCTCGGTGTCGGCTTTGAAGAAGGCGAGGCCGCCGTTGTCGTAGAGGGAGTAGCCGTTGCAGAGGATGGGCGGGGTGACGGCCATCTCAATGAGGTTGTAGCCCAGGAGGGCGTAGGTGCCGGTGTGGGGTTCGTAGAAGACAAAGAGGCAGTCTTCGCCGTTGGGGGAGGCGATGCGGCGCTCAAAGAGCATGCCGGGGGGGCCGTCGGGGAAGGCGTGGTGCTTGCCGGAGTCCAGGACGTAGCCGGAGCTGTAGATCAAGCCGTGGTCTTCGGGGAGGAGGACGCATGCGCCGGCGAGACCGTCGCAGCGGATGACCTTCTGGCTTTTGATGTGGAAGATGAAGTGGCGGTAGGTTTTTTCCTGGAAGGGTTTGACCTTCAGGAGGATGAGCTGCCCGATGCGGGCGTAATGGATCTCGCTGTCGTCTAAGGTCTGGTCGAGGTTGTCGACGGGTTCGGAGTAGATGCCCTTGCCGGTGGCGGTGTTGTCTTCGACCTTGATAGTGAGGTCGCCGCCGATGGTTTCGACAAAGACCAGATCGAGCACGGAGATGTGTGGGTGGTCACCTTTGCGGTGGTCGTCACGGGTGGTGCGGATCCAGACGATTTCCTGCTGGGGTGGGTATTTGAGTTCGTGGTCGGAGCGGTTGTCGAGGTATTGGAGGCCGTCTTTTTTGATGAGCCATTTGAAGGCTTTGAAGTCGTCGGGGGTGCGGCCGACCTGGAATTTCATGTAGAGGTTGGGGCCGTTGACGTAGAGCTGGGAGAAGCGGGCGTTTTTGTAATAGCGGTAGAGTTCTTTGAAGTCTTTTTCAAAGCGTTCGTCGGAGATGAGGGCCAGGTCGTCGGGGACGAAGTGGCCTTCGGAGAGGCGGTTGATGGCGAAGACGTCGGCGAGGGTGACTTCGGTTTTCAAGCCGAACTGGACGTTGTAGCCGAAGATGAATTTCCCGGCGACGAAGGCGATGTCCTTGGGGATGCAGTTGTGCTGGGTGGCAATGGACTCGCTGGCGAGAAGCTTGGTGGGGATGGTGCCGAACACCTCTTTGCGGGAGGCGTTTAGCTTGTCGAGGCGGGCGCGGAGGTCCTGGCCCTGGCCGATGAGGCGTCGGCGGAGGACTTCGTAGGCGCCCTGGTCGATCTGATCCCCCCCGGAAGGCGGAGCCGCGCCTGGGCCTGCGGGAGCAGGCTGTGTGGGGTCGGGTTGTTTGGCGGGGTCTGACATGAGTGCTGTGACCTGTCGGAATGCTACGCGCCCGGGTTATCGGGTGGTCGGGTTGTCGCGTGTCCAAACGGGGCTGTCGTGGGTGGATCGACATCAGTGCCCCCGGCAACCCGGTGACCCGATAACCCGGGCGCGGATTCCGTCATCGATGCCATTCAACTATTCTCAGATGTACTTCGAGGCTTTGTCGCCGTCGACGCCGGCTTGCTTGGCCTGGTCGAGGATGTCGCGCAGCTGGGTGATGAGGTTTTTGTCGTTGGTCTTGCCCAGGAGGCGCATGAGGGCGCCAGCGACGGTGAGGTCGCGGATGTCGGCGGGCGAGACGTTCAACATGCCCATGATGCGCTTGACTTCGTCCTTGAAGGTGTCGGAGTCGCCGGTGAAGAAGGTTTCCTTCACGTCGCGCAGGGCGGGGGAGTGCTCCAAGGCGCGCTCGACGGTTTTGCCGGCGGAGACGGCGGAGACGATCTGCTCGAAGAACTTGCCTTCGCCGCCGATGATCTCGATCTTGGCGGATTTGAGGGCTTCGCCGACGACCGTTGCCTGCGACTGGGCAATGGTGCCCTGGATGTTGACCTGGGCGAGCTCGACGGCCTTTTCCTTGTCGAGACGGATCTTGAATTCTTCGTGGTCCTTGCCGACGCCATCGAGCTTCTTCATCGCCTCGGCCTTGGAGGTGATGCCTTCGGCTTCGGAGAGGAGCTTGCGGCGCAGGCCTTCGGCTTCCGCCTCGGCGCGCTTCTGGATGACACTGGCTTCGGATTCGCCGACTTTGAAGATGCCCTGAGCGCGTGCGACATTGCCAGCAGCTTCGGCCTCGGCGCGTTTCTGGATGACGCCGGCTTCGGATTCGCCGACCTTGGTGATGCCGACGGCGCGCGCGACTTCACCGGCGGATTCGGCTTCCATTTTCTTGAGCATGACGCTGGCTTCGGATTCACCCTGCTTGAGCATGGCGGCGGCCTTGGCGTGGATGACTTCGGCTTCGGCAAGGCCGGGGGCGGCGACTTCGGCCGCGGTGGCTTCGGCAAGCATCTTCTTGGCCTGCGACTGCTTTTCCGCCGAGGCGCGCCTGGCCTCGGCTTCGATGATCATCTGGTCGGCCATGAACTGGGCGGACTGCTTGTGCGCCTCGGCGGCCTTGGTCTCGGTGATGAGCGATTCCTGCGCGTCGGTTTCGGTGGCGGTCAGATCGACCTTGCGCTTACGCTCGGCCAGGGCGAACTCGCGGGTGTCCTTGATCTTTTCTTCCTGCTCGG
Organism: uncultured Phycisphaeraceae bacterium; assembly: GCA_964527265.1. Classification (GTDB taxonomy): domain Bacteria; phylum Planctomycetota; class Phycisphaerae; order Phycisphaerales; family Phycisphaeraceae; genus CAZGOM01. The sequence goes on along the minus strand of CAZGOM010000011.1, from coordinate 45,200 downwards.
CCACGGCGCGCTCGACGATGACGCGCTCGCGGATGACGTCCTGGATGTTTTTCTTTTCCTGCTCGACGGCCTTTTCCTTGGCGATCTGAGCGAGGGTGACGACGCGCTCGCGCTCGGTGGCCTCAAGGGCGCGGTCGCGCTCGACGCGTTCGTTTTCCACCTTGTCGGTGCGTTCCTTGGCGCGCTGGGCGACGATGATCTGGCGGTCCATGTTCTGGCGGGCGACCGACAATTCCTCATCGGTGGCGATCTTGGCTTTTTCGGACTTCAAGCGTTCTTCTTCACCCACCTTGGCGGCTTCGGCGCGCTCGCGGTTGGTGATGTTGGAAACTTCGCGGCGCTGGCGTTCGGTGGCCTCGGCCTGCTGGCGTTCAAGCTCAAGGATGGCTTCGCGGGTTTCGACGTTTTCCTTGGTGATGACGCGTTCTTTGTTCCGGGTGATGCTGTTGGCGAGGATCTGCTGCTTTGCGGTGAGATCGGTGATCTTCTTGATGCCCTCGGCGTCGAGGATGTTGTTGGTGTCGAGCAGGTTCATGGGGGTCTGCTCGAGGTAGTCGATGGCGGCGTCATCGAGGACGTAGCCGTTCAAATCGGTGCCGATGACCTTCAAGATCTGCATCTTGAACTGGTCGCGTTCGGAGTAGAGGTCGGTGAAGTCGAATTGCTTGCCGACGGTTTTTAGTGCTTCGGAGAATTTGGCGTCGAAGAGCTCGACCATGGCGTCCTGGTTGGAGGCGCGGACGCAGCCGATGGACTGGGCGACTTTCAGGACGTCTTCGGCTTCATTGTTGACGCGGACAAAGAAGCAGACCTTGATATCCGCGCGGACGTTGTCCTTGCAGACGAGGCCTTCAGAGCCGTGGCGGTAGATTTCGATGCGCTTGACGGAGATGTCCATGATCTCGGCGCGGTGGACGATGGGGTAGATCCACATGCCGGAGAACTCGACATGCGCACCGCCCATGCCGGTGCGGACGATGGCGGTGCCTTGCTGGATCTTGTGGAAGCTGAGCTTGATCATGATGACCACGCCCAGGAGGACAAAGAGGCTGACGCCGACCACGACTGCGATGATGAGCAGTGTGATGGGGTCGACGGCTGCCAAGACGAGTGTGCTGTTTCCGGTCACTTTTTGTTACCTCCCGCGGATGAATGGATGTCGGAGCCGGGCAGGCGGACGAGATAGCCCCCGGCGGTGGGATCGACTGAGATGATGACTGCGCGTGCGCCTTTGGGGATGGCTCCCTGTCCGGATGCCGCGCGGACGCTGACGACGAGAAAACGGTTATTAGGCGTTTTGGCTTCGGCCTGGCCGGACTGCGTTTCGGTGACGGGCATGGTGAGGATGCAGTCGCAGCCGATAAGGTTGGTGCGTTCGGGGGCTTTGTCGCCCTGGCTGGAGAAAATGCTCTTAAGCGGCGCGGTGACGGGCTTGGTGATGAAGAGAGCGGCCACCAGGATGCCCAGGATGACCAGGGCCTGCACGGGGACAGGGAAATCCTTGTACCAGTGGAAGAGCCAGAGGCTGGCGGCCCAGGAGACGAGGATGAAGACACTGGCGATGATGGTGACGGGAACTTCGCCGAAGTTAAAAAAGCGGAGGACGGTGGTGAAGATGGGGCTTTCGACGTGCGTGGAATGGACGTGGGAATCCAGCCCGGTGGTGGGGTCGACATCGTGGCCGCCGATGTCCATGAAGCTGAACGCGCCGTCGAGAAGCTCAATGCCGACACCCATGATGACGACGGAGACCCAATAGAGGGTGACGATGACAAGAAGCGCCGTGAGGAGGGCGTTTTGGGGCGCACTGAGCGCTTGGATGATTTCGTTCACTGCAGACCCCCTTTCAGGTTGATGACACGTGCGTCAAATTGACCCGCATTGTAATGTTGGATGATTCCAACAATCGGGGACTTACCGATAGTTTTTTTGATATTGCGAAAATTTTGGAAGGTTTGTTTTGGCGTTGTGCTTCTGCGCGGGTGTTAATATGCGGCGCATGTCATCGATTGCATTTTCGGCGAAGCGGAGGCGCATTTTCTTCTTCGTGCTGGGATTGGTTGCCTTTTTGGGGGCGATGTTGTTTTTCATACACAAGGCTTCGTCACTGCGGCTGCAGCAGGTGATTGTGCCCTGGTCGGGGCCGGGGTGGGTGATGCCGGGGCTGGTGAAGCAGGCATCGATGATCCGGCCGGGTGCGACGGTGTGCGAATTCACACATGCGTTTGAGGTGGACGGCAGCACGACACAGCCGATCCGGGTGGAATTTGAGGCATTGGGTGAAAGCACACTGAGCGTGGACGGGAAGCCGTTTGCCGGGCCGGTGCGAGGGCCGACGCAAGTGACGATGCCTGCTTTGGAAGCGGGCATGCATGTGCTGGCGTTGCAGGTGATACGCGACAGGGGGCCTGCGGCTTTTCGCTGCCGGATCACCGATGGCGTGGGGAAGGTGATGTCAGCGTCGGATGGCCCTGGGTGGAGGTACACGATCAACGGTTCTGCGGAAGCAGCGCCGGTGCCGGTGTCATCCCCATGGATCGGCGATGCTACCGATCCGTTGAATCTGGGGCCGGGGGTGGTGTGGGGCTTTCCGGCGGGGACATTAGCGGTGGGGGTGCTGGGGCTGGCGGGGCTGGTGTGGGGGTATCGCGCCTCAAAAAGGGAAGAGACCGGGCCGGGGATGAATGACCGGCAGTATTGGGTGCTGGTGGGTGGTGTGATGGTGGGGTGGGCGGTGCTGCTGGTGTGGGCCTGGGGACATGTTTCAAGCCTTGTGGGTTTTGATGTGCGTGGACATCTGGAATACATCCAGTATGTGCGGGAGAACTGGCGTATTCCGCTGGCGCATGAAGGGTGGCAGATGTATCAGGCGCCGCTGTATTACATGGCTGCGGCGAGCCTGCTGTGGGTAGTGGGCGCTCCGCAGGACATCCTGGAGTGTGTGTCCTGGCTGCATGGGTTGAATCTGGTATTGGCGATGGCTTTTCTGGTGGCTTGCGCGGGTGCGCTGAAGGGTTTTTGCGGGCGGCGCACCGGGCGGGCGGCGGTGGGGTTTATGCTTCTGGCGTCGTGTCCGATGTCTTTTTACGTGTTTTGCGGCATATCCAACGAGAATTTGTTGACTGTGATGGTGGCGGTGTTTTTTTGGGTGTTTTCGTGCTTAAGCCGTGCGCGTGACGGGTATCTGTGGTGGGCGAGCGCGTTGGGGGCGTGCCTGGGGCTGGCTTTGTTGAGCAAGGTTTCCGGGCTGCTGCTGATCGTGCCGATGAGTTGCTTTCTGGGGTTGAAATTTCTGGCGCGTTTGAATTCCACGGGGGGTGCGCGTCGGGAATTGCAGGCAGGGTTTTTGTGCTCGTGCGCGGCATTGGCGGTGTCTGGATGGTATTACGGATATGTGTGGTGGCGCCTGGGTTCGCCGGTGGTGGGGAACTGGGATCCTTCATCGGGCCAGGTCTGGTGGCAGTTGCCGGGGTTGCGCTCGTTAAATGATTACATTCCTTCGCTGGCGCCGCTCAAGTCGCCGTTTTTTGCGGGTTTGCATGATGTGTGGTCAGGCTTGTGGAGCACGATGGCGGGTGATGCGCTGATGCTGGGAACGACCCGGGTGGAGATGCGTCCGGGTTGGAACGACTGGGTGTTTCCGGTGTCGCTGACGGCGGCTCTATGTTTGGCGGCGCTGGGGCCGGTGGGGTTTTTGCGAAGCGCAAGGCCAAGGCGGGGAATGTGGCGCTTACGTGACGTGGCCCTCATGGGGGGCGGCATGGCCGGCCTTTTCGCGATGATGATGATGACGCTAGCGGTGCCATCGTATTCCGTGGTGAAATCGTTTTACGCGATGATCGTGGTCCTGCCGCTGTGTTTTTTCGCATCACGGGTGTTGACCAGGTGCGCCAAGACGGAGGCGCTGGGGGTGAGCCAGTCACTGGGGCTGGCTGCACCGTGGGTGGTGGCATTCGTGGTGATGTTCGCTCTGCCGCCAGGGGGTCAGGCCAGGAGCGGCCAGGCGCTACGCGCGGCATATGCATCAAAGGAAGATCAAAGCGCGTTGGTCCAGAAGCTTTCGCAGGCGCTGGAAACGGATCGCGAGAATTGGGCGGTACGGATCGCTCTGGCGGATATTCTGGTGAAAACCGAGGGGATGCAGGCCCGGGTGGCGGAGTTGATCGATGCACCGGAAGTGGACCGGATTTTAGCCGGAGGCAAAGCGCCTGAGGTTGCCTGGGCTGGCCGGTTGTACGTGCGGGCGAAGCTATTGGCTGCCCAAGACCAAACCGACGAAGCCATCAGCACGATGCTGGCGGCAGCCAAGGCGGGTCCGGCCATGAGCGAGCCGTGGGCGGCCGCTGTGATGTGGCTGAACATGGTTGGGAAAACGGAGGCCGCCCGGGAGGCGGCTCGGCAGGGGTTGGTGTACCACCCGTGGTCGCCGGAACTGCGCGCAGCGGCAAAGTGAGGGCGTTAAAGATCGAAATCGACCATGACAGGGGCATGGTCGGAGGGTTGCTGGCCTTTGCGTTCCTCGCGGTCAATCTGGGCGGCGGTGACTTTGTCGGCAATGGAGCTGGTCATGTAGATGTGATCAATGCGCAGGCCGTCTCCTTTGGGGAAGGCGAGCTGGCGGTAATCCCACCAGGAGTAGATTTTGCCCTGGGGGTGCTTTTCGCGGAAGACATCGCGGAAGCCCCAGTCGCGCAGGGCGCGCAGGCGGTTGCGGGCGGTTTCGTGGGTGAGGACGCTGTTGTCCCACATTTCCGGGAGGGCGACGTCGAGGTCGTCATGGGCGACGTTGAAATCACCGCAGAGGAGGGTGGGTTTGGCGGGGTCGCAGGTGGCTTTGACGTGGGCGACAAGGCGGTCGAGCCATTGGAGCTTATAGGCGAATTTGTCGGAGGTGATGGTGCTGCCGTTGGGGAAATAGCCGTTTAAGATGCGGACGCCGTTGATGGTGCCGCAGATAAGGCGGGCCTGGGGGTCTTCTTCCGCGCCAGGGAGGATGGGGAGGGTGGTGGTGAGGTCGGTGATTTCGGTTTTGGAGAGGAGGGCGACGCCGTTGTAGGTTTTCTGGCCGTGCAGGGCGACGTTGTAGCCGGCGGCCTGGACCTGCTCGGTGGGGAAGCCGGAGGCGATGGTCTTGATTTCCTGGAGGCAGACCACGTCGGGGTTGTGGCGCTGGAGGAGGGCCAGGAGGCGTTCGAGGCGGATCTTGATGGAGTTGACGTTCCAGGTGATGACGCGCATGGGGCCTCCGGGGGATGGGTGGAATGGTTGGGGAAGTCGGGGATTTTCTTCGCCCGGGTTATCGGGGTGCCGGGTTGCCGGGGGGCTTCGCGGTGACGTCAGGCAGGGTTTTAATGTTTTTCATTATGAGGCGTGGACAGGACATTCCAAAACCATGTCGAAGCCGCCCGGCAACCCGGTCACCCCACAACCCATAAGGCGCAATAGACAATCGCATTATCGGACGAGCCAGATTTAGCCGTTCTTTTCGGCGGCGAGGACTTTGTCCAGGCGACGCTGGTGGCGTGCTTCGCCGGTGTATTTGGCGTTCAAGAAGGATTTGACGAGGTCATTGGCGACGGCGATGCCGACGACGCGCGCGCCGAGGCAGAGGACGTTCATGGCGTCATGCTCGACGCCCTGGCCGGCGGAGTAGGTGTCATGGCAGAGGCCTGCGCGGACGCCTTTGATCTTGTTGGCAGCAATGCATGCGCCGACGCCGGAGCCGCAGATGATGATGCCGCGATCGGCCTGGTTGGATTGGACCGCCCTGGCGACTTTGAGTGCAAAGTCGGGGTAGTCGTCGAGGGGGTCATCCTGGAAAGCGCCCTGATCGACCACTTCGTGGCCCAGGGATTTGATGACTTTAATGAGGGCGTCTTTGATGGGGTATCCGCCGTGATCGCAGCCGATTGCAACCTTCATGGTGATCCTTTTGAGGGGGTGGGGGGTGTGCCAGGGAGGGGTATTTTCGGTGGGGTGGGGGCGGAGTGCAAGTTGCGGGGTACCGCAACTGGAAAGTAGAGCAATAGAAAGTTGAAAGTAGACAGGAAGAGTCAGGATTTTGTTCAGCGGTAGCCGGTGGTGTCGGCGGGTTTGCCGGCGTCCTGGACTTCGGGGACGTAGCGCCAGGCGTCGGGCTGGGAGCCGTCGAGGTCGGTGAAGCCGTAGATTTTGGCCAGGCCGCCGCTGGAGAGGGATTGGCCATTGAAGCGGGCGCGGTGGGGGTCAGCAGCGAGGGCGGCGACAGCGCGGCCGATGTAGCGGGGTGATTCCGAGATGATGAAATGAGGGGATTTTTTGGCGGCGTCACGCCAGTTGGCCTCGGTGACGCCGTAGGCATCAAGCATGGCTTCGGAGCGCAGCCAGCCGGGGGAGAGCGCCAGGGCGGTTGCGCTGTGCGGGGCGAGGTCTTTGGCGTGGGTGAAGGCCATGCGGGTGGGGGCGACTTTAGCGAGGTCGTAGAAGGGGGAGACACGGTAGTTGGTGGCGTTGTAGTCGGCAGTGCCGTCGGTGATTTCGATGAAGAGACCGCCGGGTTGGGTGATCAGCAGGGGAAGGGCGAAGTGGGCGGTGATGAGATGGGAGTCGACGGCGAGGCGGATCATGCGCAGGCCGTTTTGAAGGTCGTGCTTCCAGACGGGGGTATTCCACTGAATGAAGCGGTCGCCACCCCAGAGATCATTGACGAGGATGTCCAGACGGGGCTGTTCGGCACGAATGCGATCGGTGAGGGCTTTGACCTGGTCCGGGTCGAGATGGTCGACCTGAACGGGGATGCCGCGGCCGCCCGCGGCGGTGACAAGATCGGCGGTTTCCTCAATGGTTTCGGATCGGCCGCTTTCGGAAGGTTGGGCGCGGGTGGTGCGGCCGGTGACGTAGACGGTGGCGCCAGCGTGCCCCAGTTCGACGGCGATGCCGCGGCCTGCGCCGCGCGTGGCCCCGGCGACGAGGGCGATTTTACCTTTGAGCGTCATAGGAACCTCCAGTGTGAGTTTACTGGAGGGCGAGGGATTTGGCCTGCCTGCCGGTGGTGGCGGTGAGGGTGTTTTGAGAAGGATTGAAGGTGAGTCTGTAACCGGCTTGCTGGAGTTCGGGAGGCAAGGTGGGGGTGAGATCGAGGGATTTGTTGCCGGCGCGAAGCGTGTCGCTTCCGGCGAGGAGGAGCTGTTCAAGCTGGGTTTGCTGTGCCTGCTGGCGGGTGCGGGCGGACTCCGCGGCAAAGCCGCGTGAAATGGCCATGATGAGCAGGGCTGTGAGGGTGATGAAAAAGAGGGCGGCGATGATGACAAACCCGCGTGGGCGGGAGGTGCGCGTGCTCATGGCTTGGCTCCTGTGTGGAGGGGGAAAGTGTAGAGCGTGGGTTGAGAAATATCGGGGTGGGCGATGGTGAGGCGGAGAGAGCCGGGCTGGCGGGAGAGGGAGATGGATTTAGCGAGGGGTTGGAAGGTTTTGATGCCGTCGGAGTCTGGGGTGGGGGCGGTTTTGCGGGTGATGGCGGTGTGGGGATCGAGGGACCAGATGACGGGGGGGAGGGCCGCGTTGGCAGCAGGGATCAGGAGGTCGGGTGATTGGGGGGATTGGAGGGTGACCTGGCGGCCGGACCAGAGATCGGCGCGGAGATGGGTGGTCCAGGTGTCCTGGACTGCGCCGCGCGCTTCGCGGGTGTGGATGGTGGTGAGGCTACGGAGCATTTCCTGCATGACGGGTGCGGTGGCGGCGACGAAAATGCCGGTGATGCCGGTGACGATGAGCAATTCCATCAGGGTGAATGCGCGGGGGTGGCGGTTTTTTCTCATGGTTATCGGCTCTTTTGGAGAGTTGCCGGGATGCCGGCTTCAGGGACCAGGCCCCAGAGCGTGGCGCTCTGGCCATCGTGTGTGACAGCTATCTGGAGCCAGGCCTGGCCGGGTGTGGCTGAGGAAGGATGCCGGGTGCGCAGCTCAAGGGTGACGCCTTCGTCGGGAACGGGGGTGTGGCCGGCGCGCATGGCCAGCAGCGCGGCACTGGCCTGGGCTTTGAGATTCTGGAGGGCGAGCATCTGGCGGACGCCGGAGCGGTATTGACTCATGGCGCTGCCGGCGATGGCGATGGCGGCGGCGGCGACGGCCAGGCCAATCATGGTCTCCACGAGGATGAAGGCTTTGCGGCGTGTTTTGATATGTGACTTGGGACGCATGGAAGTGCTTCCGTGGTTTAGACGAGTTTTTGAATGAGCTTGGCCATGGGGAGAAACAAGGCGATGACCACCGCGCCGACGACGATGCCGGTGACGAGCAAGGTGACAGGCAGGGCGAGGTTCTCGATGACGATGCGGGCGCGGCTGGTCTGGTTCTGGTAGTAGCGGGCGAGGCGGTCCATGGCGTTGCCCATGGCCGGGCCGTTCTGGGCGCTGCGGATGAAGGCGGCCATGACCGGCGGAAGGCCGGCGCTCTGCGCGGCATCGCCGGGCGCGATGCCGGCGCGCATCTGGTTTTCCCATGCCAGGAGGCGCGCGCTGACGGCACGGCTGAGCCAGAGCGTGCGGGTCTGCGCGACGGCGGTGGGGAGATCGATGCCGGCGCGGAGGGTGTGGGCGAGGAAGCTGCAGGCGGCGACGAGGTTGGTGCGCATGACCATGTCGCCGACGACGGGAATCCGCGCCTGCACGGCGACATGGCCCAGTGCGGCCTTGATGTAGGGCGAGGCCAGCAGGACAAACGGGATGAAGGCCAGGACGATGAGGATGTAAAGGATGCCGGGCATGGCCTGGTCGGGCAGGGTGCCCATGAGGAACTTGGAGATATACATGAAGGTTTTGGTGGCCAGAGGGAGGTCTGTGCCGAAATCCTCAAAGATCCTTTCATACTTGGGGATGACGAAGATCATGATCAGCAGGACGATGGTGAAGAGGAAAGACCACTCCATGACGATGATGGAAGGGACAAAGCTGTTCATTCCGGCTTTGGTTTCCTGCTGAAGGTCGTGTGATTTCCGGGTGAGGACGGCGCCCAGGATGCCCATGCGTTCGGCGGCGAGGAGGAGTTTGCGGTCGGCGCTGGAGAGGTAAGGGACGTTTCGATTGATCGCCTGGGCGAAGGTGAGGTTTTGCTTGAGGGCCTGGGCGATGGCGTGCTGGCGGGCGTCCAGGTAAGAGGCGCTGGGATTCACCTGGGCGAGCGCACGAATCGGGTCGACCCCGGTGTTGATGAGGCCTGCGGCCTGGATGAGCATGAGCCGCGCGGCAAGCTGGCGACTGGCCTGGATGTAACGGACGCTGACCAGGAGGATCAGGGGATTGCACAAGAGGAAAAAGATCCAGAGGATCAATTCAAGAAGGAAGACCAGGAAGGCTGATTCGTTGAAAAGATAGCGGGTCAGATACCCCAGGGCGATGGAGCCCAGGAGGAACATGGTGAAGCCCCAGATGCCCAGGACGATGGAGGTGAACCAGGTGAGGACCAGGGGTGAGAAGCGTCCGGCGCTGATCACTTCCATGGTGTTGATGATGGCGTTGACCATGATGCGCAGGACGACGAATGACGCGCCGAGGACGAAGATGATGCCTGCGACGATGCAGATGATTTCGATGGCAAGGTTGCTGAAGCCGAGAAAATCATGCCTGAATTCGTTTCGCATGCCGGGTGAGGAAACCAGATAGAAGGTGGAGAGGAAGATGGCGCCGGCGCACAGGAGGCCCAGGAGGGCGCGGGAATAGTGGCGCGCCTGCTTCCATGGGTCTGGCTTGGGGTTTGGATTGGGATTTTGGTTAGGTGTCATGGTGGATCAGGGCCCGCTTTAAATCAGTTTCATGGGTGGGTGCATCATGATGTTGGCCATGTGGCCCAGGGGTGCGTAGATGCCTCCCAGCAGCCAGCCCAGGAGCAGGGCGAGCGCGCCAAGGAGGAAAGGGGTGAGGATGCTGGCGGCGGTGGCGGCCTGGTACTCGGCCATTTTCAGGTAGTGATCGGCGAGACTTTTGGCCTGGTCGGCGATGCGGCCGGATTGGTTGGCGGTGCGGAGCGTTTCGATGACGGTGAGATCGAGCCATTTGGTTTTGGGCTGGGTCAGCTCGGTGACGGGCTGAGTGATGGCGTCGATGAGGGCCTGGGAGTCGCTTTTGAGGGTGTCGGAGCCGACGACCTGGGAAGCAGAGGTGAGCACTTCGGGCAGCGGCCGGTTGCCTGCCAGGCCGTGGTGCACGGCGGCGCACCAGCGGGCGGTCAGGTCGCTTTTAACGACTTGGCCTACGACAGGGAGCGGGGCGATCCAGGTTTCCAGAAAAGCGGAATCGCGACCGGTTTTAAGGGCCATCTTCCATGCGAAATAAACGGCGGCAATGGCGAGGACCATGGCGATGCCGAGGAATGGGAGCGTTGGTCCGGCCGCGGCCAGCGAGCGTGTCACCCAGGGCAGTTCCGGGGCCCGGTCGCCCCATTCCTGAAAGGTTTCGTGGTGCATCTGGATGATGACTGGGAGGATTCGGGAAGTGATCAAGTGGGCCACGAGGAAGAACCCCAGCAGCACAAAAGCCGGATAGGTAAGCGCTTTCCAGAGCGATTTGCGGACGCGCTCCTGGAACTCCATGCGGTGGGAGAGGTCGGTCAGGGTGAGCGAGAGGTCGCCGCGGGCCAGGCCACCTGCGACGATCTGCGAGTACATGACGGGGAAGAGGGCTTGATGTTTTGCGAAGGCGTCGACCAATGGCAGGCCGGCTTCGGTTTCGCCGGCGATGAGTTCCAGCGTGCCGGCCAGACGCTTGTCGCGCATGTCCTGCGCCAGGAGGCGCAGACCAGGCTCAAGGGGCATGCCTGAGTCGACCATGAGAATGAGCTGCTGGTTTAAGGCGTGGAGGTCGTCGGTGGAGAGAGGCCTGGGGGTGGGGGCTTGCTGAAGCTCGATGGGTGTGATGCGCATGGAGGCCAGGATCGCCCGGGCGTGACCGAGGCTTTCAGCCTCGATCACGCCGCGGACGTGGCCCGTTCCCGAAAGCGCCCCTGTGTAGACGTAGGAATTCATGGCGATGTCCTCTGAAATGAAGGGACATGTACCTTTTACGACAATGTACATTGCGTGTCAAGGTATATTGCGGGTGGGCATAAACTAAAGCGAAAGCGCATGACAGCTTGCGCGGAGCATCACCTGGCAGAGCCAAACCGACAAAGAACCTTCAGTTTGCGTTTGGGGCCAAAGCAGAACCGCGTAGAACGGCATGCAGCCGGGAAGCGAAGGGCGCGGAGGGCTCTCTACCATTGTCAGGGCGACGGCAGTGCCAGTGTTTTCACCTGTTTCCCCACCGCCGCGGTGAGCAGGCGCTGCTGGGGAGAATAGGTGAGTTGGTACCCGCCGTGGCGCAGGTCGTCGGGCAGCGCGGCGGAGAGGTCGGGCGTTGCATTGCCGGCGTTTACGATGTCGCGCCCGGCCAGCAGGATCTGCTCCAGTTGCGCCTGTTGGCCCTGGGCGCGTGTGCGCGCGGCTTGCGCGGCAAATCCACGCGAGACGCTCATGACGACCACCCCCGCCAGCATCACAAAAAACAGCGCGGCAATGAATACAAATCCGGATGGACGTGAAGACGATCGGCTCATGGCTTGCCTCCTGTGTGAAGGGGCATCGTGCAAAGCGTCGGCTCCACGGCGCCTGTGTGCGTGATGGTGATGCGCAGGCTGCCCGGCTGCACGCTTGCGTGGATGGACTGCGCCGGCGACTGGAAAGTTTTGATGCCATCGGAATCCGCCGTGGGTGCGGTGGCGCGGGTGATTGCAGCCGCAGGGTCCAGCGTCCAGGTGACAGAGGGAAGGGCTGAGCCTGCAGCGGGAATGATCGTGTCCGGTTTTTGTGCAAGACGCAAGGTGACCTGCCGGCCCGCCCATAGGTCCGCGCGCAGATGGTTGGTCCAGGTGTCCTGCACCGCGTCACGGTTCTCCAGCGATTGGATGGAGCCCAGATGCCCAAGCATCTCCTGCATCACCGGCGCGGTAGCGGCGACAAAAATACCGGTGATGGCGGTGATCATCAGTATTTCCACCAGCGTATAGCCCCGGGCACGACTGCAACGGCGTTGGCGGCGTGTTTGCATGTTCACCGATCCTCCTTTGCGGGCTGCGCAGCCGTCTCCGGCGCCAGTCCCCAGACCGTTGCGCTTTTCCCATCCCGACTTGCTTTCATTTGCACCCACACGCGGCCCAGCGTGAGCGGTGAAGCATGTTGTACGCGCACTTCAAGGGTTACGCCCTCATCGACCGCGGGCTTCTGGCCTGTCCTCATGGCCAAGAGGGCGGCGTTTGCCTGTGCCTTCAGGTTCTGCTGGGCGATCATCTGGCGCATGCCGGAGCGATATTGGCTCATGGCGCCTGCGGCGACGGATATCGCCGCCGCGGCGATGGCCATGCCGATGATGGTTTCGAGCAGGGCGAACGCCCGGCGGCACAGCGGTTGACGGCGGGATATTTTCATAGGCCTTTTCGCGTGCATCAGGTGAGCCTCTGCATGAGTTTGACCATGGGAACAAACAGGGCGATGACCACCCAACCGATGGTGATGCCGGTGACCAGGATGGCCACGGGCATGGCAAGGTTTTCGATCACGATCCAGGTGCGGCTTGTCTGGTCGCGGTAGTAACGGCCCAGGCGCTCCAACGCGTCCCCCATGGCCGGTCCGTTTTGCGCCGAGCGGATGAACGCCGCCATCACCGGCGGCAGCCCGGCCTTCTGCGCGGCATCCGCGGGCGCGATGCCCGCGCGCATGTCGGTTTCCCATGCCAGCAGCCGGCCGCGCACCCACCCGCTAAGCTTTAGCGTGCGCGTCTGCGCCACTGCGCCGGGAAGGTCCACACCCGCACGCAGGGCATGCCCTAGGAAGAGACACGCGTCCGCCAGGCCCGCGCGCACCACGGCATCCCGCACCACGGGGATTCTTGCCCACACGGCAATCTGGCCCAGCGCGCCCTTGATCACCGGCCATACCAGCAGCAAAAGGGGTATGGCCATGAAAAACAGCAGGATGTATATCACTCCCGGCACTGCCTGCTCCGGCATCGTTCCCATCAGATACTTCGTGGCGTAGAGCAGTCCTTTAGTCAGTAACGGGATACCGGTGCCGAAATCCTCAAAGATCATTTCGAACTTTGGGATGATGAAAGTCATGATCATCAGCACGAGGACGATCATGGCAGACCATTCCATGACGATGATGGAAGGGATGAAGCCGCTCACGCTGCTTCTGCTCTGGTCTTGCAGGTCGTGTGATTTTTGCGTCAGCACGGGGCCCAGCACGCCCATGCGCTCTCCGGCAAGCAGGAGGGCCTTGTCCTCTGAGGAGAGATACGGAATGCAGCGGTTCAAGGCACGGGCGAAGTTCCCGTCCTGCTGCAACTCCTGCGCGATGGCGTACTGCTGCTCGTCCAGGTACGTGCCAAACGGCTCAACCTGCGCCAGTGCGCGCCGCGGGTCCACCCCCGCGTTCACCAAGCCTGCGGCTTGAATCAGCAGCAGGCGTGATGCGATCTGCCGCTTGGCCTGGATGTACCGCACGGCCACCAGCAAAGCCAAAGGGTTGAACAGGATGGAAAGGATCCACAGAGTCATTTGTGCGAGGAATTCGGCGATCGAATCCTCTCCAAAGAAAACGCGCCCCAGGAGGCTGATGATCACCGACATCATCACTGTCAGGAAAACAAGCCATACCCCCAGGCCCACAGCGGTGAACCAGGAGAGCGTCAAAGGAGACAGCCGCCCAATGCCGACGATCTCCATGATGCGCACGATTCCGGTGGCTGCGATGCGCACCACCGTATAGATCACGCTCAGAATAAACAGTATTCCAGCAATGATGCAGCCTGTTTGAAGGGCCCAGAGGCCCCAGTCCGGCAGGTGGCTGTGCGTTAATGCCAGAAGGAAAATCAGGGCAAAAGCCAGGCCGCCCATGCACAGCATGCCGTACAACATGCGCAGTTTATGGCGGAGTGTCTTCCACAATCCGGGCTTCGCAGGTGCAGGTGGGTTCGGAGATGGCGGGTTGGGTGTCATGCTAGTTGACCGGATGTTTGTGCATCAAACACGTGCATTGCGGAGTGGAGTTACATTTTGATCGGGTTGGTGACGATATTGGCCATGTAGCCCAGCGGAGCATAAATAGCGCCCAGCAGCCACCCCAGCAGGATGGCGAGCAATCCCAGGACCACCGGCGTGAGGAACGCCGCCGATGCCGCGGCATGGTATTCCGCCATCTTCAGGTAATGGTCAGCTAAGCCTCTGGCCTGCTCGGCCATGCGACCGGATTGGTTGGCCGTGCGCAGGGTTTCGATCACAGTCAGTTCCAGCCATCGCGTCCTGGGCGGCAAGGCGGCGGGGTTGCCCTGGGTGATGGCGTCGATGATGGCCTGGCCGTCCGCCTTAAGCGTGTCAGACCCGACAACCTGCGAAGCCGACGCCAGCACTTCCGGCAGGGGCCGGTGTCCCGCCAGGCCGTGATGCACCGCGGCGCACCAGCGGGCGGTCAGGTCGCACTTGACGACTTTTCCCACGATCGGCAGCGGCGCGACCCAGGTTTCCAGGAAGGCCGAATCCCTGCCGTTGCGCAAGGCTATTTTCCACGCCAGGTAAAACACCGCGCTGCATGCCAGCAGCGCCAGCCCGATCGCCGGCAGCGCCGGGCCCGCTACGGCCAGCGAGTAGGTGAGCCCGGGCAGCGGCGGCGCCTGCGCGCCCCAGTTATGAAATGTTTCCTGGTGCAGCCGGATGATGCCCGGCAGGATCTTCGACGTGATCAGGTACGCCACCAGGAAAAAACCCAGCAACACGAAGACAGGGTAGGTAAGCGCCTTCCACAGCGCGTTGCGGATGCGTTCCTGAAATTCCATCCGCCGCGAGAGGTCTGTCAGGGCGAGTGAAAGGTCTCCCCGCGCCAGGCCGCCGGCGACGATCTGCGAATACATCACCGGAAAAAGCTTCTGGTGCTTGGCGAACGCCTCCACCAGTGGCAGCCCGGCTTCCGTTTCCCGCGCAATCAGTTCCAGCGTGGAGGCCAGCCGTTTGTCGCGCACATCCTGCGCCAGGAGCCTCAGGCCCGGTTCCACCGGCATGCCTGAATCGATCATCAGGATCAATTGCTGGTTCAAGGCATAAAGGTCATTCGTTGAGAGAGCACGCGGCGCGGGCGCGGCCTCAAGTTCGATGGGGGTGATGCGCATGGAAGCCAGGACCGCCCGGGCGTGATCGAGGCTGTCGGCCTCGATCACGCCGCGCACGTGGCCTGTTCCCGAAGGCGCCCCTGTATAGATATAAAAGTTCATCGCAGCGTCCTCATGGAATAATGTGGACCATTACCTTTTAAGGAAATGTACCTTGTGTATCAATGTATATGGGCGAATGGGTATGAGAGGTGGACTGTTTCGCCTGGTTGTTGCGCGTCTCGACGGTTTCTGCCCATAAAAACATAAGCATGCTCCTGTCACGGAGCACGCTTTTGACTGTGATCAAAAGAACTTTCAAGCCCCGGGTTACTTTGTTTGGATCACCGTTCAGCGATTGCCGTAGAGCTTTTGATAGAACTCGCGGTAGGCGCCGGATTTGACGTTGCGCCACCAGGCCTGGTTATCGACGTACCACTGGACGGTGGCCTGGAGCGCACCGGGCCAGGCCGAGCGGGTGGGCTGCCAGCCCAGCTCGGCTTTGATCTTGCTGGCGTCGATGGCGTAGCGGCGGTCGTGGCCGGGGCGGTCGGCCACAGGGTGGATCATCTCATGGCCCTTGCCCATGGCCTTCAAAATCATGTGGGTCAGTTCAAGGTTTGAGCGTTCGTTGTTGCCGCCGATGTTGTAGACCTCGCCGGAGCGACCACGTTCCAGCACGGCCAGGATGGCTTCGCAATGGTCGTCGACGTGGAGCCAGTCGCGGACGTTCAAGCCGTCGCCGTAAAGGGGGATTTTCTTGTTTTCGATGAGGTTGGTGACAAACAGCGGGATGACCTTTTCAGGGAACTGATAGGGCCCGAAGTTGTTGGAGCACCGGGTCATGACCGTGTCGAGATTGAACGTGTGATGCGCGGCATTCACGCACAGGTCGCTGCCGGCCTTGCTGGCGGAATACGGGCTGTTGGCGGTGATGGGGTATTTTTCAGTGAACATCAGGTCCGGGCGGTCCAGGGGGAGCGAGCCATACACCTCATCGGTGGAGACGTGGGCGAAGCGGCGTTTTTTGCCGTTGGAGAGGGGCTGGCTTTTGTCCGCCTGACGGAGGCTGTCCAGAAGGGACTGGGTGCCCAGCACATTGGCTTCGATGAAGGGGCGCGCATCCAGGATGGAGCGGTCGACATGGCTTTCGGCGGCGAAGTGCACCACGGCATCCACCGTCATCATCACCGGGTCGACCTTGGAGCGGTCGTTGATGTCGGCGTGGATGAAGTTGTAGTTGGGGTGCTCGGCCAGATCCTTCAAGTTCTCAAGGTTGCCCGAATAGGAGAGCTTGTCCAGATTCACCACGGACCAGCCCGGGCGGTGGGAGAGGATAAAGCGGATGAAGTTGGAGCCGATGAATCCGGCGCCGCCGGTGACGAGAATGGTGCGTGTCATGCGCGTATTTTGTCGGACAGTGGGACGGTTGTCGAATCAGTATGCGCTGGTGACGAAGGTGGCGGTGGAGTGCTGTGCGTAGGTCGTGAGGTAATAGGTGGTTGTGAAGCTGGATGAGCCGTAGAAATCCACATCGCCGGTGCCGCGGTCAAAGACGCGGCCGTCGGCGGTCAGCACGTTGACGCGCCCGCTGCCTTGGGCGGCACCCTTGACGTAATGGGAGCGGTCGTAATAGTCCAGCAGGGTGCCGGCGGAGGGATTCATGAGGGTGCGGGCAAGCTGCACAGCGGGGACCTGGGTATAGCACCAGGAGTCAGAGACCATAAACAATCGGTCAAGGGACCCGGCAAAGGCACGGCTGTTGAGGCGAGTAGGGGCATTGGTTTTGAATTGGTCGGTGCGTGTGACATCCAGGTCGGTGACGACGTATTGGTTGATGCCGTATGACCTGCCGGACCCGGAAATCGGGCGGTCCCAGGTGGAGGGGCACTGGAAGACTTTCATGTATCGGTCAGGGGAGGTGGTGAAACCGGCGTTGCTAAAAGTGAAGGCGATGGAGTTCTCCGGGATGCCGACATAAGGTGAGAGCTTGATCATCCAGCGGGAAAGGACGAAGTTCCACTGCGTCCCCAGGGGGACGGAATTGGCGTTGGTGTTGATGTCGCACGGGCCGTAGCCCTTGAAATCCGTGGAATAGTAGGTGAGAGCCAGGTGCTGCTGGCGCAGGTTTGATTTGCAGATGGCAAACCGCGCGGCTTCACGGGCACTGTTGATGCTGGGCACCACCAGCGCCACCAGGACAGCCACAATCGAGATGACGACTAAAAGCTCAATGAGCGAAAAGGCATTCACGCGGGTGTCGGTTTTATGCATGGGTCGCCTGAAGTGGAAGAAATGGGAAAGGCTGAAACCTGGAACAACGCCGCAAACCATTGGCCCGGTGCGATTAGCGTAAGAGAGGGGGGGGTCGTGCGCAAGGGTTGATATATCGTTTGAATCGGATTTTTGCCGGTGAACCAGACAAAGATATTTGAGAATTGATTATCAATAGCTCTTGACAGGGAGGCTAATGATAATACACTCTCATTATCAATAGTCGTGAGCACCGCGCTCGCCAGCACGCAAAAAACTCCATCAAAAGGCTTTTTCATGTCGCACCCGACCCCCGTTCCCAAACCCATTCGCATCCCCATTCGGCCCGGGTTCACTTTGATCGAACTCCTGGTCGTCATCTCCATCATTGCACTCCTGATCGGCATCCTCCTCCCTGCGCTTTCCGCCGCACGCAAGGAGGCCCAGACCACCATCAGCAAGTCCAACAGCCACCAGATCGCCCTGGGCCTCTCCATGTATTCCACCGATAACCGCGGCCTTTACCCCGCCACGGGCCACACCGGGGTCACATGGATGGAATGCATCGGTCTTCCCGCCATCCAGGGCGCGGGCGATTTTGGCGCACCCGCCGAGTACGAGGCTTATATCAACAAAGTCAACGGCGCCACCAAGTACATCTCCGACCCCAAGGCTTTCGTCTCCCCGCGAGATGACAGCCCCTATGTCCGTCTGGATGCGCCCGTACGCCGGTGGACGTCCTACTCCCTGAATTCCTATTTCACCAATGATCACCCACCTTACTACGGCATCAAGTCCGATCAGGTTAAGCGCCCTTCGGAAGCGATCCTGGTCGCCGAGGTCCGCAAGGAAGACGAAGGCGCCGCCGAGCCCTGGGAAGACCACTTCACCCCCCAGTTTTTCAACGACGGCAGCAACACCCTCGGCGGCTTTGCCCCGCCCACGGCCTATAACCCGGCTAATCCCGGCGCCTACGGCTCAATCGCCAATATGCCCTTCCCCACCTACTTCGGCGAAGGCCCCACTGTTGATTTCGCAGAAGACGCCGAAGCCTCCTGGGATGCCGCCAAAATGCTCCCCAACTCCACTTACGACTCAGCACGCTACAGCAATAAATGGATCTACGGCTTCGCCGACGGCCACTCCGCCTTACTCTTGCCCAGCCAGGTTCTGGAATGGAGCAACACCGCCGAGAAGCCCACGATCAATTTCTACGATCCCAAGCATTGAAGCACGTGGGACGATTCAGGCAGCCGCAGTGCCCGGGTTATCGGGTGGCCGGGTTACCGCGTTTCCGTGAGTGCCGGTCAGTTGAATCGGACCGACTATGGGTATTAACCTTGAATGCTATCACCTTGCTCGAAGCCCCCGATACCCCGATTACCCGACGGTCCGGATGCATAGGCCAACTTCGACTCCCTCATACCTAATTGCGTCCAAACCCATTACACTTTCCGCCCATGACAACCACATGGGATTTCAGCAGCGTCTCCAATCCGCCTAGGACCTGGCCCACCGCGCCTGTGGCCAAAGACCATCCGGCAGAAATTCCTGCCTTCTTCATGGAGTCCGTCCCTCATAAGGGCAAGCCCACGCAGGCGTATGCCATCATGAAGGTGCCGCCTGTGCCTGCCGGGCAGACGGTGCCGGGCATGGTTCTCCTGCACGGCGGCGGCGGGTCTGCCTTCTGGGAATGGGTGAAGCTTTGGAACGATCGCGGTTATGCAGCCATTGCCATTGATCAGTGTGGGGCCACTCCCGGGCCGGGGCTTTTTCAATCCAGTCGCCCCCGGCATGAACAAGGTGGCCCCGCAGGGTGGCATGAGTCGTTCCTTCAGATCAACGAGCCCATCACCGATCAATGGGGGTATCACGCCGTGGCAGTGGCTACGCTGGCGCGTAAATTGCTGGCCGCGCAGCCGGGGGTTGATGGTGCGCGCATCGGCGTCACCGGCATCTCCTGGGGCGGGTACCTCACCAGCCTGGTCGCGGGGGTAGACCCGGGCTTCGCCTGCGCCATCCCGGTCTACGGCTCAGGTTTTTTATGGGAAGACTCGATCTGGAAATACGCCTCCAGGCTGGCCGAATGCCCGCCGCATGAGCGCCACAACTGGATCGCCAACTGGGACCCCGGTTCCTGGCTGCACAATGCGAAGATGCCCATGCTCTTCGTCAACGGCACCAATGATTTCGCTTATTTCATGAACTCCATGCAAAAGAGCTATCGGCTGGTGAAGGGGCCGCTGAAGCTCTGCGTGCCGGTGGAGCTTCCCCACAGCCACCCGGCGGGATGGGCGCCCAAGGAGATCGGACTGTTTGCCGATGAGATTTTGAAAGGCGGCGATCCGCTGGCGAAAGTGACCGGCCAGGGCGATGACCGGAAAAACGCATGGGCCACGTATGAAAGCGCTCGCCCCATCGCCCGCACAGAGCTTAACTACACCCGCGCCACAGGTTATTGGCCTGACCGCAAGTGGAACATCCTTCCGGCCAGGCTGGATGCGACAGCAGGACGCATTGAAGCGGAGATTCCTGTGCAAACCACCGCCTATTATTTCAACCTGATTGACGACCGCGGCGCCATTGTGAGCACCCAGCACGTGGAGCTGTGAAGGACGCACGCCTGAAGGTCATTTGGTTTTTGCTTTGTTGACGGGCCTTCGGGCCGGAAAGACGTTTATGCGTATGGTGAGTCGATGTTTCGCGGTGACGATTTGTGTTCTTGCTCTGTCCGGCGCGGCCATGGCGCAAGACGCCAATGACCCGCGCATGATCGAAAAGGCCGTCGCCCATGTCGGCGAGCAGCTTTCCGGCGCATTGGAAAAGCTTGATGGCGAAGCGGTTGCCGCGCTTTTGCACCCGGAAGTGGTCGTTGTCCAGCCCGACGGCACCACGCTGGAAGGCCCTGAGGCCGTCAAGAAATACCTCGCCGGCTGCAAGGCGGGCACGGGCGGGTGGTTCCGCCATGTGGCGCTTAAGCCGGAGATCAAAACGCGCGCTATCGATGGGAATCTGGCGCTTGTCACCGGTCTTGCGCACGACAAGTACACCATGATCGACGGCTCGGAAATGGCGATGGAGAACCGCTTTTCCGCCACCCTGCAAAAGACGGGTGATGCATGGCTGATTCGCCAGCTTCAAGCCGCGCCCGCGGGGTTTGAAAACCCGATGATGACGGCGGTGGTGACCAAGAGCGCCAATGCGCTGGTGTGGGCGTGGTTCATCGGCGCGACGATGGGGGCGTTCATCTCCATGCTCATCACGCGGTATTTCATGAAAAAACGCGGATGAGGCTTCTCACGCCACATCCTCCTCTTCCTCCTGCGCCTTAAACACATACTTCTGATACATGAAAGTCACCAGCAGCAGGCCCACGCCTAGGCCCGCCAGCGAGATGATGCGCAGGAGATCCTGCAGCAGGAAGATGTCATAACCCACTTTGATGACGCCGATGATCATGATCGCCAGCGAGGCATATCGCGGGCGATGCTTGCCGGTGAAGATGCCCACCACCAGGAAGGCCAGCGCCAGAAGCACCCACCCGGCGGAGTAGGCATAGCGCTCGGTGACGCCCATGCCCGGGGCGCTTAAGAATTCGCCCTGGAAGAAGTGCCGGATCGTGAGCGAATACCCGATGAAAAGGAGCGCATGTCCCGTCCAGGCGGAGATGTTCGCCAGCGTGATGCACTTGGCGCGCTGATAAAGCGTGGAGCAGGCGATCAGGATCGCCGCCGGAAGCAGGAAGCCCGCGGTGATGCCGTTGATCAGCACCATCGCGCCAACCGGGTTTTTGCCAAAGATCGGGTTGAACAGCATCAGCAGTGCGAACACCACCCAGCCCACGGCGAATGCCTGCAACCCAAACCCGCCTTCGATCAGCGCGGGCTTGGCTTTCTTTAAACCCAGCCAGGTGATGCCCGCACCCAACAGGAGCCAGAGCGGCGCATAAGTGGAGGATTCTATGAAGCCCAGTTGCAGCGTGCCGTTTTGGAAAAGGGTCAGGACGCCGCCATCATGGAAAAACCAGCGGGCTTCAAAGGAGAGGAAGAGCACCGCCATGACCATCGCGCACACGGCATTGAACTTCGCGCGGCCCAAAAGATCACGCCGCACGCATTGCCAGGCCTGCACGGCGATGAGCGCCGTAGGCAGAAGGTAAAGCACCAGCAGACCGTTGAAGATCGGAATCGTCCCCACCGACTCGCGTGAGACCAGCGGGTTTTTGAAGAGGATCTGCCCCAGCACGGCCATGGCCAGGGAGACATAAAGGAACGCCTGAGCGATGGCTTCCGTGTCGCTGTCTTTCTTGCGGATGGCCCATTCCATGGCCAGAACGCCAAGCACCTTCACCGTGACGGTGTAGGCCGCGGCTTCCACCATCATCACGCTTGCCTCAGTCATGTT
Organism: uncultured Phycisphaeraceae bacterium; assembly: GCA_964527265.1. Classification (GTDB taxonomy): domain Bacteria; phylum Planctomycetota; class Phycisphaerae; order Phycisphaerales; family Phycisphaeraceae; genus CAZGOM01. The sequence continues at coordinate 23,398 of CAZGOM010000011.1, read as the reverse complement.
GCCCGGGTGGAAGGCGTGGCGAACCATGAGGATGGCGGTGACAAACAGGCCTGTGACCCCGGCATTGCGCACAAAGCGCTGCATCGGTGCCATGAACTGCGCACCCGCAATCGCCAGCAGGGAAGGCAGGCCGTAGGCATAGAGGATGGCGTTGAAGAAGATGCGCGTGGAGACCTGGCCGTCGCTCATGACCGGGTTGCAGGCCAGTCCCTGCAGCAGGATGACGCCCAGTCCAATGGCTGTCATATAAACCCAGGTGACGGCGTCGAAGCGGGGCCAGCCAAACCGCTGGGCAAGCTGGCGCAGGGCCGCAGCAAGCACCAGGCCGGCGATGGTGTAAGTTCCCGCCTCCGTGAGGAGGAACTTGAGTTCGTTGAACTTCTCGGGGTGGAAGCCGTGACGGATGAGCAGCGCGGCGGCCAACGCCAGCAGAACCGCGCCCGCCATGCGCAGGAGGGTGGTGAAGGGGGCCAGGAGATCCGCGGCGGCCAGCAGAAGGAGGGCGGGGAGGCCGTAGGCGAATAGAATCGGGTTAAAGAAGATCGTGGTGGAGAGGTCTGTCGGATTGAAGACCGGATTACAGGCCATCCCCTGGAAGGCAGGAAAGAGAATGCCTGTGAAAGCCAGGTAGCACGCGGTGACCGGGGTGGAAGCTTCCCATCCCAGAATACGTCCGGCCTGACGCACGCCGATGGCAGCCAGCAAGCCCGCCAGAGTAAAGGCGCCGGCCTGCATCAGCGTGACCGATGGGCCGTAGAGCGGAGTGCCGACAAAGCCGTGGCGAATCTCAAGCATGAGTAAGAGGAGCCCCATGCCTGCAGCCAGGGTGACGGCAATGTAATGCAGGCCCTTGTGGCCGTGCTTGTACAGGCCCCAGGCGCATGCGCCTGCCGTGAGGCACGGCAGGCCATAGAGCACCAGGAGGAGATTCAAGACGGGCGTGGCCCCGACATTCATGGAGCTGTTGAAGGGAACAACTGGATTCAGGAACACCGCCAGCAGGAAGCAGCCCAGCGTGCTGGCAAGCATCCATAAAACGGGCAGCCAGTTGTTTTTCACCCATGCGATATAGGTGCTCAGCAGGGTGGCGACGAAGCACATGCCCAGCCAGATGGAGGTCCACAGCGCCCATTGCGTGGCGGTGGGCCGCACTGACGCCCAGAGATTGCCGCTTTCGGGCACAAACGCGGCGCGCACCAGGAAGGTGAACATGACGCCTAGAAGAAACTGCGCCAGGCTGGCCAGGAGGTTGGCCTCAAGGTAAAGCCATCCGTCATGACGGTGATAAAGGAGATCTGGGTCCTCGTCAGATTGGAGTACGCCAGGTGTTTGTGAGTCACTGGCGATGGTCCATGCCGCGCCGGCCAGAAACAAGCTCACGGGGAGATAGTTGCTGAGGATCCAGACGATCAAGCCCAGCTCGGCATGGTCTTTGGTCAAAAGGTCCGGGGAAAGGGTCAGGCGCGCGAACACCAGCAGGGCAATGGGCAGGGCCAGGCCGTGAAGGATGGGGATTTTGAAGTGTCGGGCGACAAGCGTCATGATGAGCACCTGCGCGGCCCAGGCGGGCGCAATCCAGTTTTCAAACCACAACGGCGCAATGGCCAGCGCGAAGGCGGAAGCAGCCACCAGATACGTCGCCGAGACGAGGGTTTTGTTGCGAGAGGGGGGCACCAGCGCGTGCGTGAAGCCGGCTGCGATGGCGAATACGCCTGTTCCGGCGACGGCCACCCAGGGCATCATGCCGTGCAGACCGAGCTTGTCTTGGAACCAGTAGCCGATCCCGGCAAACACCGCTGCGCCAATCGCTGACAGGCCGGCGAAGCGCGCGGGGTGCGGCCCTTTGATCGCCGCCAGCATTCCACCCAGTACGAATACTCCCGTCAGGGAAGCAAGGATGAAGGCCGGCGCGGCTTCGGGTGACGATGGCGCCGTGGCCGCCAGCACAGGCTGGCGCATCCATTGGAAGAAGAGGAAGGAGGTGGCCGCCAAGCCGAAGTAAGGCAGCAGGCTGTACCCTTCCTTGAGCCGTCCCAGCAGGATGAGCGCCAGCGAAACCAGGCCCAGATAACCCCAGTCGGTCACTTGAAAGTCACCCAGGGCGACGCGGGTGGAGAGCAGGAAAAGACCTGCTGCCACCGCTACCAGTCCCATGGCGCGGTAGACCCAGTGGCTGGGGTCGGCCCCGCTTTCCGGGGCGGATTCGCTGGGGGTGCCGCGGTCCAGCACAAGGGAAAACTGCACGCCGGTGGAGATGAGCAGCAATGCGATGGGCAGGCCCTGCGCGCCGATTTGTCCAAGGAAGACCATCGCGCCCGCCCACACCATCGTGGCCAGCAGCGTGAGCGCTGCGAGCGGCATCCAGCCGCGCTTGCGAATGACAAGAACCAGCCCGGTCTGCAGGAACATCAGATAAAGCGCCAGGGCGACCGGCTTGGGTTCCCCGGTGCTTAAAAGCGCAGGGGTGACATACCCGCCCAGCAGGCCCAGCACCGCCACCAGCATGCCGTGGCGCAGAGAGAGGCCCACCGCGCCCAGGGCAATCGCCGCCAAAAGGCCAAAGGCCACCGGCTTGGGAATGTACGGCTGGGTGATGAAAGTGTTGGTGAGCGTTCCCGCCAGCACCACGGCAAACAGCGTGGTGAGCCCCGCGCCCACCAGCGTGGCGGCAATGCGGCGGTATTCCACACGGAAATATTGCCCCGCGCCGATACTCGCAAAACCGATGACGGCGCCCAGCACCAGGCGCGACCACTCGGGGAATACGCTCTTGTCATTGAGGTATTTCATGAGCAAGATGCCCGCCAAAGAGAGCACGATGCCGGCGATCCAGACGAAAAGCCGCGTGGTCAACAGCCCTTCCAGCGTGACCGGTGGCCGTTTGGGCTCTGGCGCGGCTGGAGGCGGTATCGGTTTAGCGGGCTGCACAGGCGGAGCGGGAAGTGTCGCTGGTTTAACAGGCTGCGGCGGGGGCATCTGTGACGGCTGAGGCGTGACAGGCACGGGTGCGGGCTTTGCTGCCGTGATGGGTACGGGTGCCTGAGTCATGGAGGAAGCCGGAGCGGGCGGGGGCGTAACCGGCGCGGCTTTGACTGGCTGCGGGGGCACGCTTTGAGCGGAGGTTTGCGGTACCTGCGATGTGTGAGGCGTGTGTGGCCCTGGCGTAGGCGTGGGAGCCGGTGCGGGTATAGCCGCAGCAGGGTGTATGGCGGGTGCCGCAGGCGGAGGTGTTGTTTTGACGGGGGGGACAGGTACATTTGTCGGTTGGGTCGGCACGGTCGTGGGGGCAGGGGCAGGCTTAGCCGCGGGGCTTGCCGCCGGCCCTGGGGTGGAGGCGGGGGCCAGTTTCGCTTCAATCTCATCCAGGAAATGAAGGTCTGCGCTGGGGGTGGCAGCCGGGGCGGCGGGAGGCGCATCCTTGGCGCGCATCCGAAGCAGATCCAGGTTCGCCTCAAGCGAGCTGACCCGCTGCTCCAGCCGGCCGATATGGTTTCGTAATTGCAGGATCTCCTGCCCTTGACGCGGATCCGGCTCCGCGCGCGGCGGCGTTGTTTTTGCGCTCTGCGCCTCGGCAAAGGCGTTGCTGATGATGCGTACCAGCAGCAGTGTGCCGCCGATGATGGCCAGCAAGCCCACGACGACAATGATGCAAAAATATTCCATAGGGTTTTGATCCCAGAAGCAGACGTGTTTGTTATTTCTGTTTATACAGAAATTTCAATTTAAAAGTATCCACGCCGCTTCCGCGTGTCAAGCGATATGTCGACAACACCGCCTGCCGGCCCCGGATGCCGTTCAAAATCTGTTTGCCTTCGCCTTTACCGTGAGCCGTCTTCCGGCATGGGGTCTGATTCCTTGCCCAGCAGAATCCCCAGAATCTCATCCTCTGACATCGGCGCCTGGGTGTGGGGCGTGTCACTGGGATTATCAGATGTGGAAGAAACCGATTGAGCCACCAGCACTTCAAGGGCCTGCGACCAGGCCTGGGCCAGCGCTTGCTGCTGCTCCTGGGGTGAGAGGCTGCTTGGCCCGGTGAACACCGGGCTGAAAGGGTCGTTGCGGTGCAGGTAGGCGAAGATGCGTTGCTGTGTCTCGCGCATTTCAACGGCTGCATAGGCATGGCGCTCGGCATTCTGCTCCTGAAGGCGTTTAAGCCGATCACGCAGCGCCGATCCTTCGCGTGGTGGATGCGCGCCCACATGTGTTTGCTCATTCGTGGACCCGCCACGGATGTAAGCATCCACCAATGTGTCAGAAGTCCTGGTTGGCGCGGGCAAACCTTTGCTGGACTCCATCGCAGTCGTCCTGCTTCTTTTGGGCAGTGCGTCCCCGGCATGCCGATGAAGCAGATGCGCCAGGATGTCCCGCCGAATCTCCCACAGCCAGCACCACTGATCCGCGGGGCGCCTGGCGATCAGCGCATCCAGATGGCCGATGCGCTCACGCCATTCGGCGATGAGCTCAGGGGTTGCAGATGAAGGAGTTGGCCCGGATTTTTTCATATCACCCAATATAAAGAAACCAAAGTGCCAAAGAAATAGCTTTTCATTCTCTGGCTTTCTTTTTGCCGGTGTCCGTTTTTGGCCCGCCCACCTTCTTATCCAGCGATCGCATCGCCCGTTTGACGATGTAGCGCGTTGCCGGCGCGGCAGATTCCCTGCTCCATCGCGCCGTCAGGTCTTTCGCCCAGTCGGGCCGTGTTTTGGAAGCATCATTAATCCAGTTCGCCACGGAGTTCTGCACGTAGCGTGAGGGATCGCCTTTGAGGGGCTCCAGGATGGGCAGGGCCTGCGCCGGGTCGGATTTCAAAGGCCCGATGTGTTCGCACCACACGCCGCGCGGGCGGGTGATTTCCGAGGCGAACCGGCGCAGGTTTTCGTTGTCCGACTGCGTCCATTTCGCCAGTGTGCCGATGGCTTTGTCCAGGTCTTTGGCCACATGTGGCCGAAGGGCGATCCAAGCCATTTCGCGCACGCCAAAGTGCCCGTCATCTGCGAAATTCGTGAATGCCTTGATCCGCTGGGTGATTGTCCTCCCCGGCACAAGCGCCAGCGAAAAACACGCCCACCCGCGAACCGTGTCTGAAGGGTGTGCCTTAAACCGCTCCACCGCATCCACGCCGAAATGCTCCATCAGCGCCATCCCCGCATGGCGATTGCGCGCCATGATGGAGTTTCCTGAAGCCAGCGGCGCCAGCAACGCATCGGAAATGTCCGGCGCCAGCGTGGTGATCAGCGTTTTATGGTTCACCGCCAGCCACTCCGGCAGCGTGAGCGTTTCGATCACGCCCATGCTTAGCTGATGAAGAATCTCCGCCGGGATATCAGCCATTCGCACGGCGCCTTTGCGGGTCGGTGGGTTGGGTTTTGACATGCGATTAACTTAACGAATTGACGCCAGAGGCCAATCGTCCGACAATTTTCCAGCTCCCTTTTCACAAAGCGGGCATTGCTCCTCGGGCCGTGGCGCCTGCGCATGGGCTGCGCAGGCGGGCGTCACGCCGGGCGGCAAACCAAAACGGGCACCCAGGCGGGTACCCACCAAAAACGCTGCGCGGCCCTGAAACGGAATGTCTGCATGTCCCAGATACGTTTAGGCGTCATCGGCTGTGGCGGGATGGGTCAATCCCACATGGGCGCTTTCAAGGAAAACCCCAAGATCAAGTTCGTCGCCGCCAGCGACAGCTTCCAGTCCAACTTGGACAAGGTCGTTTCCACCTACGGCGTCAAAGGCTTCACCGATGGGTATGAACTCATCAAGTCCGGCCTGGTGGATTCCGTACTCGTCGCCACCCCGCACTATTTCCATCCTCCCTACGCCATTGCCGCCATCAAGGCAGGCGTCCACGTGCTGGTTGAGAAGCCCGTCTCCGTCACCGCCAAGGCCGCTGCCGAGGTAGACGAAGTCGCGCGTGCAAACCCCAACGTCAAGTATGCCGTCAACTACCAGAACCGTTCGCTTTCCCGCTGGTCGCGCGTTCGCCAGATGATCCAATCCGGCGCCATCGGCAAGGTCCAGCGCGTCCACTGGACCATCACCAACTGGTACCGCACCCAGGCCTATTACGACTCAGGCTCCTGGCGCGCCACCTGGGAAGGTGAGGGTGGCGGCGTTCTCCTCAACCAGTGCCCGCACAACCTTGACCTGCTCTACTGGCTCGTCGGCGCGCCCAGGCGGATCACCGCCCGCATCGGCATTTCCAAGTATCACAAGATCCAGGTCGAAGACGAAGTCATCGCCATCATGGACTATGAAAACGGCGCCATGGGCACCTTCATCACCACCACCGGTGAAGCCCCCGGCACGGATTATTTTGAAGTCGTCGGCGATAAGGGCAAGATCACCCTTTCCCCCCAGACTTTCGGCCCCCTCACCATCGAGTACATCTCCAATGACGTCTCCGCCACGGAGTTCAGCCGTACCACCAAGGCCCCCTGGGGCTCGGTCACCAACTGCAAGCATGTCATCACCATCCCCGACACCGGCGGCGGCGTGAAAGCCATGCATGCGAACTTCGCCAATGCCATCCTCGAAGGCGAGCCTTTGATCGCCCCCGGCATCGAAGGCATCCACTCCGTGGAAATGGCCAACGCCATGATCATGTCCGGCCTGGAAAACAGGCCCATCGACCTCCCAATGGACCGTGACGCCTATGAAACCCTTCTCCAGGGTCTCATCGCCAAGCACAAAAAGTAAATTCGGTCCTCAGTCTTACAAAAGGGCACTCGGCGCGTTTTGCCGGGTGCCTTTTTCATTCCAGGCATGACGGGTTGAACCCTGTCTCTCTCTTTTTCGTAATCTATAGGCTGTGTCCCGATCCTTTCAACCGCAGGGTGACCCCATGAAGCGTTCCTCTCTTGTCGTGCTCGGCTTGTTGGCGTTGGCTCCGTCTGCCTTTGCTCAGGAGCCAGCCCCTGCTCCGTCTCCTTCGACCGCCCCCGTCGCCACTCAGCCGGCCAAAGATTCCAAAGCTGGTCCGAGCATGCAGGAACTCAAGGAAAAGTCTGAAGCCGGTGACGCGGATGCCATGGTGCGTTATGGCCTGGCTCTGGTTGACGGAAGGGACGGCAAAGTCGACACCAAGGCCGGCGTGGAATGGATGAAAAAATCCGCTGAAAAAAATCACCCCGCCGGCATGTACTGCTATGGTCGCGCCGTCATGGCCGGCCTTGATGGCAAGCCTGACTCCAAAGCCGCCCTCGACTGGATCGTCAAAGCCGCCAAGGCCGGCGATGCCAAGGCCTGCATGATGCTTTTCGACAACCTCTTGACCACCGTTAAAACACCCCAGCAGGCCATGGGCGCCCTTGAGCTTGGCGAAGCCGCCGTCAAGGCCGGTTCGCAGGAAGCCATGATCAAACTGGGTATGGTCTACATCAACGGGGAAGTCAACCGTCAGCGCATTCCCCAGGACACCGCCAAGGGCATCGCCCTGCTCGAAAAAGCTTCCCAGCTCGGCAGCCCCGTCGCACCCGCATACCTGGGACACATCTACTCCGCCGCCCCTCTGGGCGTCACACGCGATTACGCAAAATCCTTCGCCTACTTCCAGACCGCCGCAGAACGAAACGACCCCATGGGCGTCTACGGCTTGGCCGTCGCCTACGGCACAGGCCAGGGCGTCGAGAAAAACACCATCAAGGCCGTGGAACTCACCAAACGAGGCGCCGCCATGGGTCACATCCCCTCCATGCGCCAGCTTGAAAAGATCTATCTCCAAGGCGCCGGTGTTGAGAAAAACGAAGCCGAGGCGGAGATGTGGAAGAAGAAAATCCAGGATGCGGAAAAGGCCGCCGCCGCAGCCCCGTCCCTGCCTAGGTAAGCTCCAAACCCCTTGTTTTGTGCGCTGAAAGCGCAAGATAACCTAGCCTCGGGTGGAGCATATCTGCATGGCTGAACTTGACAGGTATCCTCACTACGGCATGTTACTTGGTTTGGATCGGAATGCAGAATCGACACGATGAAATGGAAACGCAAGGGGGCGGAAAACTTGAACACCTACACGTCGCCAACAAAACTATTCTTGAGGACGATTTTGTGGATTATTGAAGAGCGCACGCGAAAAGGCCCAGCCTGCATGCTCTACACCGACATTCCGTCTACCCAACCCTTGAAAACAAGTGGTTTTGTTCTGACACCGCCGCAAAACGCGAAATCCTGAATTTGATCTGTTTGAACTCGCGTTTGGAAGACGTAAGTCTAGTAGTAGAAATGAATAAGGCTTTCAGCTTGTTAGCCGAAAGCCTTATGCTGCCTCAAAATCGGGGTGACAGGATTTGAACTCTTCACACCCGCGCAAATTACACGTTGTAAGTATCCATCGCTAGTAGCTTCATGTAATTGCGATACGCATAGACGCGGTCACGCTGTTGCCCTGTCGTCTCATACAGAATTCCGACGTCAATAAGAACCTGGATCGCTTTGCTGGCCGTTGGCTTGCTCGTCTCCAGAATCTCAACGGCCCGCGAAAGCGTGAGAAGTGGGTGGGAAGGCAGGAATTCCAGAAGGCGAACCGCAGGTAGTTGCGCGTTGGAGGCAGATAGAAGGCGGGCGCGGTCTTCCATCATCAGGCGATAGATCTGAGTCGCGGATTCAACACCATCGTTTGCCGCTTCAATCACGCAGTCAAGATAGAAGCTGCTCCAGGATTCCCAATCACCTTCTTTGCGAATCTGTGAGAGCTGGGCATAGTAGTCTGCACGTCTGCGTTTGAGCGCCAGACTGATGTAGAGCATGGGTGAGGAAAGCAATCCCCAATGTTCCACAAGCAGGGCAATGAGAAGGCGTCCCATTCGGCCGTTGCCATCGAGAAATGGGTGGATCGTCTCGAATTGGACATGAGCCAGTCCAGTCCGGATAAGAGGCGGCAGTCCATCCTCTGAATGGATCCATTTATCCAATGCGTTCATGCAGTTGAGAACTTCATCCGGCGGCGGCGGCACGTGTGATGCATTGCCTGGCCGCGTGCCGCCCACCCAGTTTTGTGATCTGCGAATCTCGCCTGGCAGCTTGTCTGAGCCTCGCACGCCTTGCATCAAAATGGCGTGCGTTTCGCACAGTAGACGGCTGCTGATCGGGAGCCCGGTTTTGCTTTTGATTTGCTCGCGTGCGAATGAGAGGGCTTCAACGTAATTGCAGACTTCCTCCACATCGGCCGGTTTGTCGGTTTTATGGGTTGCTTCAAATGAGAATACATCTTCAAGCGTTGCTTGAGTTCCCTCAATCTGGGATGTGATCACGGCTTCTTTTCTGACAAAGCCGTACAAGAACCATTGCGTGCTTGGAACCATAGCCGCGGCAACATTGAGCTGACCGAGTTTGGCCATAGCTTGGTTGAGCTTGCCTTCGAGTTCCACATTGATTTTCAGATTCGGTTCTCTGGGCGGCAACGGCAACGGAACGAAGGCGCGGACGTTTTCGCCTGCGGCACTGGTGACACGTAAACGACCGGTAATGCGTTTCATGGCTGGTAAAACTCTTTCCTGCAATGCTCAGCTAGTAAAGTATCCTTTACTAAGCAGAATCGCTAGTAAAGAATCCTTTACTTACGCCCATCCCAGGCATTCGGCTCTTAAATCCTGTGAATCTCTGCAGAATCCTGTTGATCCTGTCAAAAGTTCCGCTCTTCCCCCAAAAAAAACCTCACTCAACCTGATCATCCACCAGCATGAACTTCACTTCCGCCTCCGCCGCCAGATCCTGACCCACATACGCACGGCAACGGCAGTGCGCCAGCTTTGAACGCATGCGCACTGCTTCAGATTCCAGTATTAACTGATCGCCCGGTGTCACCGGCCGCCGCAGTTTCACGTTATCCAGTGACAGCAGCACCGCCAGCTTTCCCGTGTTCTCCAGCTTCTGCCCAAGCAAAACCCCGGAGATCTGCGCCAGCGCTTCCACGATCAGCACCCCGGGCATGATCGGCGCACCCGGATAATGTCCCTGAAAGAACGGCTCGTTGCTCGTCACGTTCTTAATCCCCAGCACACGCCGATCGCCGTCGAGCTCAATGATCCGGTCCACCAGCAGCATCGGGTATCGGTGCGGCAGGATGCGCATCAGCTTCCGGATATCCAGCACCGCCGTGCTCAGCGCCAGTTGCTTGTGCCGTTGCGCCCGCAACTGCTTTTCCAGCTTCCGCACCAGGGCCTGGTTCAGCCAGTGCCCGCTCTTGGTCGCAATCACTTTGCCTTGGATGGGCGCACCCAATAGCGTCAGGTCGCCCAAGAGGTCCAGCAGCTTGTGCCGCGCCGGCTCGTTTGAAAAGTGAAACGCATTGCCCCCAAGCGGCCCCTTGTTGTCGATAACCAGAATGTCTTTTTCAGATAAATGCTGACCCAGGCCCATCGCACGCAGCGCCTTCGCCTCCGGCTCCAGCACGAACGTGCGCGCCGGGGCGATGTCCTTGGTGAAGTCCCCCCGTGTGAAATCAAACGCGGCAAGCTGATGCCCCAGCACCGGATGCCGCCCGTAATCCAGGTCATACACAAGCTGCAAACCCGGATCCTCGCTGGGCACTGCCGCCACCATCGCGTCGTCCTGGCGCACCACCACCGGCTCTTGAATGATCAGCCGCGTCCTGGGCACCGCCAGCGTCTCAATCCCCGCACTCAAAAGCGCATCCACGAAAGGCTTGGCCGATCCGTCAAACCCCGGCAATTCCGTCCGGTCCATCTCGATCAATACGTTATCGATCCCCAGCCCGGCTATCGCCGCCAGTACGTGCTCGGTCGTCTCGATGCTCACGTCCCCGGCTTTGATCGCCGTGCGCCGCGCCCGTTTGACCACATGCCTCACCAGCGCAGGGATCTCAGCACGTTCCTGGTCCGTGCGGATGAACACGATGCCTTTGTTCGCCGGTGCGGGGCGGAAGGTCACATTCACAGGACCGCCTGAGAATAGCCCCAGCCCGGAAACGCTAGCCGATCGTGCAATGGTGGTCTGAAAATCTTGCTTCATGGTGGCAAATCAGGGGCCATGGCTCGTCAATGCGCCATGGCGGGGGGTTATGGTTTTTCTTCTTCTTCCAAAAGGTTGCCGAACTTCTTTTTAAGGAGTTTGAGCAGATCAGGCAACTGCCGCATCGCAACGTATTCACGTCGCGCAAACCGCGCTTCGCGCGCCGGCAGGCCGCCCCAGGTCTGTCCCGCGGGGATGCTTTCCATCACCGCTGAGCAGGCCGCCAGGCGCACGCCCGATCCAATGTTCACATGGTCGCGGATGGCCACCTTCCCGCCCATCTGCACGCCGTCGCCCACCGTCACGCTGCCTGCGATCCCGGTCTGCCCGGCAATCAGGCAGAACCGGCCGATGCGACAATTATGGGCGATCAGGCACTGGTTATCGATCTTTGTCCCCATGCCGATGAAAGTCGCTGAGAACTTGCCCCGGTCGACGCATGAGCCCGAACCGATCTCCACATCGCTGGAGATGATCACCGTTCCGATATGCGGGATACGAGCCGGCCCCGGGCGCTTGGGGTCTTCCGAAGGGCGGTACCCAAACCCGTCGGAGCCGATCACCACGCAGGATTGAAGGATCACGCGGTCATGCAGAGTGCACCGGTCATAGATCACCGTGCCCGGTTCGATGCGGCAATCCGCGCCGATGGTCACGTGCGCCATCACTGTTACATTCGCCATGATCACCGTGTTGGGGCCGATCTTCGTTCCCGCTCCAATCACGCAGTTGGGGCCGATGGAAGCCGTCGGGTCCACGCTGGCTGTTGCGTCGATCAGCGCCGTCGGGTGTGCTCCCGTCGGGTGGATGTAGGCCGGCGGCGCAAGCGCCACGATCAGCTTGGTGATGGCGTTGTCGGAATCCTTTACCCTCACCAGCGTCTTGCCATGGTCGGCCGGCAGCTTGAGGTTTGTCGGGATAACAGTCAGCCCGGCTTTGCTCTTGGCCCATGCGCCGAGATTCGCCTCATCACGCACGAATGTGATGTGCTCGGGGCCGGCGCTGTCGAGCTGTTCCAACCCGTGGAGAAGAATGTCCGGGTTGCCTTCCAACTCCCCGGAAACAAGCTGTGCGACCTGGGTGGCGGTAAGCGGCATGAGTGGGTCTCTTATTGAATTATTTAGGTGCGGGGGCCGGCGCGGGCGCGGCAGTCTTAGCCGCACCGCGGCGGTTGCGGTATTCGTTGTTCATGCGCGTGATCAGCGCATCGGTGATTTCCAGGTCCGGCGCAAAGAAAATCAGCTTCCGCTGGGCCATCGCGTCCTGCTGTTCCTGCGGGTTCATACGCGCCATCGTCTGAATGTCTGTTTCTTTATAGAGCACCAGGTCGTAGCCGTTTTCCTTCGCCAGGTCGGCCGCGGCCATGATGATCTTCTTGTAAAGGTCAAGCTGGCGCAGCTTCTGTTCGCGCTGCATTGTTCCCTGGCGCCACGTCAGCCATGCCTGCTTTTCATAGGCCTTTTTCGATAGCGCCGCTTCCTTGGCAGCATACTGCGGGCTGCTGAATTCCAGGAAACCAAGGTCTTTCTCCATGTCCTTGATCTCATCGTTCATTGCATTGCTCTCTTGAGCATACTTCTCCGCCATCACCGCCAGGTCCGCCTGCACCTGCCCGCGTTCATCCAGCGTGTTGAATGTCTTCTCGACATCGATCACCGCAATTTTCACATCACGCGCCTTGGGCATCGCAGCCACCACGGGCTTGGGCGGCTCGGCAGGCTTGCTCGCCTCTCCGGGCACTTTCGCGTCGGCTTGCGCAAACACCTCTACGCCCCCAATCAGGAGCAGTGTCATCGAAAGAACGGTCATCAGCAGGCGATGGTTTTTAGTCAACATTTTCAGGGGGTCTCCGAGTCTCGCGCCAGGCGCGCACAAACGCCTGCCACAAGGGGGGTAATGATATCAGACAGAGTACGTTTCGGAGGGCGGAAGGTTCACCGGCGTGGCATGTCAGACGGGACATACAACAAGTGCGTCAACATCTTAAAGCGGTCGCGACGCGGGTGGTAAGGCGCAAAAGCGGTCTTCAAGCGGTGAAATAGGCGGTTGCGCGATGAATTGCAACCGGTTACATTCCGGGGGATAACTTAAAAATGAGAGGATATTCAATGTCAAAAGTGCGTGTCGCGCTCGTGGGCGCTGGAAAACGTGGAACCTATCTGGCATCTCTGTTTCATTCACATCCCGACTGCTCCCTGGTGGGGGTGATGGACTCTCACCTGGCCAGCGCACAGGCGGCGCTTAAGTCATTAAATGCTGTTGATGCAAAGGCTTATGCCAACTTCGATACGCTTCTTAATGAGTCTGGCGTGGATGCGCTCCTGATCACCACCAACCCGATGGAGCAGGTGGAACTGGCTTGCCGCGCCATGGAAAAAGGACGCCATGTCTGCACGGAAGTCCCTGCCGCATTTACACTTAACGAATGCTGGGACCTGGTGGAAACCGTGGAGAAAACCGGGTGCAAGTACCAGCTCATGGAGCAGACCCGCTACTGGGGGTTCATCCAGGCGTGGCGTAACATGCATCAGCAAAAGAAGTTAGGGCACATCTGCATGGCCCAGGGTGAATACCTGCATTACGAACCCGACTGGATGTTCTGGGTGGATCCCCAGACCGGCGAGCAATTCGGCACCGTCTCCCGCCCGGCAGGCCGAAAAGTCGTTCCCACTTGGCGTCAGCTCTGTTTTGCAAACCCTATCTACTATCTGCCACACACTTTAAGCCCTCTATTAAGTATTGTCGGTGGACGCGTTCTGCGCGTCTCCTGCATGGGCACCCGCCCTGAAAGCTACACCTACCCCGACGATAAATTTCCTTTGCGCGACATCGAATACGCCATCATGCAGACTGAAAATGACACGTTACTCACTGTTGGAGCTGGGTTTACATTGCCTCATGTCCCCCGCGGCCCACTCACCGCCCACTGGTACGAACTCCGCGGCACCGCCGGCAGCGTCACCTCCCCACGCTACAAGGGCGATGCCTTCCGCCAATGGAACCGCGGCGATGACACCTACAACCCTAAAGACTTATCCACCATACCTTTAGATGCCAATACCTCCCAGGCTAAATCCGGTCACGGCGGTGCCGATTTTAAACCCGTCGACTCCTTCATACGCGCCATTCTCGACGACACCACACCCCCGCTGGACGTCTATCTGACCGCGGAACTCACGGCACCAGCAGTACTTGCAGCCGAATCATCACGCCGTAACGGCGAAATGATCGAAGTGCCTGATTTCAGGAAGCAAATCTAAAGTTTTGGGCTGGTTTTAAGTGAAAAACAATAAAGAGGAGCTACGCATGAAAACGGGCGTGTTGGATTTGATTGGCGGTCTGTCGCGCTACTACGCGGAAATTTTGCAGACCTGGGGCGCGCGGCATTACGCATTCGTGGCAATTGATGAAGTAGCTTCGCTGAGCGTAAGCGAGATGCCCGTGCTCGTTGTGCCTGCAGGGGTGTCAAACGAGGCCACAGTGAGCGCCTTGGGTGCATATATGGCCCGTGGCGGAGTGGTGATTGCGGCACGTCCTGAAGGGGCGCTGGCAGCCTTGGCGGGGCTGGTGGTGGAGGCGCAGGAAGCGCGGCCATTGCGCCTGCGCTTGAGCGGTTTGACGGGCACGGGTTTGGCGGCGGAACCGGTGCCCGTGGTGGGCGGGGCGCGGGTGTATGGAGGGGTGAAGGAGGTGAGCAGCGTGCTGGCGCATTTATGGGTGGAAGGGGAGCCGCACGACTTGGGACCGGGGATTTTTGAGGTGGCGGTGGGGGCAGGGAAGCTGGTGGTGCTGGCATTTGATTTGGCCAGGAGCGTGCTGCTTTGCCGTCAGGGGGACCCGGCAAAGACGGGTCGGATCCCGGAGAACGCGCCCAAGGGGAATGAGGGTTGCCGCGCGGTCAATATGGTGGTGGACATGGGTGGGTCGGAGCCGGCGACGATTCCATATGCGGATGCGTTGGCGCGCGCGTTTGTGGAACTGGTGAGGCGGAATTTGCCTGGGCCGGTGCCGATGTTGTGGCATTTGCCGGGGGTATCGACGGGTGTCGTGGTTTACTCAGGTGACGAAGATTGGTCACCGGTGCATATGACGCGGGGACAGATGGAGAGCCTGACGGCGGCGGGGGCGCGGATGAATTTGTACGTGATTTTGCATGAGCAGGATACGCCTTCGAGCGCTGAAGACATGGCGTGGTATTTGAAGCATCATGACTTGGGGCCGCACCCGAATTTAAGGCCATTTGATGATGTGTCGATGGAGGCGAAGCTGGACGAGTTTGAACGGCAGATCAAGCTGGTGGAGGCACGGACGGGGGTGAAGACGCGAAGCCTGCGCAACCACCATGTGGTGTGGATCGGTTACATGGAGCAGGCGGAGCGGATGGAGAAGCTGGGGGTGCGGATGAACGGGGATTACAACTACGGGAGTTATTTGAGAAGCCGTGATCCGGGTGCTTTTGCGGGTTGGGGTGCGGGGATGCCGATGCGTTTTTGCACGCCGGAGGGGCGGATGATTGATGTCATGCAGCAGCATACGCATGTGGGGGATGACCACAATTTCAGCACGTTTCCAGGGACGACGTATTCATACCGGATTACGCCGGGGGTTTTTGATGCGCAGGTGCATTTAACGTTATCGGACGCACAGGAGCGTTTTCATGTGCCTTTTGCGGTGAACATTCATCCCAGCAACTGGGGTGCCTTTTCCGATGGGCACAGCGATGTGCTACTGGCGCAGGCGGCACGGCGTGGGATCCCGGTGTATTCGTTTGATCAGTGGTCGCTTTTCTGGGACGCACGGGATGGGTGGAAGTCGGTAAGCCAGGGGTGGAAGGATGGTGTTTTGAGGTGGCGCTGGGAGGGTGGCGCGGTGGCAGGGGGGCTGTCGGGGTATGTGCCGATGGTGTGGGAGGGGAAGAAGCTGGTGAGGTTGAGGATCAATGGCAAGGAAGTGCCGGTGGTGGAGACACGGCGGCATCTGATTTCAGTTTCTTCATTTGAAGTGTTTTGCGAAGGGGGGGTGGTGGAGGGTGAGGCGAAGTATGAGACGGTTTGAGTGAGGGAGGATTTTAAGGACTGGGGAATTTCAGGGGATGTTATTGACAACAATCCG
Source organism: uncultured Phycisphaeraceae bacterium (assembly GCA_964527265.1). GTDB lineage: Bacteria > Planctomycetota > Phycisphaerae > Phycisphaerales > Phycisphaeraceae > CAZGOM01. The sequence goes on along the minus strand of CAZGOM010000011.1, from coordinate 7,327 downwards.
GGCTGGTCTTGCATTTTGGACATGGTGTGAGACACTACGAATCAGCCAATTGCCAGCCCGCAGGTTTGCCGCTTGCCGCAAGACCATCGACGGGGCTTTGACGGCATATTCTTTGGACCTGCGTGGAACGTGATTAATGACGAGCCAACCTCAGCCAACCAAACCGCCGACTTCCGTGCCTGCCACAGCAGCGACGGGGTCAGCATCTGAAGTGATGATCAGCGGCGTCTTGCCGCCGGATGCGGCGACGTCGTCGGCGCAAAGCGGGGCGACCCAGACATCCGGCGCGACGGCGACGCAGCTTTCAGGCGGCGACGGGCGGACGCGCGACCGGTTTGAGACGTATGAGCTTTCGATTGTGCTGAGCCACTACAATATCGGGACGATTGAAGCGATCCAGGAGTTTCCGCGTGGGTCGCGCAAGGCGCCGAAGCTGGCGCTGCGGACGGACACAGGCCTGTATCTGCTCAAACGCCGCCAGCCGGGGAAAGATTCGCCGGAGAAGGTGGCGTTTTGTCATGGCATCCAGTTGTTCCTGGCGGAAAAGCAGTTTCCACTTCCGCACCTGATTGGGACGCGGCGGGACAACAACTCAATGCTGCAGCTTAAAGGGCAGATCTACGAGTTGTTTGAGTTCATCAAGGGGACGCCTTACGACATATCGCTGGAGGCGACGGCGGACTCGGGGAAGATCCTGGCGCTGTTCCATAAGTTGCTGCTGGATTTTCAGTCGGAGTTTCAGTCGGCGATGGGGTCGTATCACAATGCGAAATTCGTGTTGCAGTGCATCAAGCAGATGCCGATCACGATGGAGAAGGTGCATCCGCGTTTCCAACAGGAAAAGGCGCGGCTTATGGCGTTGTATGAATTTGTGGAGCGGAGCTACAACGACGCGGCGCAGAAGGTGAACGATCTGGGATTGCCGGAATGGCCCCAGCAGATCGTGCATTCGGACTGGCACCCTGGGAACATGCTTTATCGCGGCTCACGGGTGGTGGCGGTGATTGACTACGACACGTGCCGTTTTATGCCGCGAATTATTGATATTGCCAACGGTGCGCTGCAGTTTTCGATGATTTCGGGGGGCGAGGATGTGAGCAAGTGGCCGGATTACATTGATGAATCGCGGTTTAAGCGGTTTTTGCGGGCATATGATGCGGTGCCGGACTGCGTGTTGACGCGTGCGGAACTGCGTGCGGTGCCCTGGCTGATGATTGAGGCGTTGATAGCCGAGAGCGCGATTCCGATTGCCAACACCGGGCATTTCGCGCGGATGGATGGGGTGGAGTTTTTGGGGATGCTGGAGCGTAAGATCAAATGGATCCAGGCGCGTGCGGACTCGCTTTCGAAGGTGCTTGAAGGATAAGTCAAGGGCTTGGAGTGAGATTGGGGTTGATCGTTTACCACTACGACACCAAGACACGAAGGTCAGATAAGGTGTGGAGAAGAGCTGCGTTTTAAGGGGCTAGTGGATCATCGGTTGCGTGTGCATCAAGATCAAATACCTTTACGGTGGTTTATTTCGAGGGGTTTGTGATGAAAATGATGGATCTGAAGCGGGTGGTGATGGCGGCAGGGGTTGCCGGTGTGATGCTGATTGGCGGGGCGGCTTACGGGGAGGCGGATGCGAAAGACAAGGCGTTGCTGGAGCGGCTTAACTCACCGGAGTGGGCGGTGCGGGAGGCGGCTTCGACGGAACTGAGCGCGGAGGTGTGGGATTTGGCGCGGCTGCAGGGTCTTTATAAGGCGGCCCCTTCGCTTGAAGCCAAGGAGCGTGTGCTGGCGTGCGCAAGGCAGCAGTATTTCAGCAAGTTGATGTTGGGAGGATCAAGCCCGACGGATGCGGGTGCGCTGGGGGTGCTCAAGCCGACGCAGCCGATGGTGTTGCAGCCGGCGGGGTCGGTGGCGCCGGTGAAGGCGTTGTATATCGCGACGCCGATCTGCGGGATGCCTTCGGCGGTGATGTTGAGGCCGGGGGATCGGATTGTGGAGATTGATCAAGTGGATTTGACGAAACTGCCGGCGGATGCAGAGCCTTGGAACGCATTGACGACCCGCGTGCGAAAGACACGCGCGGACGAAACGCTGGGGATGGTGGTGGAGCGTGATGGCAAGCGGATGGAGATGTCGGTGAGGACGGGGTCGTCGATCGGGATGAGCGTAGTGGAGAGTTCCGGAGGGTTTGGGCCGCGTGAGACAGTGTTGAAGGCGTGGGCTAAAGAGCGGGAAAAGGTTGTTCTGGGGACGAATTAAAACGGGGCAAGCAAGCTAGTGGGAGTGACGACTTGAATACACATTAAATTGATTGAATTTAATTGTTGGGACATTGTTTGGAAAAAGGGCAGATTGCAGCCCATCACAGGGGTCTGTCGGCTATACTTCGTGAGTGTTGCGTTGATGGTTAACCATGGGTGGACCGAGTTGTGCCCCGTGCGCTTTTAGCGAAGCTGTCAGACGCGCCAGAACCTTGAGATTTAGACCCCTGAGAAACGGGCCAAACGCATGGAACCTACGCTGTCCACGGCTCCGCAGACACCAGAGATCGTTCCCGCGTTTACTTCCGATGGGCGGGTGCTTTTCGGTTGCGTGAGTTGTAAGAAGAAGCTGAGTGTGAAGCCGACGACGATCAGCAAGACGATCACATGTCCGCACTGCAAGACCGGGAACCTTGTGCCTGATCCTGCGGCCCTGGCGTCCAAGGTGGTGGTTGAGCCATTGGCGACGCCCGGAGCGGCGGAGCCTGCGTATGAGAATGTGCTGCTGGACCCTGCTGCGGTGCTGGCTTCCAAGGGGATCGAGCCATTGACGCCGTCGCCGGTGTCTTTCGCGCCGGTTTTAGAGGTATCGCCAGCGGCACCTGAACGTGTTTCATTTTCGCCGGTCACTCCTGCGCCTGCACCTGCGGCGGCCGATGTGGTGAAGAAGATCGCGCCGAGCTTTTCGGCGGATGGGCGGGTGGTTTTTCCCTGCTCAAACTGCAACAAGAAGCTGAGCGTGAAGGCGACGACGATCGGCAAGACGATCAACTGCGCGCATTGCCAGACGGCCAACAAGGTGCCTGATCCGGCGGCGAAGGTGGAGGAGGCGGCAGGGTCGGCTGCTGCTGCGGTGAGCCTTGCGGTTGAGACGCCGGAGCCTGCGATGCCGGTTGCAGTGAACGCGGGTCAGTCTGAAGTGGTAGCGACTTCCTCACCTGTGGCACCGACGGCCATGCCGGCGCCGGTGGCGGATACGGGCCAGGATGTTGCAGCGGACGTGGCGCAGGCGGCGGGCGGACGTGGGAAAGCAAAGGTCGACGGGCCGGACCGCTTCGTGTTTACCTGTTATTTTTGCTCACGGAAGATGTCGGTGAAGCTGACATCGGTGGGCAAGTCGGTCAAATGCCAAGTTTGTCATAACGAGAATATTGTGCCATCGCCGCAGCAGGCCAAGGGCACGGACGTGGTGATGCCGACCAAGGAGCAATGGGCGCAGGCGAGCCAGAATGTGGCAACGGGGGATCACGTGGAGGTGCGGGTGTTTTTCCCGTGCTATTCGTGTCACAAGAAGCTGAGCGCGAAGATCGATCAGGCTGGGCAACCGGTGCGTTGCCCGGGTTGCTCGACGGTGAACGCGGTGCCGGGGCTGTCGACGGGGTTGATCAGCCCGGCGGATGAATCGGGTTCATTCCAGGTATCCAACCAGTTGATTTACGATGCGCCCAAGGGTGCGGCGGTGGATGCAGCGACGGTGCCTGCCGTGGTTGCGCCTGTACCTGCTGTGGCTACGCCAGCGCCAGCGACGGCAGTGTCGCCGGTGGTGGTTGGGCCATTGGTGACGGAACCGGAGAAGGCGGCTGTGCTGGTCGAGGAACCTGCTGTGGCTGCGAAAGTGGAAGCGGCGCCTGCAGTGATTGCCGCGCAGGTTGTGCCGGCGCCGGAAGTGAAAGTGGAGGTTGTTCCACCCCCCGCGGCGGTTGAAGAAGTGGTTCCTCCAGCCACGGAGGATGCGACTGCTGAAGCGCTTTCGAACCTGGCTGCCCAGGCACCGGTGGAACCGGCCGCGCAAGCGGTTGTGGAACCGGTTTTGATTCCTGAACCTGCGCCCCTTGAGACGCCAGTGGTAGCGACATTGCCCCAGAGCCCTGTGGTGGTGAGCACGAGCACACCTGAGCCGGCGAGCGCGGCGGCGGTGGCGGATGCGCCCAAGGAATATGTGGTTCCCACGGAAAAGCTGGATGAGCAAAAGCCGCTCGGCCTGACGGATCTGGGCGACCCCATTCCAGTTGGGATGGCGGATGACGAGGGCGAGGAAGTGCCGGAGGCATTTTCACTCGTGGTGCCGGAGCCTGAGGACCGCCTTAGTAACAACGAACCTGCTGCGACAGTCACGCCTGTGCCGGAAAAGGTCGAGATTCAAAGCGTTCCCCAAGTTACGGGTGAGCCGGTGGCTGAGGTGGAGATCGCGCCACCGGTTTTCGCTGGCGGGGAGAAGGCGAAGGATGCCGCAGCTGCGAAGGATGACGAATTTACCCTGGCGCCGCCAAGCAGCACCCCCGCCAAGCCGGCTGCCAAGGCACCGATTGGCCCGTCGATTTCCGGCCTTGAGTTGGGGAATTTGAACAAGGCCCAGGCGCTTGCCGCGCTTGCGCAGATGATTCCCTCGGCATCGTCGAAAGCGGCGGAGATCACGGAGGACTCGGCGGTGCTGCCGCCGGTGAACCGTCCCGGGATGCGTTCGGAAGTAGCGCTGAGGCGCAGTGGCAAGGGTGGGGGAGAAGACATTTCACTGCCGGAATTGAAGGGGCAGGAATCCACGGCGAAGTCGGAGCGGGTGGATGATGCGGAGGATGTGTTTGAGCCGATCGCGCCGATGACGTTGGCACCGGTTGCACCTCCGAAGCCCGTAAGTGTTGAGCAGCGTTTATCTCCGGCGATTACGCCACTTACTCCTGTGACGCCTGCGGCGACGGCTCCCTCCGCACAGGCAGGGGAGCCCAAATCTGCAAGCAAGCCTGAGAAGACCGGCGGCGGCGTGGTGCCTGCGGGATTCATTGCTTTCCGGTGCCAGGGATGTTCCAAGCGGCTGACGGTGAAATCCAAGCATGCGGGCCAGGAGATGGCATGTCCTGTGTGCAAGAAGATGAATAAGGTTCCGGCGCAGACCCCCGCAGGATTGATGGATGCGCCCCCGACAGGCAAGACAGCACCCAAAGCGCCCACCGCAGCTCCTGCGGCAAGCGCGCCCGCACCGGCAAAGGCTCCAAAAATGACGGTGGAGAGTGGCGCGGGCGGATCACTGCTGGGCGAAGTGGTGGATTTTGGCCTTGCTCACACTGAAGAGAAGAAGCCTGCGGTTAAGCCGGTTTCCAAGCCCGCCGCGCCAGCGGCCCCAGCGCCTGCCGCCAAGAAGCCCGGCACACCGACGCAGCCTGTTAAACCTGCCGCGGCCAAACCCAGCGCACCCGTCAAACCCGCGGCCAAAGCGCCCGCACCCAAGCATGATCCCAATGATCCCTTTGCCGGCCTTGCGCACGCAAGCCAAGGCGATTCAGTCGATATGTCCGATGCACTAAGTGCGCTGGCGGGCGGTTCCAACCATGGCGGGGCCAACGAACTGGACGATCTGGCCAGTGCCCTGGGCGGGGTAAGCATGGGCAATGCGGACCCGGATGACATCACCACGGCGCTTTCGATGCAGACGGATCAGCCCGATGACGGGCTTGTGATCAACCCTGCCGGAGCGGTGGACGATGATGCGCCGATCGGGCTGGCGGAAGACCCGATGCCAGCCAAGGGCGGCAAGCCCACGACGGCGTACCATGGACCGCCGGCACCGGCGCCCGTGGCCAATGCCGGGAAATTCATCCCGACAAACAAGAACGACGGGAAGCTGCGCTTCCCATGCAGCCAGTGCGGGCATCGGCTGAAGGTGCCGCCGGAGGCGAAGGGTAAGAAGGCCAAGTGCCCGGCATGCGGAACTGTGAACAATGTTCCGATGTGATTTGAGGAAGGGTCTGGGGTTTAGGGTCTGGGGTCTGGTCAGAAATAAAGAGGATCAGGCGTCCGGGCTTGTTGATTGTGTGAGCAGAAATAGGCAGGGGTCTTGGCGGATGCCAAGACCCCTGTGTGTTGAACGCTGTTCACAAGAGAGGGGACTGCAGTTTATTTTCCATTTTGGCAATGGTGGCGGCGCGAGCAAGGCGGCTTGAGTTTAGCTCAAGCCGTGGCATTGGGTCCTGTGCCTACGCAGTGTGGTTGTGTCAGCCGGATTTTCAGTATTTCAGGACTGAGTGGACTTCGCCGTTGCAGTAGTTTTTGAGTTTGTCTTTGCCGTTGCAGAAGCCGAGTTCGATGAGAATGGTAATGCCGGCGATGTCGCCGCCGAGGTCTTTGACGAGCTGGCAGCAGGCCGCCATGGTGCCGCCGGTGGCCAGGAGGTCGTCGACCATGAGGACTTTCTGGCCGGGTTTGACGGCGTCCTGGTGGATTTCGAGGCGGTCTTTGCCGTACTCCAGGTCATACTCGATGGCGTTGATTTTGTAGGGGAGTTTTTTGGGTTTGCGGATGGGGACAAAGCCAGCGGAAAGGGCTTGGGCGATGGCGATTCCGAAGATGAATCCACGGCTTTCAGCGCCAGCGACCAGTTCGATGCCTTTGCCGCGGTAGGGATTGGCCATGAGTTCAACGGCCATGGCCAGTCCGCTGGGGCTGCCAAGCAGGGGGGTAATGTCTTTGAAAACGATGCCGGGCTTGGGCCAGTTAGGGACATCGCGGATAAGGGAATCAAGTTTCATGCTGTGGGCCTTATTTTGACGATTGATAGAGGTACGGACTGTTTTACCAAAATGCCGGACAGGGCGTCCGGCAAGTGGATTTATCGGCCAGCAGCGACAAGGAAGTCTTCATGCATGCATTTAAGATCAACGGCGGCAAGCGTCTTCGTGGGCGGGTCCGCATCAATGGGGCCAAGAATGCATGTCTGCCGCTGATGGCGGCGTCGCTGCTGACCGATGAGCCGATGATCCTGCGCGATGTGCCCAAGCTGGTGGACATCGACAATATGTTCAAGCTGCTGACGGCGCTGGGGGTGAAGTCTGAGCCCAACACCAAGCCCTTGCCTGCGGCCGCCAAGGGCGACGAGCAATTTGAGCCCACGCTGGGGTACAAGCTCCAGGTGATCGACCCTGAGCCGACGATGGCGCATTACGACTTGGTGCGCAAGATGCGGGCAAGCATCTGCACGCTGGGCCCGATGCTGGCCAAGCGCGGCGAGGCGAAGATCTCCATGCCCGGCGGATGCAGCATCGGCGAGCGGCCGGTGGACCTGCACCTGCGCGGGCTCAAGG
>CAZGOM010000010.1:0-63048 GCA_964527265.1 uncultured Phycisphaeraceae bacterium | reverse complement strand
TGAGTTTCGCCAGCGCCACCTCCGGGCTAGCCAGATGCAGCGCCAACCCCACGCCATCTCCTAACCCCTTGATTGCCCTTAACTTCGACACGCCTGCCACGCTTGAAGCCAATGCCCCGATCCCATAAACCGTCTCCGTCGGAAACACCACCACCCCGCCTTCAGCCAATATCACCCCCACCCGCCGCGCCGCGTCAGGATCTTTCCTCACCGCTTCATAAGTCAGTTTCAACATGGCACGTAATCATATGAACGCCCCAAAAGAAAAACGAGCGCCCGAAATCTTCTCCATTTTATCTGACAATACCCAAGCCCCAGAACCCATCCCAATCAATCCTCTTCAGGCGTACACAGCGACAACCGGTCCGCCGCCTCCTGCAACGTCACCCCGCGAATCACCATCACCTTCGACGACTGCGTGTGCCCCTGGGCCACCTGCACATTGGTCTTGGCCACGCCCAACGCCAATGCCACGCAATTGCATGCCGCCTCATTGGCTTTCCCAGACTCAGGCGTCGCCGTCACAAAAATCTTGATCCGGTCCCCGAGCAACCCCACCACACGCGTCCGCTGCGCCTGCGGAATCACTTTCACCTTCAGGGTTAACCCATCAGACAGTGCCTTCAACGCGACCAGTGCTTCTTGCGGTGTCATTTATAAACCCAACAAAGTAAAACCTTAATCAACGCCTTGCAAGACAAAAAGCCATATTCCCAACAGACACATTCAAAAATCTACTCTATACAACAAAAATATACACACACGGCTTGTTATAGCAATTGTCCGAATTATCCACGCACAAAAAACAACCCCCCTCAAACCTTCGGGATGCCCTTCTTAGAACCCAGAACCCTAGGCGCAGAACCCATCCTCAATCAATGCACAATCTGCGTCACCGCCCGGCTTTCCCCAGGATTCACCGTCCACGCGCAGAACCCCGCATTCACCGCCTCCACGCACACCATCGTCGGCCATGCGTCATCCGTGAAGTCGGGCATCGCCTTGGCCTTATCAATCCACGGGTTCCACACCACCGTCGCCAGTGAACCCTCTTTTTCCACCAGGATGTGCCTATTCAAAATCCGGTCCTTGATCACGCATACCGCACGTGTGTTGAAGTACACCCGGTCGGTTTCCTTCTCAAATTTCACCGGGTTATCACCAGGATTCACGATCACGCCTCCCTCCACCTTGCTCAGGTAGGACGTGTTTTCCAACCCGCTCACCGTCGTGTTGTGGATGTCGCCCACGCGGAAGTACGTGTGCAGCGCATTCTCACAGCTAAACGACTCGCTTCCCGTATTCTTCACGATCAACGACATCGATAGCGTCCTGCCGATCACCACGCGGTAGGTCAGCTCGAAATCATGCCCCCACGCCTTCTTCATCTCTTCATTGGACTTGATCGCCAGCGTCACACACACGGCATCCTTCTCCTGCTGCGCCACGCTCACCAACTCCCACTCCCGCTGACGCACCAACCCATGCGCCGGCTGCGTCTTATCATTCGGATTGGGCCCAAACCACGGAAAAATCACCGGCACTCCGCCGCGGATCGGCTTACCCGACTCAAACCAGCTCGACTTATCCATATAGAGCATCGGCGCCTCACCCGTCCGCTGGTAGTGAGACACATGCGCCCCATGCAAATAAACATGCCCCTCCGCTGCCGCCGTCTTCACCGACACCCGTGCAAGCCCCTTTTCACCCGCCTCCACCACGGCAACCCCGGCAATCCCGAAACGCTTGTTCAACTCCGCAACCGTGTTCGCCGTCATAGGTACTTCGCTTTTCTCATGAAGGAGGAAGGATCAAGGCCAAACAGGATATCAAACCGGGAGCGCCGGCGTCCCGCCGGCTCTCAATCAACTCCCTCCCCCGACATGAGTGAACTGCTCTCCCAATCAACCCACTCCAAACCATAAAACCCCCTCTGGCATCTGCTTCAGCAACAGCGATTGGATAAAACCCCCGGCAAGGCACCCTGCCACCTCTCTCTCTTCACCTTGATTTCTCCTCAACTCTTCCTCTTCAACTCAGGACCCTCGACTCAAGACTCCGTGCTTCCAAGCACGGCCCTCTCCCACGCCCCCGTCATGTTCTCCCCATACTCCCGCATCCCCATCGTCGCCAGCGGCCCCGTCACGTACGGCCTGCAAGTCCGCTCCCTCTCCACCAACTCCACTCCCGCATAATCCGCGTGCAGAAAGTGGAACGCCGCACCCGCCCGCTCCTTGTCCGTCTTGTTCCCCAGTGTGCAATGCGGCGTCCCATAACAGAACAACACCACGCTTCCCGCTGGCACCTCGCACGCCACAGCCTTGCTCTCATCGGGCCAGCAGCGGATGTGATGGTCCGACATCGGGTCCCGCTTATGCTCCAGCTTCTCGTTGAACATCCCTGGGATCACATGCAGCGTCCCGTTCGCCACCGTCGCATCATGCACCGCCACCCAGAATGCCGTCCCCTTCAGCGGGTCGGCAATCTTGAAATACGCATTGTCCTGATGCCAGTTAGTCCCCATCCCATCCCCGCCCGGCTTTAAAAACATCTGATCCAGATGCAATATCGCCGGCTGACCGATCAATGCCTTAATCGTCTCCGTCACCCGGTCATCAAACGGCAGCGCCTTAAACAACGGGCTCTTGTGATACATCGGGCAGATCTGCAGGTTCTTCTGCTTGCTCGACTGAGTCTTCCCATCCCCCTCCGTCGCCACATTCCGCAAGAGCCCTTCCCTCTTCATCCGCTCCACTTCCGCCTGCAAAGCCTTCACTTCCCTCGCATCATAAAACCCCTTGATGACCGTGTAACCCTGAGTCTTAAACTGCTCTTCCTGTGCCTTGGTAATCATGCTCAAATGTCCTTTATGACAACCTATAATCCACTCATGTCTCTCTGACCTCACAAATCATGCTTACAATCCGGATATAAGCCATAACCAACCTGACAATCACATGTCTAAAATGACAAAAGCCAAAGTCCACAAATCCCGCAACCAACCCCGGCAACCCGTCAATCGCCCGCCTTTAAACCCCTCACGCCTCTACCCCGGGCTTGAAGCCTACAGCGCCGGCGTCCTTCCCCAGAAACGCGATTGGATCCACCAGCGCTTCCAGTTCTTCGCCTTGGGCTGGGTCCTCTCCGGCACAGGCACCTATCAGGTCGACAAAGGCCCCATCCAACCCGTCAACCCAGGTTCCGTCTTCACCGTATACCCCGGCCCCACCTTCCACTACGGCCCAAAAGATCCCCTCTCCATCGCCGCCCCCACCTGGGAAGAATGCTTCGTCATCTTCCGCGGCCCAAACATCAAACACCTCCTCAAAAACCACCTCTTCTTCACCGACGCCAAAGTCCACCCCGCGCCGCCGCCCCCTTCCCTCGTCCCCCGCTGGCGCCAAATGGTTGACCTCACCCGCTCCACAAACCCCGGCGACCACGACCAGGCCCTCCTCATGGCCCTCGGCTTTCTTCTCGAAGTCGAACACGCCCGCCTCATCGCCAAACAACCCCGTACCACCGACCCCCTCATCGACGCCGCAAGGCAACGCCTCGCCGCCCTCCACGCGACCCCCATCTCCCTCACATCCCTCGCCGCTCAGCTCCAAGTCAGCTACTCCACCCTCCGCCAGCGCTTCACCGCCGCCACCGGCAAGGGCCCTGCGCATTGGCTCGCTCAGCATCGCTGCGAAAACGCCCAAAGACTCCTCGCCGACACCGACGCCCCCATCAAACAGATCGCCGCTCAAGTCGGCATCCCCGACCCCTTCTCCTTCAGCCGCCTCTTCAAGCGCCTCATCGGCATCAGCCCCGAAAACTACCGCAAACAATCCCGACCTTTCCAAATCCACTAACACGCTTGGATCCTCACAACCCCCACCTGAAACATTCCCAATCTCGACAACGTCTCCGACTCATTCTCCATCCCACGCCACAACCCTGCCTCATCCAGCCACTCAAATCCCCTCTCACCCCGCACGGCATCAATCCATCCCCGCGCATCCACCAAATCCGGCCCAAGATTCGCCACCGCCGCCACCACCCCTCCATCCTCTAACTCCACCACCAGCGGATACACCGGCCGCCAATCCTTATAAAACGCCGGACACTCTGCCCCCTTGAACAACCACTTGATCAGCGGCTGCAAAAACACCTGCCGTGCGGGCGACACAAACCCCGGCGACGCCAGCGCATTCGACGGCACCCCAAACACCATCGCACCCGCCTGACTGTCAAACGGCATCACCACCACCCGCCCGCCAAGCCGATTCTCAAGCCGCACCACCCCATGCCCCGTCCGCCGATCTCCATAATCCCGAAACTCCGACATCACCTCCGCCCCCTTCTCCCACTCAAACTGCCACGCCTCCCCGTCATACCGCGTATTCATCGGATAGCCGCCCGCAACAGGCATCTCCTTGCAATGCACCGCGTTCCCCTTCCTTGCCACCGCACCAGTCATCCACCCCAGCCCCCGCTTCATCAAACACTCCGCCCCACGCGCATCAATCAGCACGCCGCCCGCAAACAGCACCTCCAATTCCGCTAACTCCAGACAATCAATCTCCTCCCCCTGCACCGCCGTCACCGTGCTTTCATGAAACGTCGTCGGCACACCCAATAGCGGCAGCGACGTCTCCCACGGCCTCTTCCTCATCAGCAAAATCGGCTTAGGCACGCCAGCACACCCCGTCACATGCTCGGCCACATCCTCATGCACAAAAATTCGCACCCCCAACTGCTTCTCCGCCTTGAGCCCCAGCGCCGCAATCGCGTTCAGCCGCGGCTTCACCTCCGCAATCTGCCGGCACCCATCCTCCGCAATCAGCTCCGCCCCGCCCGCCGCGAACGGCATCACATTCACCGTCACCTGATTCATTCCCAACAACTGACACAGCACCATCTGCACCTTGTCCAACGCATAAGACTTCGCATGCGGCGAATAAGGATAATTCTCAATCTCAGGCGCAAGTTCATACCCCGACGGCACAAGACGCTGCACCTGCCGCGCCCACGCCAAACCCCTGGCAATCTCAAACGCTCCGCCCTCCGTATAACACCCGATCCCAGGCCTTCCAATCCCCCCAGGCTTCCCAGTCCGTGCAAAATACCCACCCCACTTGCGCCCCTCCGGCGCATGCGTCTCCGGCGGCGAAAACATCAACCCCACCTGTGTCTCCGCGCTCGCCTTATGCACCGCCGCCCCAATCCGCGACACCAGCGTCTCCACAATCTCCCGCTGAAACCCCAGCCAAGCCTTCCTCACTTCGTTGGGCTTCTCCCGCGACTCCCCATCCGCCACCACCGCCGCGATCAACTCCTTGCGCTCCCATGCGCGCCCAGTCCGCCGCGCCATCTCCCCCATGCACGCCCCGCACAAACACGGCCCCTGCACATCCGCCCGCAGTGTCATCCGCACATCATCATCCAGCCAGATCACCCGCGGCTTAAGCCTCGCATAACTCGCATACATCCCCGTCACATGCGCCCGCCAAACCTCATCAATCGGACACGCAATCACCTTGCTCTCATCCCCATTCACATTCACCGCCCACCGGAAATCAAACCTCCCCCTCGCACTCCGCGGCGCATGCGGAAAATCCGAAAAACCCACGGTCCAGAACAAGTTGATCGACCCTGCCAACCCCGCCCCCCGCGCCCTCTCCAGCATCTCCCCGGCAATCACCGCAGTCCTCTCAATCTCCTCCGTCGTCGCCGGCCCATCGCAGTGCTCCTCCGCACTGGGCACAAACAACGCCAACTCATCCGCCCCCATTGCCAACGCCAGATCCAGCGCCTCCGGCCGCGTTCCGCCATAACGAAAGTGAACATACGCCCGCCTGGGATGGATGGAAGATTGAGCCATTTAAACCCTCTGGTACAAACCTTGCTTTTAGTACGACGGATTATAGAGTTAAAACAAAGCACTTCGCTTAATCCCACTTTTCGGGGAACCTCATGCCCACTGCTCCCGCCAAACCCAACGTCTCATGGCCGCTGAATTTACCCCTCATGCTTTCGATCTTGCGTGCCACCGGTCTCACGGTTTCCGCCGTGATCCTCAGCTTTGCCGCTGCCGCCATCTTTTTCCTCATGACTCCCCTCACTTTCATCACCACTGACATGTACCCCGATGGCAATGGTCAAAAAAGTGGTCCAGCCGGTCTTCTTTTCCTGCAAACAGTGCTTCCGGGCTTTCTCATCCTCATCGCATCTCTCTCACTCACCCGCTCCGCTCTCGCCAAACCTGATCGATACCTTTTCGGTGCTCTCACAGCCCCCTATTTCTTCCTCATCTTCTCCACGCTCTTGTTAAACGTCGGCTCGGGATTCTCGGCTAAAACCCCACCCATCAATTACGGTATTTTCGGCACATCCACCTTCATCAGCTTTCCAATCGCCCTGGTCATTCTCGTGCTCATCGTCAGCATCGCCGCCGCGGTCGGTTCAGCCTTCATCCCTCGCATCGCGCTTCTTCTGGCTGCCTTCGCAGCCCTCGATTTGCTGGTTGCCGTCGCCTGCTTTGGAGCGCTTGTCCCTCTCTCCTACAACGCCATATTCAAGCTCTTCCTCATCGGCGGTCCCGCCGCCCTGGCCGCTCTTCCTCCTGCGGCCGCCGCCGTCTGGCTCAGTTCCGACTCTTCACCTACAATCGTCTAAACCCGCTTCAACCCCATTCCTGATCGCCTACCCCCAATAAGACACATTGCCAAACCAGAAACTCGCTTGACTACAAATTTCCCTGGCACCGTTTCCACTGCCGTCTCTAAATATCTCCCAGGCTTTCTCCTCTACTTGGGCCTGGGCGCATCACTTGCGGTCCTGGCCGTATTCGCACTGATCTTGCTGACACTCCTCATTCCGCTTTTCATTTTCAATTTCCAACAGCCCGACGATCTTCTGGTCGCATTGTTATCGGTTTTACAATTCGTTTTGCCCGGCCCATTTGTCATTGCAGGTGCGATCATCCTTACTCGCTGCATCCTTGCCGCCCCCACTCGGCGTTCAATAGGTGCCCTGACATTCACCTTTTCATGCATCGCGGGAAGCCTCACTCTTTTTGCATTAGGTCAAACCCTCACAATCCAAACACCCTCACAGGTTGCTGATCTATTTGTCATCCGTCTTGTAATGGTCAGCTTCCCCCTATGGATTGTCATTCCGCTTGGCTTAATGCTGCTCGCAGGGTCTTACATTTCCGTTTTACTTCAAAGCAGCTTTTGGCACATTGGCATTACAGGCGCCATTACTTGTTTCCTCGTTCCCTTGGCTTGCGGTCTCAGTGCAATCATCGAACAAAGTGTTGCACTGGGAGTCATGCAGGGATTCTTTTACGGCCTGCCCGCCAGTATTGCCGGATTCATCCTCCTCGTGACAAGCACTGCCATACGTAAAAAAATCTTAGCTGCCCCTCTCCCTGGACTCTGCCCAGGATGTGATTACGACACCGCTGGCAACTCCTTCGCGACCACCTGCCCGGAATGCGGCATATCACTCGTCTCATTGCCAAAACAGCCCACCCCTTCAAACGCTGGCGCTCCTCCTCCCTTCTAACCAGAACCCAAGACCCAGCACCCAAGCCCCATCCCTCGCTTTTTGCTCCCTTAACCACCCCCGGGTATCGTATTCACTCGCTTTTTCAAGCTTCTTCCATTAAGGAAACCCTCCATGGCCGCCAAGAAATCCTCCAAACCCGCCTCCACTCCCGCCGCACCGTCGAACGGCGACCCCAAGAAAATCGTCCTCGCCTACTCCGGCGGCCTCGACACTTCCGTCATCCTCCCCTGGCTCAAAGGCCGCTACCCCGGCGTCAAGCTCGTCGCCTTCGCCGCCGAACTCGGCCAGGGCAGCGAGCTCTCCGGCATCGAAAAGAAGGCCTACGCCTCCGGCGCTGACGAAGTCATTGTCAAAGACCTCCGCAAGGAATTCGCAGAAGAATTCTGCTTCCCCATGCTCCGCGCCCACGCCATCTACGAAGCCGATTACCTCCTCGGCACCTCCATCGCCCGCCCCCTGATCGCCAAGCACCAGGTCCTCGTCGCCCAGCAGACCGGCGCTGACGCCGTCGGCCACGGCGCAACCGGCAAGGGCAACGACCAGGTCCGCTTTGAACTCACCTCCATGGCGCTCGACCCCACCCTCAAGATCATCTCCCCCTGGAAGGACCCCAAGTTCCTCGCCGACGGGCTCAACGACCGTGAAACCGCCATCGAATACGCCAACAAGCACAACATTCCCATCGCCCAGACCAAGAAGAAAATCTACTCCCAGGACCGCAACCTCTGGCACATCTCTCACGAAGGCGCCGAGATTGAAGATCCCGCATGCGAACCCCTCGACCAGGTCTACACCATCACCGTCCCCCTCTCCAAGGCCAAGGCCAAGGCTGAGTATGTCGAAGTCGGCTTTGAAAAGGGCAACCCCGTCTCCGTCAACGGCAAGAAACTCCCCGGCCACGAACTCATCGCCCTCTTGAATGAAATCGGCGGCCCACACTCCGTCGGCCAGACCGTCCTGGTCGAAAACCGCCTCGTCGGCATGAAGTCGCGCGGCGTGTACGAAACCCCGGGCGGCACCATCCTCTACGAAGCACACAAAGCTCTCGAACAGCTCTGCCTCGAACGCGACACCTACCACTACAAGCAGACCATGGCCCTCAAATACGCCGAGCTCGTCTACTACGGCCAGTGGTACCACCCCCTCCGCGAAGCCATGCAGGCCTTCATCGATGAAACCAGCCAGGTCATCACTGGCAAGGTCAAGGTCAAGCTCTTCAAGGGCCGCGCCCAGGCTGTCAGCGCCACCAGCCCCACCAGCCTCTACGACACCAAGCTGGCCAGCTTCGCCATGTCCGGCTACGACGTTACCGCCGCCCGTGGCTTCATCGACCTCTTCGGCCTCCCCATGAAGGTCCGCGGCCTCAAGCAGAAATTCAAGGCCTGAATCCGGGTGGCACGGCACGGGCCCAACCCGTGCTGTGTCCCGTTGGACCAACAACAATCCAACAAACCCCAAAACCTCGAAAAGGAGCCCCCAACCGGGCTCCTTTTCTTTCCCTCCCACCACCCTCACGCGATCCCCAACACCATGAACGACAACACCGAAAAACCTTCCCTCAAATCCCGCCTCGCCAACCTCACCATGGTCCCTCTTGCCGGAATAGATTTCACCACCATCCCCGAAAACCCCGGCGTATCCCTCCTTCGCCACAAGGGCACCTGGGCCTACATCGGCGAATCAGACGACCTGCGCCGCCGCATCCGCCAATACGTCGGCACCGGCCAATCCCTCACCAATTCCCCGCTGCGTAAAAGCCTCTGCGAATTCCTCAAATTCGCCACGCCGGAGCAAATCAAATCCGGGCAGATGAACAATCGCACCCGCACCTTGGAACGCCTCGACGCATGGATCCTCGAATGCGAAATCGGCTGGCTCGAATGCGACGTCGCAGACCTCACAGACACCCGCCTCGCCGCCATCCGCAACCTCAAGCCCAAGCTCAATAAGATCTAAGAAAACCCGCCAAAACCCATAACCGGGTATCGTAGACAGATGAACAAACTCCAAACCAAGGTCGATGGGCTCACGAAACTCGCTTTCGCCGGCCTCAATATGACCACGATCCCAGCCTCTCCGGGCGTCTGCCTTTTCCACCAGGACGGCAAATGGGTCTTCGTCGGCAAGGGTAAAAAACTCAACGCGCGCATGGCCGTTCACGCCGACACCAGCGCGGATCTTTCCCGCTCGGCCCTCCGCCGCAACGTCTGCGAGCACTTGAAAATCGCCAAAACCGCCGTCTCCGCCAAACGCCCCACCCAGCTCACCGACGCCAAGGTCGGCCCTGTCAACGCATGGCTGAATAAATGCCAGGTCGCCTGGATCGTCTGTGATTCCGACGACGCCTCCGCGCTCCTCAAAAAGAACCTCATCACCCTCCTCGATCCCGTCTTGAACAAAATCAAATGACCCAACTCCAATCCCAGCTCGATTCCCTCAAGCTCACCCCCTTCTCCGAAGTCGACGAGAAAGCCCTCAAGGCCAACCCCGGCATCTGCGTACTCCGCCACCAGGGCGAGTGGGCCTATGTCGGCTTGTCGGCCAACATCCGCCGCCGCTACCGAGAAGACACCCAGACCACCGGCGACCTCTCCCAATCCGCCCTCCGCCGCGCCGTCTGCGAATATCTCGAAATCGCCGATAGCAGCGTCACCACCAAAAAGCCTGCCCAGCTCACCCGCGCCCAAG
Organism: uncultured Phycisphaeraceae bacterium; assembly: GCA_964527265.1. GTDB lineage: Bacteria > Planctomycetota > Phycisphaerae > Phycisphaerales > Phycisphaeraceae > CAZGOM01. The sequence goes on along the minus strand of CAZGOM010000010.1, from coordinate 52,800 downwards.
TCGCCCCCATCCACGACTGGCTCCACGCATCGGAAATCGGCTGGGTCGAATGCGAAACCAACGCCCAGGCCGAAGCCTTAAAGGCCCACGCCGTCGAAACCCTTAAGCCGTTCCTCAACAAGAAAAAATGACGCCACTGCCAGCACGCCCCACCGGGAGCGCCGGCGTCCCGCCGGCTCCCGCTCAACCACCTCCACCTACATAAGTGAACTGCCCTCGCCGGCGACTCTCTCCAACCATCTGCCAAGCTTTCCTTACCCGAAAATCAGTTTAAATCTAGTGCCAAGACACTGGACAGCGCCCTCGGATATATCACGCACCCTTAACCCTCACCATCCATATTCTTCTTCCCCGACCAGAAAAACGCAAACTGACAAACCAGGTGAAACACTGTCAGCCCCGCCAGCACACCCGCCACCAACGGCCACGGCAGATACAGCCACCACACAAAACAGCAGATCACGTAAAACACCAACCCCACCATCGGAATCGGTGAGGCAGCCTTCTTCTCAGGTCTCAGTACACGGCTCGCCTCGCACCCCAGCGAAATCAAATCCGCCACCAGCCCCATCACCAGGAAAATCGCCGCAAATATCGTCAAAGCATTCAGCGGCATTGGCGTCCTTTCTTATCCCCTCTCCCTCAGGGAGAGCGTCAGGGTGAGAGAGTGAGAACCGGGGGAGGGAGTTCTGAATCTTGACTCTTAAACTTTGCCTCTTCGACTCGGGACTCGGGACTCGGGACTTTAATTTCAAACGTGAACAATACTCGCCCCACCCGACACATTCACGCCCGACGGCCACGGATTCTCGTGCAATAACTCAATCACCAGCTTATCACTCGGTATCAGCTTCGCATCGTTAATCAACTGCACCGGGTCAAACGTCTTCTTGATGTTCTGAAAGGTCACAATCGTGTCCTTGTTAAACATCCGCGGCATCAGATGCAGCTTCTCCACGCCCACCCCATGCTCGCCCGTAATCGTCCCGCCCACGCTGATGCAGTAATCGAGAATCTCCAGCGAAGCCAAAAGCACCTTCTGCACCTCTTCCGGCTTATCTTCGTCGAACAGCAGGATCGGATGAATATTCCCGTCCCCCGCATGGAACACGTTGTTGATTTTGAGCCCATACTTCTCACCAATCAGCCCCACCGTCTCCACCACCTGCGGCAGCATTGAGCGCGGCACGCACGCATCCTGCGTGCAATAACTATGGCTGATGCGCCCAATCGCCCCAAACGCCCGCTTGCGCGCACTCCAAAGCTCCGCACGCCGCGCCGGGTCCGAACACTGTTTGATCTCCGTCGCGTTGTTCTCCTTCGCCAGCGCGCAGATCAAATCCATCTGGTCATCCAGCACCTCTTCCACACCGTCCACTTCAAGCAGCAAGAGCGCCTTGGCCGTCAGCGGGAACCCATAGTGGAATGCATCTTCCACCACCCGGATCATCGCCCCGTCCATCATCTCCATCGACGTCGGAATGATCCCCGTCGCAATCACATCCGCCACCGTCTTGCACGCATCCAGCGTCGAGTTGAACACCGCATACACCGTCCGGAAATTCTTCGGCTTGTTCACCAGCCGGCACCACAGCTTCGTCACGATTCCAAGCGTCCCCTCGCTCCCGCACACCAGCCCGCTCACATCCGGCCCCACGCCGTCATACAACCCCGCCGTCCGCGTCTCCATCACGGTGCCATCCGCCAGCACCATTTCCAGCCCCAGGATGTGGTTGGTCGTCACGCCGTGCTTCAGCGTGTTGATCCCCCCAGCATTGGTCGCCGCGTTCCCCCCGATGGTCGATGCCTTCTGGCTCGAAGGGTCAGGCGAAAAATGCAGCCCCGGCGCCCCCGCATACCCCACCGCTTCCGTTAACGCATAATTCCTCACCCCCGCCTGCACCACCGCCAACCGATTCGGCAAATCGATCTTCTCAATCTCCGTCATGCGGCTCGTCGAAATAATCACACCCCCGCCGTAAGCCACCGCACCGCCCGCCAGCCCCGTCCCCGTCCCGCGCGGCACAATCGCCACACCCGCATCAAACAACGCCTTGCATACCCGCGACACCTCCTGCGTCGTCTTGGGGAAAACCACCGCCGTCGGCGTCCCCTTCGCCACCGAAAATCCATCACACTCGTAAACCTTCAACTCCCCACGATCCGTCACCACACCCTTAGTGCCCAGGATCGATACCAACGTCGTCACAATAGATTGGCTGTCGCTCATCCCACCATTTTACCCAATCTGTGTGCCATGCTCTCGTCTTCGTGAGCATGTCTTCCTCACGCCACCACAACTTCACACCCACTTCCTCTTCACCCATCAACCCCTGGCTTCATACTTCTCCCAAACCATAGTTGTGCCTTTCTTCTTCTGGACCTCTTCTCTTCGACTCAGGACGCAGGACGCGAAACTCCAAACGCGTCTGCGCGTTTGGCTCACCCGATCGTATTCTCCGCCAGCACCACCTTCGGGTTCTTATCCCGGAAGTACTGCATCGTCCACTGGTTATCAAACAGAATCACCTTCCGGTCCATCTGATCCATCGCCATCTGCGCCGCGCTGGGCATCACCATGTCCCGAATCACCTCCGGATCATTGCTCGGATGAATCCACCGCATCAACTCCCACCCAGACCGCTCCAGCCGTGAATCCGCCCCGTACTCACTCTTCAAGCGATACTGCACCACTTCAAGCTGAAGCTGCCCCACCGCGCCCAGCAGCGGCACGCGCGCCAGCGATCCGGGTATCTGGATCACCTGCACCACACCTTCCTGCAAAAGCTGATCCAGCCCATCCCGGAACCGCTTGAACTGCGATGTCGTATCGCTGTGCAGATAAGCAAAAATCTCCGGCGCAAACGTCGGCATCGCCTCAAACTCCACGCCTGATTTCTCCGCCAGCGTGTCACCGATGCGGAAGTCCGAGTGCCCGCTCAGGCCCACGATGTCTCCCGGCCATGCCTCGTCCATCGTCTCCCGGTCGCGGCCAAACAGCTTGTGCGCACTGTTGAGCCGCACCCGCTTGCCCGTCCTCACCAGCGTCACATCCATTTCCCGGTCAAATTTTCCCGAACAGATGCGCACAAACGCAATCGTGTCCCGGTGGTTGGGGTCCATGTTCGCCTGGATTTTGAAGATGAACCCCGAAAATCCCGGCTGCTCCGGCGAAGCCAGCCCGCCCCCCTTGATCTTTTTGGGCTGTGGCGGAAGCCCGAGTTCCAGGAATGAATCCAGCAGTTCCTGCACCCCGAAGTTGTTCATCGCAGACCCGAAAAACACCGGCGAAAGCGTCCCCGTATGGATCGCATCCTCATCAAACTTGGAGCCCGCCCATTCCACCATCTCCAGCTCTTCCTTGGTCTGCTTAAAGAGCTCGCCTTCCAGTTCCCCGGACGCCCCCATTTCCTCCAGCGTCGCCACTTTCTCCGTCGCCCGCCGCGCCCCGCCCGTCGTGCGCTCAAACAGGTGCGCCTTCTTGTCCTTAAACGAATAAACGCCCTTGAAATCCACGCCTGATCCGATGGGCCAGTTCATCGCATAGGTCTGGATGCCCAGCACCTTTTCGATCTCATCGATCAATTCCAGCGGCGGCTTGCCCGGCCTGTCCATCTTGTTCACAAACGTGAAAATCGGAATCTTCCGCAATCGGCAGATCTCAAACAGCTTCCGCGTCTGCGGCTCAATACCCTTCGCCGAGTCGATCACCATCACCACCGAGTCCACCGCCGTCAGCACGCGATACGTGTCTTCCGAAAAGTCGCGGTGGCCAGGCGTGTCCAGGATGTTCACGCAATACCCGCTGTAATCAAACTGCAGCACCGTTGACGAAATCGAAATCCCGCGCTGCTTCTCCAGCTCCATCCAGTCGCTCGTCGCCGACTTCTGCGCCTTCTTGCTCTTCACTGCCCCGGCCAGACCGATCGCACCGCCGTACAGCAGAAACTTCTCCGTCAGCGTCGTCTTGCCCGCATCCGGGTGCGAAATAATCGCAAACGTCCGCCGCCGGGCAATCTCTCTCGCACTCACTGTGTCTATGGCCATGGGGGGTCAATCGTCGTTAAAGGGTAGCTCGGGAAAAGAGAGAAATCATACCACTTCCCGCACCCCACAGGCGCAGCCGCGCTTCACGCCACGCCTGGTGCCACGGCTTGAGCCGAACTCAAGCCGTGTCCCGTTGGATTAACGAAACATCACGCACTCACAACCACTCCAATAAAAACTCTCACGCGTCTTCAAAAAACGCATTGCAACCCCCATAAAAAATCCCCTTCTCTTAACTTCGTGATTTCGTGGTGAAAGTCCAGATCTTTCTTCGCTGCTAAACCAAAAACGCAACTCCTCTTCATCATCCCTTATCCGCTTTCCTGATATCTGGCAGCTTCCAGCTCGCATCCAGATACCTCTCCGTCGGCGCATACAGCCTGAAATACGCAAACCATGCCTTCCCCGCCACCGTCGGTATCCAGTTCTTCTCTTTCCCAACCGGCGCAACAGGCCCCATATAAAGCGTCACAGACCCATCTGCATTCTTGATCAAATCCTGCCGTGAAGACCGGTCCGCAATCTGCAACGGATTGTCGATCAGGCACCGCGTCCGCGTGTCATACACCGTCAGCGACCAGAACTGCTTCGCCGGCGGGTTCGCCGGCACAGTCAGCGTGTATTGCTTCCCGCCATCAAACCAATTCCCATCCGCATCGTGATACGCCCCCAGGTACGCCTGCCCCACCCCCGCCTGCCGCGTCGCCATCCCTTTGCTTGCCGTCACTGCTTCATAAAACCACGCAGACCGCCGATCCAGCTGCGTGAAGTTCGCCTCTTCCTGCGATGGATCAAACGTCAACACATAATCCCAATGCGCATCCGCCCGGTAACGCGCCCCTTCAAACCGCTTGTTGAACGAAAAATTCATCGCCATCAGTTCCCCCGTCTCCGCCCCGCGCAGCAATATCCGCTTCTGCCGCTCATCCGGTTTGAACGGCTTGCCCTTCTCAATTCCCAATGGCGCAAGCATCGCCATCATCATCCGGTCCCGCGCCTCCACCGGCTCTTTTTGAATCACCGCATGCAATCGCTTCCAGTAATCCAGCCCGCGCGGCTGCACTTGGCTCCAGCCTCTCCCGTTTGGGCTCACCAGCTTTGTCGCAGCGTCCTTCGGCTGCGCATTCAATGAATAAACCCTCACCTTTTTCAGCAGCGCCTGCGCCTTTACGGGGTCTGAATCCAGCATCCGAGTCCCAATTGAAATGTTGTAAGTCGGTGACTGCACCACCGTATACCCCGCGGTATCTGCCGCTTTCTGCCCGGGCCCCAAAATCAAGTACTTCGCGCCGGCACCTTGGTCCGGCCCCGTCTGACCCATATCCGTCAGCGGCCTCTGCCAGAAATCCCCCACCCCGCCCGCCGTCGGCCCTGCCGGGTAATCAATCACCAGTGGACCCGTCCGCGACAGATCCGGAAAACTCAAGATGTACGGCGTCGTCGCGTTGGGCGTCAAGATCCCAAGCTTGTCCGTGAACGAGTTGTAAATCACCAAGTCAAAATCACCCGCCTCAAACACCTTCTCATGCTGCTCCTGCCACTGCGCAAACGACACGATCGGCAGCGCCCACAAATACGTCTGGCACGCCCTCTGGTAATCCAGCTCGTCATACAGCGCCTCCGAATCCCCCGCCGTCGCTGGCAGCCCATTCACCACTTTCACACCAGCCGCGCACCCCGCCCCCTCTCCCCCATCTTTCGCACACCCGGCAAACAGCATCGACCCGCAAACCAACGACACCAACACCCTCAATCCATTCTTCTTACCGTTCATACCAATGCTCCCGTGAAAAATCGACCCTTTGAACCGCATCTAACCACACAAACTTCAACCCAAAACCCAAGCAAGCATCAAGACTTGAATTCTTCCTTTTCCACCTTCTGACCTTCGTCTCTTCATGGTGAAAATTCCGCTCTCCTCCTTACTTCACATCTTCCAATACAGGCAGCTTCCACTTCCCATCCATCGCCTCCTTGCTCGGCCCATACACCCGCACCACCGCGCTGTAAGGCCCTGCCGGCGTCGGCAGCCAGTTGCTCTCCCTCTCCTTCCCCGGCGACTCATGCCCGATGTAAATCGTCAGCCCCCCATCCGCATCCTTCTTCAACCCCGCAGTCCGGTCTCCAATCGAATATCGGTTCAGTTTGTTGTCGTACAAAAACCGGCCCGGCAGCGTGTAAGCCGTGATCGACCAGAAAAATCTCGCCGGCGGAAACTGCCCAGGCGCAAACCGTATCTTGCTCGCCTTGGTCCCATCTCCCACATAACCGCCATACCACGCCTCCTCCAGGTTGTTCCCATACAGCCCCATCGCCGCCGCTACATCCCGCTTCAGGTAATCCTGCCCCAGTGCCTCGCGCGGCCCAAACAAACCATTCGACCCATGCGTCACCGCAATCTTCGCCTTCAGCTCCGCCTGCGCATCCTTCACCCCCGCATCGATCGCCGCCAGCTTGGCAGCCTCTACCTTGCTCGCGTCCCACTTCGCCCCCGGCGCAATCCCAATCGCCTCAAACCGCTTGAGCATCGCCACCTCGCTCGGGTGCGGCGGCTGTGTGAATCGCAGCAGGAAATTCAGGTACTCGATAAAGTCATGCGTCCCTGCCTTCGCCTTGTCATAAGCAGGAAATTCCACCACCACGGCAGCAGGCGCCGCCTTCCCTTCAAACTTGCTCAGCGGCGTGATCTTGTATCCCGACTGCACCTTCTTCACCGCTTCCACATCCCCAGGCCCGTACAACTGCGTCCGCCCCAGAATCCCCACAATCTGCGTCTCGCTCGCAAACACCTGGTTGATTCCTTTGGGCGTCTCCCCTTTCCACCCCGGCCCCGTCACCAGGTAATTCCCCGCGCCGTTCCCCGTCGCACGTGATCCCACATACGCCATGTTGTACGTGAACAAGTCCACAAATTGCAGCACGTAATATCGCCCCTTAGGCACCTCAGGCACGCTCACCACCACCGGCTCCGCCCGCAAATCCAGCCACGCCCACGAATAAGGCGTGTCATTGTTGGGCGTCACCACATCATGGTTGGCCGGCCCAAACGCCTGGCTGTAATTCCGAAACACATTGAATCCCCCCACATACGTCGGAGACTGTTTGTCCACCGCCTGGCCCCGCCAGGTCGCATAGTTCTCCATCATCGCAAACGCATACAAATAAGCCTCCTTCGCCGTCGCACGCGCCTGCTCTGCCGTGACATCTGCTCCCACCAGGACTTCTTTGTCATCGCCCCCCTCTTTCACGCCATCCTTTGCACACCCACCCAACAACAAAGCCCCACAACCCACCAAAACCACCAAACCCCAAGCACACGAATGAACTTTCATCATCATTTCTCCAATGAGTTTAAAAAACACAATTCACATGCATCAACGCACATCTCCGCCTTGATTCCCGATCCTCTTAATCATCTGCAATCCTCTTAATCCCAGTCAAAAACGCCGCCTCTTCACTCCGGAAACAAAAACACCACATTCAACCTCAACCCCCACTCCGGCGTCCCCGTCGGCCCTTCCGCGTAATACTTCGCGCCGATCCCGATATTCATCCGCTGCCCGTTCAAGTTCATCACCTTGCTCACCTGCCCGATCACCGGCACCACCCACTTCTCGCTCCCCCAGTCATACGTCGATTCCGACGACAACTGCAATGCCACGCCGTTCTTGAACGTATACGACCCGAACGGCTGCAAAAACGTCGCGTTCACGCTCGGCCTGGCCCCATCCCCCGCAAAGCTCCACGTATGGCTCGCCAGCATCCCAAACGTCCACGGCCCCTGCTGCGTCAGCACCACCCCCGTCGGCCCCATGCCCCACTTCCCCGCCCCCAGCGACGTATCCGTCGCCGTCGGAATCAGCATCACCGGCCCCACACCCCAGATCACCTTCCCCGTCTTCGCTGGCGAAAAAAAGAAACTCTGCGTCGTATCCCCCAGCCCCACATCATCCGGCTCACCCGAAACGTAATCCGTCTGATACGCAAACTGCGCAATCGTTCGGCTTATCACATTGATGTTCTCATTCAGCTTCAGCGGAATCACCGGCTGCACATTCAGGTAATACCGAAACCCATTCCCCGTCTGCCCGCCCTTGAACTCAAAATTGCTCTGGAACGGCACGCTGATCAGCGCCGCCACCGGATTCTGCAACTGCTTCGCCAATTCCTCGTCCGACACCTTCCCATCCCCCTTAGGCGCCTTCTTGGACAAATCCAGCGTCGTATCCGGCACCGCCACCTCCGCGCCATTCTGAGCCGCAGGCCCCGCCGGCTGCGTCCCCGCCTTCTCCTGTCCGTACACAACGCTCACGCCCAAACCCGCACACAACGCAACCACAAGCACGCGATAAACTTGCCGCCCCATAAACACCCTTCTTTCCGAAAAAGGAACCATCGCCCGGAATCCACCACGAATTCAATACCGCTCACACAAATTCGAGTCTACCACCCACAAAACACGCCCGCCTACCAATCTACAATAAATGTCCACATATTATACCCCGATCCCCTTAGGCTGTCAAGGGATTATTTATAGTTGTTTTATATTTATTTAGCCTAACTCACTGCACAAACCCTCACCCCTCGACCTTTTTCTCAACCTTCCCCCCTCCCTCCCTCTCGCAGCTGTACATGTAAAAAACATTCCCAAACCCGCTCTTCTTCGCCTTGTCCCTTCTCCCATGGACCTTGTTCCGCTCTTCCCAACCTCGCATCATCCACCCCCGCCGGATAGAATCTCACCCCCAAGCCCCGGTAGCGTAGCGGATAGCGCGGCGGTTTCCTAAACCGCAGGTCATTGGTTCAAATCCAATCCGGGGCGCTTGCCCACTCCCCTCTTATCTACTTTCCACTCACTATTTTCTATTCTCTAGGCCGCCTTGGCCTACTCATACCGCAGCGACTCCACAGGGTTCACACGCGCCGCCAGCACCGCCGGCACCAGCGACCCGATCACGCTCGCCACCACCGCCACCACCAGAATCACATACACCTCGTTCATGTCCAGCCGCGCCGGAATCCGGTCAAAGTAATACACCACCGGGTCCCACATCATGAACTTGTATTTCGTGTTCAGCCACCCGCTGAAACCCTCTGCGGCAAACAGAGACACCACGCTTCCAGCCGCGCCCGCCGCAAAACCCGCCACCGTGCACCACACCAGCGGCTTTTCCACCCGCCCACGCCACATCCCAATCGCCCCGCCAACCACCATGCCCAGAACCATCCCGCCAACCACGCAGATCGCCACAAACCCCGTCACACCCAGATAGTTCGCCAGGAAAAACTGGATCCCATTCAAATTGTTCACCACCAGCGCCGCCAGCCCGAATCCAAGGCTCGCACCCACCAGCCCAATGGTCAAGCCAAATCCCACAAACACGCCCAGGATGCCAAATCCCGACGCCCCGATTGCTCGCAGCACGCCAATGTCACGTGTCTTCTCCAGCACGATCATGTAGAAAATCGTCCCCACCATCATCAACGCCACCAGGCTGATGATCGCAAACAAAAACGTCAGCATACCCTTCTCGTTCTCCACCGCGCCTAAAAGCCGCGCAAAAAGCTTCTCCCACGTCAGCACATTCAAAAATTGCACCTGCATGTTGTCCGAATGCGCCTGCTGGAATTCCTCCACCACCTTCGCCGTCGCAATCTCAATCTGCGCCAGCGTGTACCCCGGCTTCCCCTTCACCACCACATTCGTCACGCGCGGCTCAGTCATCTTCCCCGTCGGCTGCCCCGTCGTCTTATCCACCTGCGGCACCGAATCCATCTTCATCATCTGCTGCAGCACCGCCAAAGGCAGATACGCCTTCTTCGCATCCAGTTCATACAACCCGCTCTTCACCTCGTTCACCACCATGAATTGCCGCAATTCCGGCGTCCGCACCGCCCCAGACTGCGTAATCGGCAGCACCGTCACCGTCATTTTTGAGTCCACAAAATCCGACCGCCCCGTCAGCGACTGCCCGATCTGATAGGTCCCCTTCCTGTCCCGCACGCTGTACATCGCGATCCCCGGCACGATCCCCGGCATGTTCCCCCAGCTCTCCGGCCCCTTGAAATCCATCGTCAAGTCACGCAGTTCCCTGGCCTTCATCACCTTGATGCGCTCCCGGATCATCTCCTTCACCGCATCCGAATAATCCGGGTTTTCCAGCTCCCGCTCATATTCATCCAGAAAATGCTTGCTCGTCCAGAAAAATCGGCTCTTGATCCCTGTCACCCGGTCCATCCCCCCCGGTTCAATCCCTTCCACCTCCACCAGCTTCGGGTTCCCCCTCCCAAACTGCATCAGCCCCGTCGCCCTCAGCACCGGCGTCGCCGCCTCAATCGCCGGATCCTTCTCCAGCTTCGCGATCAGCTCCCGGTAATACGGAAAGCCGTCCATCCCCCCGTTCACCCACACATCCCCGGACAGCGCCTTCCCCGCCTCGCGCATGGAGGTCAAAAAACCCCCCATCACGCTGTTGACGATGATCACCATCGCCGTACACAGCGTCACCGCCAAAATGGCAAACGTCGGCGCCAGCTTGCGCCTGAGTAACTTGGAAATCAGCAGGATTTTGAACATAAGCCCCTAACGCCGAAAAATGGACCCGATCAATGACCGCCAGATCATACGCCACCACACCCCTCGATGTTCAACAGTTAAAATCATCCCATGGCAAATCAACCCCTCAACACCGACGCTGACATCACCAACGCAACCTCCCCCACCCTCGACCACACCAAGCTCACCCAAACCACCCTCAAAAGCACCTTCGACGCCACCCAGCAGCCCATCCGCTATCACGCCGCGTCCGATAAAAAAGCCCCCGCCCTCATCTTCCTCCACTCCTGGAGCGCAGACCTCAACATGAACCCCGGCGGCTGGCTCCCCGAAGCCCACCAGCGCGGCTGGTCCTTTGTCATGCCCAACTTCCGCGGCCCAAACTCCAACCCCCTCGCCTGCGCCTCCCCCGCCGCCATCCAGGACGTCCTCGACGCAACAGACTTCGCCCTCCACACCCTCCACGCAGACCCCTCCCGCATCTACATCGCCGGCGGCTCCGGTGGCGGTCACATGACCATGGTCATGGCCGCCGCGCACCCCCACCGCTTCACCGCCGCATCCGAATACTGCGGCATCTCCGACCTCACCGCCTGGTACAACCACCACGCCAAGGACGGCATCGTCAAAAATTACGCCAAAATGATCGCCCTCTCCGTCGGCGGCGCACCCGGCTCCTCCCCGGAAACCGACGCCCAGCTCCGCGCCCGCTCACCCCTCTTCCACATTCAAAACGCCGCCGCCCACAACCTCCCCATCGACTTCGTGCACGGCATACTCGACGGCCAAACCGGCTCCGTCCCCTTCCGTCACTCCGTCGACGCCTTCAACGCCATCGCCCGCGCCTACAACGCCCCCCAGGTCACCGAAGCCGAAATCCAGCAACTCTGGGACAATCGCAAACTCACCAACCCCTCCAAAGAAGACACCACCCCCGACCCCGATTTCGAAAACCGCGAAATCCACCTCCGCCGCCACGCCGGCCCCTCGCGCCTCACTCTCTTCCTCGGCGGCCACGAAGGCCTCCCCCACGCCGGCTGCCAATGGCTCGCAAAATTCACCAAACCCTGATCTCGGGTGTCACACTGCGCCGTGAAGGCTACGACTGGGTGCCACGGCTTGAGCCGAACTCAAGCCGTGTCTTGCCCGCGCCAACAAAAACACCATCCCCCCCCCACCCCAACACAAAACCTCTTTCGCTGCCAGAACCCAAGACCCAGAACCCATCCTCAAATTCCTACCGCCTGCACCGCCGCCAAGAGATCCAGCCTCGGAAACGTCAACCCCGTCGCCGGATCAAACACCTTCGGCCCGGTCCGCTTGAAAATCGCCATCATCGCATCCGGCAGCGTCTCCCCGTCCTTCTTCCACTGATACCCCGACTTCTCAATCGCTTCCCGCAAAATCAAAGCCGCACCGCAGATAAACGCATTGGAGCTGCTCGTCGCCGAAGCCGGCACCACGATGTCCACCAGCGCGCACCGGTCCAGATGCACCACATCCTCCGCCGGCTTCACCGCCCCAATGGCAAAGCATTCCGGCGAACACGCCGGCCACGAAATCCCATCTGTGTACTGGTTATTCGCCGTCGGCGCGCTCACCCACACATTCAGCTTCCTCAACTCCCGCAACGGCTCATCGATCTCCGTCTCCAGCGATTCGTTATGCCGCTTGTCATCCACCGGCGCCAGGTTCACCGCCGTGATGTTGTACTTCTCCCGGTGCGCAATCACCCACTTAAGCGCCTTCGCCACCGTCTCCGACTCAATGCGCGGCAAGTGCACAATCGTGATCGCCCTGATCTGGATCACATAATCGTTATACGCCACCCCGCGCTTCCCCTCATGGTTCAGCGAAGACGGAAAACCAATCGACGTCCCGTGATACCCCGGCGGCACCGGCCGCGGGTTGTCGTTCTCCTCAAACACATTCCAGTTCGCAATCACCTTCGGCCCCCAAGGCATCACCGCCTTCCATTCCGGCACATCGATATTGCACCCATCGTCCACCATCGCAATCGTCTGCCCCTTTCCCCACGTCAGCACCCCCTCATACTTCTCCCACACATCCAACACCCCCATACGCTTGAACTCCACGGCCGAATACGGGGCAACAATGCTGTGATCCAATGGTTTTGGGTTATTCATGCCCCGAATTCTACCCATGCCTCTCATGGTCCATCCACCACGGCACCTTGCGACCAACCCCAAAGGCACAACGCGACTGTGCCGCGAGTGCAGAAAGATCTCCTTCCCCCTCTTTCACAGAAGCTCACCCTTAATCCCCGCTGCATATACCCAAACCCCACATCTCACCCCCCCAGCGCGAGAACACCATCGTATAAATCTTGAGGATCCGGCAAATCGTGTCAAAAAATTCTCCTCTAAAAGCCCCCTGAAGCACATTGCAACCCCTACCACCCTCATCACTCCCGCTTTACCATAAACCCCATGCCCCCTCTCCCTCCTTCAAAATCTCCACCGCCAACAATCACCCAACTAAAACCCCGTCTCTCCCCTGCTGTCACTGGCTTCCTCTACGCCGGTCTTGGCCTCTTCTTTGTCCCCCTCATCCAAAGCACCTGCCTCACTAGAATCATGGGCTGGCTCCTCCAGGCCATCGTTCATGAAGGCGGCCACACGCTGATGTCGCTGGCGCTAGGCCGTTTCGCCCTCCCCCGCATCTCCTTGGACGGCCATGTCCCATACACCATGGTCTCCGACAGCCGCATGCTCTGGCTCTGCGCCTTCGTCTGGCTCGTCCTCCTCTTTCTGGCTTATGAAGCCTGGCGAAGCAAATTCCTACGCATCACCGCCACCTCTGCCGCGGTCCTCTATCCCTTCATCGCACTCAGCAACCGCTACTCCCAGCTCGCCATCCTCCTCGCCGGCCACGGCGCGGAACTCCTCTTCGCCGGCATCTGCCTCTGGCGCGCCCAAACCGGCCTCTTCACCCACCACCAGGTGGAGCGCGCCGCTTACTCCATCGTCGGCTGGTATTTCGTCTTCTCCAACTTCCTCATGTGCCTGGACCTCCTCCGCAACCCCGCCACCCGCGCCCAATACATCGCCGGCTCCGAGCCCGGCCATATCAACGACTACGTCGTCGCCGCCTACGACACCCTCGCCCTCACCTCCATTCAACCCGTCGTCATCGCAATGCTCATCGCCTCCATCGCCGTCTACCCCATCACCCTCCTCTACGCCCGCGGCATACACGATTCCGCCCCCCCTTCTGACCAGACCCCAGACCCCAAACCCTAAACCCCATCTTTGTTACCCTTGCCCCCAATGACCCAGTCCACTTCCCCCCAACCTGTGCCGCCCCCTCTCCTCAAAGACCTCTCCCGTCAGGTTCAGGAATGGCGCTGCCAACTCCTGGATACCTCCAAGCGCAATCGCCTCATCAGTTGCAAACTCGATGCGCGCGCCGGCCTTCTCTCAGTCATTCACCCTGCGTTCCCAGACCTCTGGGAACACACTGCCATCAAAGAAAAAAGCCTCACCTTCCCTTGGTTCCCCCCCGCTCCTGACGCCAAACCCGGCAGCAACGCCGGCACACCCCTCGTCGACACCGCACTGGGCAACAAACTCAAACGCCTCGACCTCGCCGCCCGCACCTCTCTCTCCGAACAAGGCGTCAACACCCTCTTCCTCGCCTTCGGCATGCTCCGCTGGTATGAATCCCCCCAAAGCGACCTCCCCATCTTCGCACCCCTTGTCCTCCTCCCCGTCTCCCTCGATAAACCCGCCGTCGACTCCCCCTGGGACCTTCATCCCGCCGATGAAGACCTCGCCCCCAACCACCCTCTGACCGAGCTCCTCCGCTCGGAATTCGCCCTGGAACTTCCCCTCTTCGATGAAGACGCCCTCCGCGACGCCCCGGAAAACCTTGAAACCTACTTAAACGCCGTCCAGGCCGCTATCGCTGCCCACCCCCGCTGGGCCGTTGACCGCGTCGCCGCCCTGGGCACCTTCGCCTTCCAAAAAGTCTCCATGTGGCAGGATCTGCGCAACAACGAAGCCCGCGTCACCGCCCACGCCGTCTGCCGCGGTTTGGCCGGCGACCCCGCCTCCATGCACAACCTGCCCCCCTCTTCCCCCGCCCCCCTTTCCCCCGACGCTGCCCACATCATCCTCGACTGCGACTCCAGCCAGCATCAGGCCATCGACCTCGTCCAGCAAGGCAAAAACCTCGTCCTCGACGGCCCCCCCGGCACCGGCAAAAGCCAGACCATCGCCAACATCATCGCCCAATGCCTCGCCGACGGAAAAACCGTCCTCTTCGTCAGCGAAAAAGCGGCCGCCCTCGAAGTCGTCAAACGCCGCCTCGACGCCCGCCAGCTCGGCGCATTCTGCCTCGAATGCCACAGCCACAAAGCCAACAAACGCTCCGTCGTCCAGGAGCTTGAGCGCGCCCTCGCCGCCAGGCCCGAAACTTACCCCTCCATGCACGACCAGTTCGCCGGCCTCACCGCCGCCAGCGACCGTCTCACTGCTTATGTCCACGCCCTTCACGCCCCCCGCTCCGCGCTCGCAATCACCGCTTTCGACGCCCATGCCGTCTACACCAGCGTGCGGCACGCCCCCGCCACCCGCCAGGTGATCGCCGATCCACACACCTACGATCACACCCGCCTCCAAAAAACCCGTGCCGCCGTTGAAGCACTCACTGCTTGCCGCGATGTCATCGAATCCCAGGCCTCCCATCCCTGGCGCAACGCCCGCGTCATGGCCCCGCCCCTGAGCCTCCCCGACGACATTCGCCATCACTTCACCACCGCTCTCAAAGCCCTCCAGGAATGCCAGGAACCCATCGAGCTTTTCACCGCCGAAGGTTTCCTCCCCGACTCCGCTACCCTCCCTCAGCTCACTCAGACTGCCGCCGAAATCTCCCAAATCGCCGCGTACCCGCACATCCCCGAAAGCTGGCTTCGCCTGGGCCTCCTCCCCACTGGCCAGCGCTACGCCCGTCTCCACGCTTTCTCGGAAACCTATGCCCGCGCCTGCATCACCCTCAACTGCTTCAAACCGCAAACCATCCACGCCGCCGACACCCAGGTCTTCTTCGACGCCGCCCACGCCCACAAGGAAATTCGGGCCGTCATCCCTGCCCTTTTAAACGATCTCCACTCCCGTACCACCGGCCTCTCCCCGGCGATCAGCACTCTCACCGCGCTCCTGATCGAACTTGAGAGCACAGCCACCGCCGCCACCGAAAACCTCCACAAACCACTCGGCCTGACACCTCGCTCTCCCATCACGCTCAAATCAACGCTTGCGCTCGTCGACTCCTTGCAGGCCATCCTTCCACTGCGCCCCGCCAACCCGTCATGGTTCACAACGGAGGGCATCCAGTGCCTTGCCAACGCACTCCACCAAGCCACCGAGATTGCCACCCTGGCCGACGCTTTGCGCACCCGCCTTACCTCAGAAGCTGGCCTCCTCCCCATCGCCTTCAGCCGCGCGGCAATCCCGCAAATCAAAGACGTCCTCCGCCACGATTCCTTCTTCAGCCGCTTCTCCGGCTCCTGGAGCCGCGCCAAACGCGCCGTTGCCTCCTTCTACAAAACGGCCGTCCCCTTCTGGTCCGGCGCCATCGTCGACCATATGTTTCAGGTCGACCAATGGCACACCTACCAAGCCCAGATCGAAACCCTCTTATCGTTTGGCCCTGCCTTCTTCCCACCCCAGCCTGGCCAGATTCCCGACCTCGCACAAGCCGCGCACCACTTGAAAGCCCTGCAAAGCCTCGCCGCGGATTTCGCCCCGCTGGACGGCTTGGCCGCCGCCCTCACAAATCTCTCCTTCAACCTCTCCCTTTTTACTCAACCGCTCAGCGAAACCCAACGCCATGCCCAGCAGGCGCTAAGCCGCGCTCAAGACGCTTCCACGCACATTAATCTGGCCCAGCTCCTGGAAGCCGACCCACCCCACGCCCCCCTTCCCGCCGCCATCCGCAAACTCCAGGACTTCACCGCCTCCTTAAACGCCCAGGCCGTCCGCCTGACAGCCGTCAGCGCCCATCTTGCCCGCGAAAACCAGCCGCTGGACATCACCACCCTCACCGCCCACGCCGACGCCATCCGCCAGCTCCGCGACCTGCGCGCCCAGGCCCAACCCGTTGCCGCCGAACTGCAATGCGCCCTCCCCGCCGAGGATGTCCCCCACCTGGGCGACTGGCACAAAGAAGCCGAACTCGCCAAATGGCTCGCCGCATTCGCAGCCTCCCATAACGGCGTCATCCCCGACCGCTTCACACGCCCCCTCACCAACCCCGCCGCGCGCGAAACTCTCCTGGCCGCCGCCCGCGCGTTCGCTGCCATCCACGCATCCCGCCTTGGTCCCGCCATGGCCTTCGTCGCAAACCTCTTTGCTCTCGACAAACCCATCTCCACCGGCATCACCCTCCACGCGGCCACCCTCTCGCAGCTCAACACATGGCTCCAGGCCCGCACCGCCGACGCCCACCGCGTCCTGGAATGGTCACGTTTCCTCACCGCCTGCGACCTCGCCGAAAAACAAAACCTCGCCACCCTCCGCGATGAACTCCTTTCGGAGGCCATCCCCGTCCCCGATGCCCTCGCCGCCTTCGACCGAGCCTTCTACCTCGCCTGGCTCCAGGAAACCTACACTCAGGACCCCACGCTCGGCACATTCGACCTCACCCATCACAACACCCAACTCGCCACCTTCAAACGCCTCGACCGCTTCTGGGTCCACAACACCTTCACCCGCGTCCGCTCCAAAGTCCTCGCCCGCACAAATCTCACGGCCGATCCCGGCACCCCCGCCCCCGCCAGTTCCGAAGTCGGCATCCTCCTCCGCGAAGCAAACAAAAAACGCGCCCACCTCCCCCTCCGCCGCCTCTTTGCCGCCATCCCCGGCCTCCTCCTGCGCATCAAGCCCTGCATCATGATGAGCCCGCTCTCCGTCTCCACCTACCTCAACTCCGAAGACCTCACCTTCGATGTCGTCATCTTCGACGAAGCCTCCCAGGTCCGCCCCCATGATGCAGTCTGCTCCGTCTACCGCGGCAAGCAACTCATCGTCGCCGGAGATCAAAAACAGCTCCCCCCCACCGACTTCTTCGAGAAAATCTCCGACGAACCCGAACAGGACGACGCCGACGAACCCCTCGCCACCCGCGACTTTGAAAGCATCCTCGATGTCTGCGCCACCCTCCCCATGCACCGCCAGCGCTTGAAATGGCATTACCGCAGCAAGCGCGAATCCCTCATCGCCTTCTCCAACCGCTTCTTCTACGACAACCAGCTCGTCACCTTCCCCAGTTGCCTCGACGTCCACGGCTCATCCGGCGTCACCCTCCATCACACCCCCGGCGGCCGCTGGTCCGGCCAATCCGCCGGCGGCGGCATCAACACTCTCGAAGCCCAGGCCATCGCCCAGGCCGTCCTCCACCACGCCCAGCACCACCCCGACAAAAGCCTCGGCGTCATCACCATGAACCAGGCTCAGCAACTTCACGTCCTCGACGAAATCGACACCCTCCGCAAAAACGCCTCAACCTCTTCTCCCGACTCGGGACCCGGGACTCTGGACCCGGGACTCTCTTCTTTCTTCGATCCCGACAAACCCGAGCCCTTCTTCGTCAAAAACCTCGAAAACGTCCAGGGCGATGAACGCGACATCATCTTCTTCGGCGTCGGCTATGCCAAAAATGACACCGGCACGCTCAGCCACAACTTCGGCCCCCTAAACCGCCAGGGCGGTGAACGCCGCCTGAACGTTGCCGTCACCCGTGCCCGCCTGGGCCTCACCCTCTTCTCCTCCATCCTCGCCGACGACATCGACCTCTCCCGCACCCAGTCCCACGGCGCACGCCTCTTAAAGGCCTACCTCGATTTCGCCCAGCATCCCCCAACATCCGCGCAGAACACCCCTTCTTCTTCTTCGATACAAAACGCAGGACCCAGGACGCAGGACATTTCTTCAAGTCTTTTTGAAGACCAGGTCGCCGCTGCCCTCCAATCCCACAACCTCCACATCCAGCGATCCATCGGCTGCTCCGCCTTCAAGGTCGACCTCGCCCTCACCGATCCCGCCGACCCAGCCCGCTTCGTCCTCGGCATCGAATGCGACGGCTCCGCCTACCGCGACGCCGCCAATACCCGTGATCGTGACCGCCTCCGTGAGCAAGTCCTCCAATCCCTCGGCTGGCGCATCTTCCGCCTCTGGTCCACCGACTGGGCCCGCGACCCCAACCGTCAGATCGCCCTCATCCTCGAAGCCTACAACGCCGCCCTCGCCCAACCCGAGCCACCCAAGCTCGAAAACATCCCCACCCTCGCACCCCTCCCCGCCAAACCCATCGCCTCTGCCACCGCCCCCAAACCAGACGACTTCGACAACATCGACCAGGTTCCCCCTGCCGTCCTCACCCAAACTCTCCTGGACACCCTCCATCAGTTCGGCGCCATGCCCCAGGACGACCTCTTCCTCGCCACCGCCAAAAAACTCGGCTTCGCCCGCACCGGCCCCCGCATCAAAGAAGCCCTCACCCTCGCCCTTCAGAACCTCCTCCAACAGCAAAAGCTCACCCTCACCCCCGACAACAAAATCAAACCCAACCACCCCATCTGACCACTACCCACTATCCGCAGATGCCATTGCAGCCCTATGTTCACTCCGGTACAGCGACCTCTGGAACGACTTTTGGCGCCACTTCACCGCTGCTGCTTGATTCACTCCCCGAAATTTGGACTACACCCCAACAAGACAACAAGGCATCCAGTCAAAAAAAATTTCCTCCTTCCACCCCCCACGTTAAACTCATTCCATCCCCTCCTTCTCCACTGCGACCGGCGATGGACCCGCATCATCCATAATAATGCACTTTCCTTCGTCCGCCACGGCATCGCACGCCACGCTACCCTCCCAGAATCGCTTCCCAAAACCATCCCCAGGGCCTCACTGTGTCAGACGAAAATTCAAACTGCATCCCCCAGCCACCCGACAAAGTCGCCCGCCGAGCACTCGCCTTATGCGCCGTATCCTGCCGCGGATTCATCGACAGCGGCAAAGGTAATGCCGATGCCGAACAACTCCATCAACGAATCATCCAATGGGTCCAGCGACTCTCACTGACCACTTCTCTAAGTTCACACGAATGGGATTCAATCCGCGCACCATTGGGCACTCTCGAGAAAAACACCACGAATACCCTCGGTTGGGAAGCTGAAAGCATTGCCGTCTTCGCATGGGCGCTCGGCCATGCCGACCTTCCCGCCCATGACAATCAGACCGATCCATACTCGGTTACGGACACCTTCCTTTTCTTGTCAGATGAGGCCGCCGACCTCATCACAAATGCGGCACTTCGCCCTTCTCACGAACTTCATGCGTACCGCGAACTGATGTACGCCATCCATTGCCGTCTGGTTGGATTCATGCGCAATGGCACACAAGACGACTTCACCACCTGGATCGATAAAAAGTGGCTCGACGACTTAGAAATCCCCTCCGGCCGCATCCCTTTTCAAAGTGACCTGCGCTTCGAGGGTGTCCCTCTCATCAAAATACCCAAAAAGAAACTGCCTTCTCTCGAAACCCTTGTCGCCTATCAACACCGCGCAAGCATTTGGCTCATCGGCGAAGAAGACCTGCACTGGAACACCGTCGCAGACACCTGATTCGCCAGCTTCCTTCCACTTCTTGATCCTCTTAATCATCCTCAATCCTCTTAATCCCAGTCAAAAATTCCCTCCCTCCAGTCATCCGCGTTAAACTCATCTCATGCCCTCCTTCGCCACCACCCTCGGCAACCATCACTACACCTTCCCCACCCTCAAAGACCTTCTCGCCAAGGCCACGCCCCATCGTTCCGGCGACCAGCTCGCCGGCATCGCCGCCCAATCCGCCCAGGAGCGCGTCGCCGCAAAGCTCGTCCTTGCCGACCTTCCTCTTTCCACCTTCCTCTCCGAACAACTCATCCCCTACGAAGAAGATGAAGTCACCCGCCTCATCCTCGACACCCACAATCCCTCCGCCTTCGCCCCCCTCAAAGACCTCACCGTCGGCGCTTTCCGCGAGTGGCTCCTCGATTACACCACCACCACCGAAATGATCGCCGCCGCCTCCCCCGGCATCACGCCCGAAATGGCCGCCGCCGTCTCCAAGCTCATGCGCAATCAGGACCTCGTCCTCGCCGCCTCCAAAATCCACGTCATCACCAAATTCCGCAACACCCTCGGCCTCCCCGGACGCATGTCCGTCCGCCTCCAGCCCAACCACCCCACCGACGACCCCCAGGGCATTCTCGCCTCCACGCTCGACGGCCTCCTCTACGGCACAGGCGACGCCGTCATCGGCATTAACCCCGCCTCCGACAACGTCCACAACACCATCAACCTCCTCAAAATGCTCGACGAGCTCATCACCCGTTTCGCCATCCCCACCCAGTCCTGCATCCTCGCCCACGTCACCACCTCCATCCAGGCCATCGACAAAGGCGCTCCCATCGATCTGGTCTTCCAATCCATCGCCGGCACCCAGGCCGCCAATAAATCCTTCGGCATCGACCTCGCCCTCCTCACACAAGCCCGCCAGGCCGCCCTCTCCTTAAACCGCGGCACCGTCGGCAACAATGTCATGTACTTCGAAACAGGCCAGGGCTCCTGCCTCTCCGCAAACGCCCATCACGGCGTAGACCAGCAAACTCTCGAAGCCCGCGCCTACGCCGTCGCACGCCCCTTCTCACCACTCCTAGTCAATACCGTCGTCGGCTTCATCGGCCCCGAATACCTCTACGACGGTAAGCAAATCATCCGCGCCGGCCTCGAAGACCATTTCTGCGGCAAGCTCCTGGGCCTCCCCATGGGCTGCGACGTCTGCTATACCAACCACGCCGAAGCCGACCAGGACGACATGGACACCCTCCTCACTCTCCTCGCCGTCGCCGGCTGCAACTACATCATGGGCGTCCCCGGCGCCGACGACATCATGCTCAACTACCAGTCCACTTCCTTCCACGACGCCCAATACATCCGCCAGGTCTTAAAACTCCGCCCCGCCCCCGAATTCGAATCCTGGCTCGAAAAAATGGCCATCCAATCCAAATCCGGCCCCCTCCTCGACATCCAGCAATCCAACAAACTCCTCACCCCCAGCCCCTCAGGGGGAGGGCCGGGGTAACGACCGCCAACGAATGCCAATAAAGCAACGCCCCCCCAACTGACTTATCCCTCTGACAGAACCCAATACCCAGAACCCAGAACCCATCCCATGCATTCAGACCCCTGGCAAAACCTCCGTTCATACACCGACGCCCGCATCGCCCAGGGCCGCGCCGGCGGCAGCCTCCCCACCTCCGAGCTGCTCAAGTTTGAACTCGACCACGCCCGCGCCCGCGATGCCGTGCAGCAGCGCTTCGACGCCGACTCCCTCGCCCTCCAGATCAAAACCTCCACCCGCCTCCCTGTTCTCGTCATCCCCACCCAGGCCACCACCAGAGCCCAATACCTCCAGCGCCCCGACTACGGACGCCTCATCTCCCCCCAAAGCGCGGTTCAGCTCTCCGCCCACGCTAAGCCCCCCGCAGACATTGCCTTCATCGTCTCCGACGGCCTCTCTCCCCTCGCTGTCGACCGCCACGCTCCAGACCTCTTAAACCTCCTTATTCCCGCCTTCCAGAAACAATCCCAAACCCTCGCCCCCATCATCATCGTCCCCTTCGGTCGTGTCGCCGTGCAAGACCCCATCGGCCACGCCTTAGGCGTCAAGCTCGCCATCATCTTGATCGGTGAACGCCCCGGTCTCCTCTCCCCCGACAGCCTCGGCGCTTACCTCATCTTCAACCCTGCCCCCACCGGCAAATCCGACGCCGACCGCAACTGCGTCTCCAACATCCGCCCCGAAGGTCTCCCTCTCACCCAAGCCTCCCAAACCATCTTCTACCTCGCCCAATCCGCCCTCACCCGAAAGCTCACCGGCGTCGCCCTCAAAGACGATCGCAACATCGCAATCCCATCTCTTTCTGACCAGACCCCAGACCCTAGACCCTAGACCCTGTTTGTCACTCCGCCTTCTTCCCCTCATCCCCCATCAATTCCTTCGGCGTCAACAGACGCTTGAGCACCTTCAGCGCTCCATTAATCTCCACCAATTCCTCGTCCGTCGCACTCGTCAGCCGCTCGGCTATCCGCTCTTCAATCACCGCATGCAGAGAATCCAGCACCTCATCCCCCGCCGCCGTCAGCTTCAGCGACACCTGCCTCCGATTGTCCGGCACCGTCTCACGCTGAATCAGCCCACGCTCCACCAACCCATCGATCAGCCGCGACACCGACGACACCGTCAGCGACAAATGCAGCGAAATCGTCGACAAACTCTCATTGGGCCGCTTGCGAATCACCCCCATCGCCCGCAATTGCGGCAATGTAAATCCCTGGGCAAGGTTCTTGGCGGCTATTTCGCGGATCACGAACGTGACCGAAGGCACTACATCAATCACTTCCTTCGCACAGTCCAGACGCGCACGCTTATTTGTATTATGCAACAGTTTCACTTCATGCATTGTCTGGCATTTGTCCTTCAAACGCAAGAGGGGAAAATCACCACCCGGATCATCAGGAAAATACCACCCGCACCACCCCGCAAACGCACTTTCAAAACACCTCAGTTGAGGAAACAAAAAATGGAATGCACACACTGAAAAGTCATCTTCACCACATCACTTTTATCCCTCCTCCGCGTATCATCGCCTCCCAACACGGAGACTCCCATGCCCACCGCCACCCCCTTCATCCCTGATTCCGGCAATCTCACCTGCCGCCTCACTCCCTCTGATTTAGGCCTCATTCCCGCCTCCGTCTGGAATCCCAGTCCCTCCGTCGACCATCGCGTCACCCCCTGGCCTCTCCCCAAATCCCTCACCATCGGCATCTTCGGCAATGAAGACACCGCCGCCAAATACTCTCCCCCGCCCCTCGCCGTGGCCGTCCTCAACGGCTCCGCTCGCGCCATCGTCATGGTCGTTTGTGATCCTGGCTACCACCTGTTCAATCAGGTGGAGTTCCATACCACTACCAGTGGTATGACCCTCTTCATCGACCTCGAAGGCCAGTCCGATCCCGCAGCCATCGCCCCCCACATCCGCACCGTCGTCTTCCCCGGCAATCCCGATGAACCCCTCATGCCTCTCCTGGCCCGCGCGCTTGCCCACGCTTACCCCGCAGCCGCCGCTAAACCTGCAAAACCCAACCCCGCCTGGTGGGATAAGCCCATCTATTGCGGCTGGGGCGATCAGGTCACCATCTCCCAGTGGCTCGAAGGCGTCGGCCCTGAACCCCGCGCCATATCCTACGCCCTGCAAGGGCTTTATGAACGATGGATCAACCGCCTCGACGCCGCCGACGTCCCCTTCGGCACCGTCATCATCGACGCCGGCTGGTCCCCCACCGGCACCCTCAAACCCGACCTCGACCGCTGGCCTGATCTCAAAGGCTTCATCAAACGCCAGCACGACATGGGCCGCAAAGTCCTCCTCTGGGCCGCCACTTGGCTCATGGACGGCTTGCCCGATGAATGGTGCGTCATGTGCGATGGCGTCCGCCTCTGCGCCGACGCTACCAACCCCAATTACCGCAAATACTTACAAGCACAGGTCCACGAACTCATCTCCCCCGATGGCTTCGACGCCGACGGTTTCAAGATCGATCAACTCGCCTACAGCCCCTCCACCTCCAACCCCCGCGGCGGCTATCAGTTCGGCCGCTCATACCACCTCCCCTCCCCTAAAACCCCCTTTAAATTCGCCATCCCCGGCGTCTGGGGCATCGAACTCCTCCACCAGCTCCAGCACGATCTCTACACAGCCGCCAAAGCCGCCAAACCCGACTGCCTCGTCACCTCCAGCACTGTCCACCCCTACTTCCACGACACCTTCGACATGGTCCGCCTCCACGACATGGGCAATGTCGCCAAAGACATCTTCGAAGCCATGGGCGCCCGCGCAGACCTGGGCAAAGCCGCCCTCCCCCACAAACCCATCGACACCGACGACTGGGTCCACTCCGACTACGATCTCTGGCTCCGCTACACCGCCGGCTCCCGCGTCCTGGGCGTCCCCTGCATCTTCTACGCCGAGCGCTTCATGCTCGATTGGGCCAAAGAACCCGCCACCAAGGAAGTCCCCCTCGAAGACCTCCGCAAAATCGCCAAAGCCTGGCGCCAATAAACCTTCAATTGTTCTTCTCTGACCAGACTCCTGAACCACAGAGCTCTTTTCTTACTGTCCGATCCACTCACTACTTTCTACTGCTCTACTTACTATTGTGGTCCGCCGCAATTGACCCCAGACCCTCTTCCTTCCCCTCATTCACCAGCGCCCGCCACTCCGCATAAAGGTACGGCAATCCATACTCATCATGGATCCGCCTCACCTCGCCCTGATATTTCTCATACAAATCGTTCTGCCACTCCTGCGTCCCCTTCTGGCAAAAATACACCCGGCAACCCATCGGCCGCACCTGATGCACCCCACAAAGCCCCTCCACCTGAAACGAACAAGCACCCGCCAAATCCACCGGCACCTTCAACAACCCGCGCAATTTCTCATCCCCCGCAATCCCCGCAAGCGTCCACGCCGCCTCCAACCCGGTCACATACAGCCGATGCCCATAAGCATTGAAATTGCAGCACTTGCCGCTTGACCAGCACGTCGGCCCACGCGCCGCCACATCCGCCGCCAGCCCGGCCAGCATCCCTTCAATGCGCCCCGCCACCGACGGCTCAACAGCCGCCGACCGCCAGGCACGCCAATCCTCAATCGTCGCAATCCGCCGCATAGACCCACATTCTAGGCGACACATCCACAAAGCCTCAAAAAGCACATGTCTTTCAGGTCTCCCTCTGACAGAACCCAAGACCCAAAACCCACTACCCATCTCTCTCACACACCCCACGTCTCACGCATCTTGTCCATCTTCACCATCTTCTCCGGCTCAGATGCCCACGCATAATGCGCCTTGGGATTCTCACCAATCCAACGTTCATCCACAGGCTCATTCGCGGGCTGAAATCGCGTATCGCAACTAATGCGCCACCGGTTGGTCTGGTTGTTCACCGACATGTGCATCGTGTGCATGCCGAACATCAGCACGTCCCCGGCCTGATATTCCGTCGTCTGCCAACGCCCGCCGAACTTGTTCACCACTTCTTCCGGATCATTGGAGAACCAACCATCCACCCGGTCGCGGTCCACATCCATCTTCCCGTAGCTGTCTCGCACCTTCTGGAAGCCCGGCAGGTTATGCGATCCCACGCACAGCGCCAGCCCGCCCTTTTCCAAGGGCACATCGTCAATCGGTGTCCAAACCGTTACCAGTTTGCCCACCGTCCCGCGCCCCATGTACACCACGTCGTAATGTGCGCCGGTAAAGCCATCAGGCCGCACCGCCCGCAGCCACTTGTAGTCGTAAGTCATCGGCTGCGTGCCAAAGTAATGCTGGAAGAAATCAAACACCGGCTTCCCCTCAATCACCGACAGCATCTCCGGCGTGTGTGAAATCCCCTTGCGCCCCAGCGTCGCCGGATGCCCCGCCCCAGGTTTCATGACCGCTTCCTCCGGGTCCGTCCCCTCGGCAATGCATCCATTCTCCACCAGATTCTCAATCACCTTCGTCCGCGCCCGCATCACCGTCTCACGTTTGTGCAGCCCGCGGATCAGCAGATACCCATCCTCCGCCATCCGTTCATGCAACGCCTCTCGGTCATGCAGGATCGCATTGCAGTCGCGCAGCCCGATACCCAGGTATTTCCCGCCCAGTTCCAACTCTTTATTGCCGAATTTCAGGTTCATCTCGCTATTCCTTTTGTGTCCCGTGGGACGTTAATCACTCATCCACAACTCCGACTTTACTGTTTCATCCGCCTATTCCCATGGCTGATTCGGACAAACACTTGTATAAAATGGGACATGGAGATCCAAACCAGAATCCAGTTCCGCAATGCCGACACCTCCCCCTTAGGCGCCATCCGCCAAACCGGATACATCCGCGAAAGCAAAGGCATCGGCCACCGCACCATGCGCATCTACGGCATGTACGCCCTGGTCTACCTCCTAAACGGCGGCGGAAACTACCAGGACGCCAATGGCCTCTCCCAACGCGTCGGCCCCGGCGATCTCATCCTCGTCTTCCCACACCTCGCACACCGCTACGGCCCAGGTGAATCCGACCGCTGGACCGAGTTCTACATCTCCTTCGAAGGCCCCGCCTTCGACCTCTGGCAATCCGCCGGCATCCTCGACCCCAAAAACCCCATCAAACATCTCCAGCCCATCGACCACTGGCTCAAACGCTTTGAATCCATCATCGGAGGACCCACCCAGAACGACTCCGCCCCGCCGCTGATTGAAGTTTGCCGCATCCAGGCCGTTCTCGCTGAAGCCCTCACCGGCGGCCCCGCGGGCCCCGCACCTGCGGAATCCGTCCGCTGGGCCCAGCGCGCCTGCGCCGTGCTTGAGACAGATCTCCAGAAAAACATCGACCTCGACTGGGTCGCCGCCAGTTTAGGCACCAACTACGAAAACTTCCGCAAGCGCTTCACTCGCCTCGTTGGCGTCGCCCCTCACCGCTACCGATCCCAGCGCCGCGTCGAACGCGCCTCCGAACTCCTCAAAACCGGCCGACTCTCCGACAAGCAAATCGCCGCCACCCTCGGCTTCTGCGACGAATTCCACTTCTCCCGCAAATTCAAACAAACCACCGGCCTCTCGCCCCGCCAATTCCGCAAACAACCCTGACCCCGACCCCGACCCCGCACAATTCATACATCACCCTGCAAATGCTTGCTGATGGTTCTCCGTATCCACTAACCGCAAAAAACAAGCCCAGCGGAGCGCTTAAAACGGCGCAACTTGGGCTTGATCTTTGTTCTCAATTCTTCTTGGCCGCAAAAAATCCGGACAGGTTCAGGCAGTCAACCCACCTGAATCACATCCCCTCGCCGCCGGTCGGCATCGTCGGCTTCTTCTTCACCGGCTTGCTTGCCGGAGCCGTCGTCGCAGGCGCGACAGGTGCAGCCGGGGCCGGCGCGGCGGCAGACTTCTGCACTACAGGCGCGGGGGCAGGAGCCGGAGCAGGCCTGGGTGTGGGAGCAACGACCGCAGCAGGCGCAGGCGCTGCGACGGCTTTCTTCTCAACGGGCGCAGGGGCCAGCGCAGCAGCAGCAGGTTTCTCGGCTGGCGCAGGCGCGGGTTCATTCTTCCCGGCGGGAGCTGGCGCCGGTTCACCCTTAACACCAGGCACGGTGCTCGGCGCAGCCGCCGGCACCGGAGTCTCCGTCGTCGTGCTCTCCGCGCTCCGCTCGCTCTTCTGATACGACTCCAGCGATTCACCCTTGGGAGGCACTACAAAATACGCCGCCCCGCTGGGCTGGGTGCTGGGTGAATCCACCACTTCCAGATGTACCACGTAAAACCGCTCATCATGCCGTGAACGCAGGGTCGGTCGGTAATACACAATCCGCAAATCCTGTGCGCCCTTCTCTTTGGCGACAAACTCGAAATTCGTCATCCCAAATTTCGGCTGTTCTTTATCCTCGCGAAGCTGGATAAACGTTGGTGTCCCCTCCGCCTCGATGATCGCCTTGGGCGCCGGCTTATAGGCCCAGTGATAGCCGTTGTACGGGTTGGTGTACAGGTTTACGTTAAAGTGCTGCCCCACCGCCACTTGAAACGTTCCCAACTCGCTCTCGGGAGTCAGTGTGAACAGTTTGGGATTCGGTTCCCGATAATACGGGTCCACCTTCTCACCCTGGCAACCCCCAATAACAAACAGGCCAAGAGCCAGACCGGCCACGCCCGCAAACTTCATCAATCGCTGAATCACGTGAACCTTCCTCATCATGACGTTTAAGAAGCGCAAGAGTTTAGCTCAAAACAACCAACCAAGCCCAACCAGCCAGACCTTTCAGTGTCCGACATCAAGAAGTATGGAGGGAAAAACGCTCCCTGC
This sequence comes from uncultured Phycisphaeraceae bacterium, assembly GCA_964527265.1. GTDB lineage: Bacteria > Planctomycetota > Phycisphaerae > Phycisphaerales > Phycisphaeraceae > CAZGOM01. The sequence continues at coordinate 24,220 of CAZGOM010000010.1, read as the reverse complement.
AAGTCTAAACCACTCTTCCTGCTTCACATCTGACATCTAATCTTCATACATCCAACATCGTTACTCCAGGTACGTGTATCCCTTCAGGCCCTGCTCGTAGAACTTCAGCAGCACACGTGATTCATCCAGCGTCACCTTCTTCTCACGCAGCGCACGCTCGATTGCTTTGCGCATCTGCCGCATCAGATCTTCCGCCGAGAACTGCACATATTGCAGCACTTCACGCACCGTGTCCCCTTCAATCACTTCGTCGATTGAAGCGTTCCCATCAGGCCCCACCGACACGTGAACCGCGTTGGTGTCGCCCAGCAGGTTGTGCAGATCGCCCAGGATTTCCTGATAAGCCCCCACCAGGAACACCGCCAGGAAGTAATCCTCATGCTTGTAGTCGTGCAGTTCCAGCACAGGCTTCACGCAACGCGTTCCGATGAACCGGTCCACTTTTCCATCTGAGTCGCACGTGATGTCCGCCAAAATCCCCCGGCTTGTCGGCTGCTCATTCAACCGATGGATCGGCATGATCGGGAACAACTGGTCAATCGCCCAGCTGTCGGGCATCGACTGAAACACCGAGTAGTTGCAGAAATACGTGTCTGAAAGCATCGATTCCAGCGCTGAGAATTCCTCAGGCACGAAATCCATCGCCCGCACGATCTTATTCACCTTCGACGAAAGCGCGTAATACAACCGCTCCGCCAGCGACCGCTGCTCCAGCGAGCAATACCCCAGGTTGAACAGGTTCAGCACTTCTTCCTTGGCCAGCTGCGCATCGTGGTAATACTCCGCATAATTGCTTTCGTTGAGCCCGTGGTAGGTGTCGAACATATTCACCACCGGCGCGGGCATGTTCAGCCGGTCTTCCTTGCTCAGCGTCGCGGGAATCTCAAACCGGTTAAAGCCCGACCACCCAAGCACGTTGAACACCAGCACGCTGTGATACGCCACCATCGCGCGCCCGGATTCAGAAATGATCGTTGGGTGCGCCACCCCGGCCTGATCGCAGATTTCCTTCACGTGGTAAACCACATCATTGGCGTATTCCTGCATGCTGTAGTTGATGCTGGATTCAAAGCTCGTCTTGCTGCCGTCGTAGTCCACGCCCAACCCGCCGCCCACGTCGATGTACTGCAGGCCCGCGCCCATGCGCTGGAGCTCCGTATACACGCGCACCAACTCGATGATCGCGTGCTTCACCATCCGGATGTTGTTGATCTGCGATCCCAGGTGGAAGTGCAGCAGGTTCAGGCAGTCGCCCAGGTCGTTCTTGCGCAGGAATTCCAGCGCCTGCACCACTTCATTGATGAAGAGGCCGAACTTCGACCGCGCCCCGCCGGATTCTTCCCACCGCCCTGCCCCGCGCGCGGACAGCTTCACACGCACGCCGATTGAAGGCTTCACGTTGTGCAGCTTGGCATACTTGGCGATCAGTTCCAGCTCGCTGAACTTCTCCACCACCGGGATGATGTTTTTTCCGATCTTTGTCGCCAGGATCACCGCTTCGATGAATTCGTCATCCTTAAACCCATTGCAGATGATCGGCGTCTTATCGTCTTCCACCATCGCCAGCACAGCCAGCAGTTCAGGCTTGGACCCAGCCTCCAGCCCGAAGTTGTACGGCTTGCCGAAATGCAGAATCTCTTCTACCACGTGCCGCTGCTGGTTCACCTTGATCGGATAAACGCAACGGTAGTTGCCCTTGTAGTCGTGTTCCTTGATCGCATTGGAAAACGCCGTGTGCACCTGCACCACGCGGTCCTTGAGGATGTCCGTGAATCGAATGAGCAGGGGCAGCTGCAGATCGCGCTGCTTGAGCTCATCCACCAGCTTCTTCATGTCGATCGCTTTGTGCGGCTCTTTGGTGGGATGCGCCACCACATTGCCTTCTTCGTTGATCGAAAAATATTTCTGGCCCCAGCGGTCAATGCCGTACAGATTGGATGAATCCTTGCTTGACCATGCCTTCTTCGCCGGCTCAGGCGCAACAGCGCTCTGCCCCGCCTTGGGCTGGGGCGAGTCAGGCGAAAGCGATACCACAGGAGCCCCGCCGCCCACCGCCGAAGCCGGCGCAGGGCTCGGCACCACCGGCGACACGCTGGCAGGCACGCTCGTCTTGGCCGGATTGTTCCCAGGACCGCCAGGGGTTCCAGGCGTATTGGGCGAAATCGAAGTAGGTGAGCGCATCAGCGGCTCCTGCTCTTAAATAAAAGGTGAATGAAACAAACCCATTCTAGTACCCAAACAACATTAGAAGGGAAAAGTTAGCCGGAAGTTCAAAGGATTCATCCACACCGTGCCGGAAAATGCGTGGCGTCCTTCTTCGACTTATCCCTTTTCACTTATCCCTTATCACTTTCATTCCAGCGTGTTGCGCGTCCGTTGCGCGTGGTCCATCTGCGCGCCCGTCGGGCTCTTGCCGGACTTCATCATCTCGATAAAGCAGTCGAACAAGTACCGCGAATCGTGCGGCCCGGGTGCCGCCTCAGGATGGTATTGCACCGCGAAGATCGGATCACTGTTGTGGCGGAATCCTTCCAGCGTGTTGTCGTTGAGGTTGATGTGCGTGGCTTCGCCCCCCACCTTCTTGAGCGATTCCACATGCACCGCAAACCCATGGTTCTGGCTGGTGATTTCCACCTTCCGGGTCTGCACATTCTGCACCGGCTGGTTCCCGCCGCGATGGCCGAACTTCAGCTTGTACGTCTGCGCCCCCATCGCCAGGCTCAAAAGCTGGTGCCCCAGGCAAATCCCGAAGATCGGAACTTTGCCCTTCACCTTGCTGAGCGTCGCGATTGTCTCACTCACCGCGGCTGGGTCGCCAGGGCCGTTGGAGACAAAGAGCCCATCGGGCTTCTGCTCCAGAATTTGCTCCGGCGATGCGTCAAACGGCACCACCGTCACATTGCAGCCCGAATCCGCCAGGTTGCGCAGGATGTTGTGCTTGGCCCCGCAGTCGATCGCCACCACATTGAATTTCTTTGCGCCGGGCGTCACCTTCCCCTGAATCGGCTCCCACGCCCCCAGATTCTCCGTCCAGGCTTCTTTCTTGGCCCGGGCCACATCGCGCACAATGTTGTACCCCACCAGCCCGCGTGCCTTCTTGGCCATCTCTATCAGTTCCGCGTCGGTGCGGCTCTCGGTCGAAAGCACCCCGTTGAGCGCCCCGGTGATGCGCAGCTTGCGCGTCAGCGCCCGCGTATCGATCTCAGAAATCCCCGTCACGCCCTGCGCCGCCAGATATTCTTCCAGCTTCAATGTTGAGCGGTAGTTGCTGGCCACATTCGCCAGTTCCCGCACCACAAACCCTGACACCCACACCTTGCGCGACTCAAAGTCCGCCGGGTTGGTCCCGTAATTCCCGATCAGCGGGCACGTCATCGTGACGATCTGCCCGAAATACGACGGGTCGGTCAGCACCTCTTGATACCCGCCCAGCGATGTGTTGAAGCACACCTCGCCCTCAATGCTTCGCGGCGTAGAATCGCCAAAAGCTTTTCCGTAGAAAACACTCCCGTCTTCCAGGGCCAGTTTCGCAAGCGTGGGGGTTTTAGGCATGGTCGAAGATTATAGCGTTTTTCACACCCGGATTCTGCCCGCCGAAAGCAATTCAGTGCCCATACGAAGGATTCCCGCCAATTACCTGCGTTCCACTCCTTCTCGACATCGAATTTCAGGAAACGATGAACAGGATTTCCAGAAAATGCGCCAATGGGCACCCCGCAACCCGATCACCCGGTAACCCGGGCGCACAGCCATCCAGTCTCACCTTGCGCCTTATTGAATCTGCTCCCCCTCGCCCAGTTCCGTCACCGGCCACTTAAACGCCCGGTAAAGTGTGATCTTCAGTTCCACGAAGATCGAGAACATCAGCGGAACCAGCACCAGCGTAAAGATCGATGACAGGATCATCCCGCCCAGGAACACGGCACCCAGCCCGCGATAAAGCTCCGAACCCGCGCCCGGCATCACCACCAGCGGAATCAGCCCACACACCGTCGTCAGCGTCGTCATGATCACCGGCCGCATGCGCGTCCGTACCGATTCACGAATCGCCAGCCGCGGATCCATCTTCTCGATGATGTCTGTCTCGGATTCGCCAAACCCCTTCATGAAGTTCAGCGCCTGCGCCACAATCAAAATGGCGTTGTTCACCGCCGTGCCGATCAGGATGATGAATCCCAGCATCGTCACCACGTCCAATTGCTGACTGGGCACAAACTTGTGCACCGCCGCCAAACCAAGAAAGCCGCCCACCGCCGCCAGCGGCACCGTGAACATGATCACCAGCGGATAAATCCAGCTTTCAAACAGCGCGGACATCAAGAGGAAGTTCACCAACAGCGCAAGGAAAATCTTCCCCAAAAGCAGGTTCTTATAGCTCGCGGGATCCTTCCACCCCTGCCACTGCCCCAGCAGTTCCTTGCGGATGCGCGCAAGATCGTCGGCATTCCCCGCCAGTTCCACACGAATATCCGGCGGAATCACATGCGCCTCCCGCATCTTGCGGATGTCATCGCGAATCTCACGCGTTGCCGATTCCAGCGGCATGTTCGCCGGCACGTTTACAATCAACGTCACCGCGCGCAACTGCTCAATACGGTTGATCTGCTGCGGTGAGTCCCCCACCGCCAGCGTCGCAATCGACTCCAGCGGCACCACCGACTTGCCGCCGGTCTTATCCGTCACCACCAGCGGAACGCTCTTGAGCGATTCCACATCAATCACCCGTTCAGGCGTCCGCACCACCTTCAAGTCGATGGACTGCCCCTTATAGCGGTAATCGCCAATAATCAGCCCATCCACCAGCGCCTGCACACCCGCACCCAGCGAAGTGTTGTTGATCCCCAGTTCTGATGCGCGCACCTGGTTCACCCGCACCTGCAGTTCCGGCCCCTGAAGGTTGAAGTTCATCGGGTCAGGCCGAATCGCGTAAGGCCCGTACTTCTGCATCAGCGACATGAACACAACACCCGCCGTATTGCGGATCTGCGCCAGGTCCGTCCCCGTCAATTCAATCGCCACCGAGTTGGAACTCTGCCCCCCGCGGCCAAACAGCGAGTTCTGCATCGCAAACCCATACGCCCCCGGTACCGATCCCATTGCACCATTGAGCAATGGAATCAGCGGCGCCACATTCTCCGGATCGCGGCTGATCCCCCCCATGAAAATATTCCCGCCAAACGCCCCAAAGAAATAGTTATCAATCCCCGGCGACGCAAACGTCTGTCCCGTCATGAAATCATGAATTGCCGGCAGCTTGGCGATCTCCTCCGGCGTCTGCGCTTCCCAGTGCTCGTGCAGGCCCGATTCCACCCGGTGCGCAATGAAATCCGACTGGTTCATGCTGTACGACGGCGGCGCAAACATCAGCCCAAACGCCAGGTTCATGTTGCCGTTGGGCAGATACGAAATATCCGGAAACATCGTGTACGAAAGCACCAGCGACCACGTCGCGATGAACGCCACCACCGCCACGCGCGACACCCACCCCAGGATGGAGTTGTTCGTGCACCAGTAAATCGCGTCCGCCAGCAGGGTATTGAGGAACGCAAAAGGCTGACGCCACGGCACGATGTCCTTCAGCCACACAATCTTCGCCGCATGCGCCTTCACTGGCGTCCCTGTGGAAGCTGGCGCTTCAGCGTCCGGCAGCGGCTCGGCCGTCGGGTGCGGCTTCATGAAGTGCGCGCACGCCGCCGGAATCACCGTCACCGCCACAATCAGCGAAAGGAAAATCGACGCGCAAATCGCCAGCGCGATATCCCGAAACAACTGCCCCGCAATGTCCTGAATCGCCAGCACAGGCACAAACACCACGATGTGCGTCCCCGTCGAAGCAATCAGCGCCAGCCACACCTCACGCGTCCCTTCATAAGCCGCGCGTTTGGGTGATTTACCCATCGCCAGATGCCGGTCGATGTTCTCAAGCACCACGATCGCGTTATCCACCACCATGCCCACCGCAAACGCCAGCCCCGCAAGGCTCACCACGTTCAGGTTCCGCCCCAGCAGCGTCATCACCGTAAACGTCCCGATCAGCGAGATCGGGATCGCGATGCTGATGATCGCCGCCGTGCGGCAAAGCGCCAGCCCAATCACCGTCCCCACCAGGATCACCACCAGCGCCGTGTTATGGATCGGCCCCGAATGATGAACCATCCCGATAACGACCGCCCCCAGCAGGATCGGCACCAGCGCATACACCACATACCGCCCCCACCCCTTGCCCGTGGACCCCAGAAACAGCAGCAGCACGATCACTGCAAAAACGCCGCCTTCCCAGAGGTTCTTCACCACCAGGTCGATGGAGTTCTGGATGTAGGAAGTCTCGTCGTAAACAACCTTCAGATTCAGCCCCGGCTTGATGTTCGGCAAAATATCCCGGTTGATCGTGTTCACACGCTCGCGGATACCCGCCATGGTCTCCATGACGTTCGCACCCGTCTGCCGGATCGCATTCACCGCCAGCGATTCGCGCCCCTTGGACCGCACAAACTGCCGCTTCTTCTCATACGTCAGGATCACCGTCCCCACATCCTTCACCCGCACCGGCCCCCCCGCCGTGTAGGCGATGATCGTCTCCATGATGTCATCGGTGTTGTCGTACTGACCCAGCGTGCGCACGCGCACATCCAGGCGGCCGGAGGCGATTTCACCCGCGGAAATATTCACATTCTCGCCCTGCAGCGCCTGCACCAGTTCGTTGAACGTGATGCCCCGCTGCGCCAGCAGGATCGGGTCGATCTGAACCTGTACCTCACGCTTAAGCCCGCCGAACACGTTCACCTGGCTCACACCCGGCACACGTTCGATGATCGGCTTAACCTGCTTGTCCACCTCGTCGTAAAGTTCCTGCACATTGACGTTGGGATCCGGATGATCCAGGATCAGCCATGTCATCGGGCTTTCGATCGAAGCCGTCGACGCGATGATCACCGGCTGATCCACGTCATCGGGATATTTGGGCACCTCGCGCAGCTTGTCGGACACTTCCTGTAGCGCCCGCGTCATATCCGTGCCGACGTAAAACTCCAGTTCCAGCTTCCCTTGCCCCAGCGTCGCATTGGCCGTCATCTTCTTGAGGCTGGCGACACCCTTGAGCTTGTCTTCCTGCTCTTCAATAACCGAGCGTTCCACTTCCTCCGGGCTGCGCCCCACCCAGTTGGTTTCCACGGTGATGATCGGCCGGTCCACGTCGGGCGTCAGCTGAATCGGGATCGCAAATAAAGACATGATCCCCGTCAGGATCACCAGCAGTACGCCGACAGTGACCTTCGTGGGGTTATTGATGCAGAACCGGATAAAGTCCATAAACCTGTGTCCTGTCGAAGCAATTCACATTTAATCTGGATGACGTTGCCGTCGGGTGGCTGGGGCTGCTGTCCGCAGCTGCCCCGGAATCTCACAGTGTTATTTAACCGCCGCAGGCTGCGTCGCCGGCCCCGCGCTGATATCCGCAGGTACCGCCACATTCCCGGTGATCGGAATCACCATCACCGGCGAACCCGGCATCAGCCGCTCCGCCCCTTCCACCACTGTCTGCATCCCCGGCGCCAAAGGTGGTGCCGAAGGATCAAGCGATCGCACCGCCAGCCGCTTTCCATCCGCAAATAAAACCTTCACCGGCACGCGCACCGCCATGCCCTGCAGATTCAGCCACACAAACGCACCCAGGTCCCCCCGCAGCACTGCATCCTGATGCACCAGCGTCTGCTCCGCAGCCTTCCCCGTCGGGATGCTCACCGTGATGCTCATCCCCGCCTTCAATTCCCCGGTCGGGTTCTCCAGCCGCAGCTTCACCGGAAACGTCCGCGCCGCTTTATTCGCCGCGGGAATGATCGTGAAAACTTTTCCCACCACATTCTTCCCCAGCGGCTCAATCAACACATTCACCGGGTCCCCCACTTTCAAATTATTGACCACGCGCTCCGGCACATCCGCCACCGCGTCAATCGCGCCAGCCGAGATAATCTTCGCCACCGGCATGCCCGGCGTCAGCCATTGCCCCACTTCCGTGCTCTTCTCCACCACATACCCGTCAAACGGCGCATACACCGTCGTCCGCACAATCTTCTCCTCCCACCGGTTGATCTGCATCTTGCGCTGCTCCACCAGCGCTTTTACAGACTCCAGCCGCGCCGCCTGCGCCGCCAGCGTGGTGTTCGCATTTTCCAGTTCCATCTGGTTGGTGCTCTGGTTCTTGCGCAGCGCCGTGATGTATTCCACATCCTTCTTGGCGCGCTCCCAACGGGCATTCGCCTCCTGCACCAGCATTTCCGATTCCTTCAACTGCGTCCTGTCCACATTCAACTGCGATAACAGCTCAAAATCGTCAATCTTCGCCAGCACCGTCTTCCCCGCCACCACCTTGTCCCCCACTTCAAACGACGCCTGCATCACTCGCCCGGCCTCTTCAGACGCCACAACCGACGACCTCACTTCATGCAGCTGCCCCACCACCGGAATCTTGTCCGCCACCATCTGCCGCGCAATCACATCCACACGGATCGGCGAAGGCGGCGGCCCCTGCGGCGCCCCACCCCCAGCCCCCGCGGCAGGCGCTTCGTCGGCCTTCTTCTCACCACCAGCCTCCGCCGCCGGTGCCTTCTTATCCTTCTCACCTTCCGCCCCATAAGCAAGCCCGGCATACGCCAGCATCGCCACACCCGTCAGCAGCACGCAATACCCAAAAGACTTCAATGGAATAAAACCCAGCTTCATGCACATCTCCTGGAAATGAACCTTCGTACAGCGTACGAAAGGCGATACAAAATACGACCCCGCCACCCTGAAAGCAAGCATCATTGTACCAGAGCATCACTATGTGTCAAGTATATTTATATATATTTTATCCAAATTAATTATTTATATCCAACAAATGACCCGTAACCTCCCACCAACAATAAACTTACAAACATCTCCACCCCTCTTCTACAACTCTTCCACCCCAGACCCTCGAATCATTTATTTGAATGCCCTTGCGTGCGCCGACTTCCACGCCAACAACCCCCATATCCGACTCAATCACCCTATTTTTAAATCTTCATCTTCTTAATCATCCTCAATCCTCTTAATCCCAGTCAAAAATTCCCCTCTTCAAAGACGCGGCGAAAGATCAGCCATCCACGGTTGCCCCAGACTACAGGCGCTTCGGAGTAACATATTCCGCCCACATACACCCCACATCGGAGTTCCCCATGCGCTTTGAGAGAATGACCGCCGCCCAGATCAACGCCTTGGACAAAGCCAATACCATCGTCGTCATCCCCACCGGCGCCACCGAACAGCACGGCGCACACCTCCCCACCGGCACCGACTCCCTCATCGGCCAAGGCATTCTCGACGCCCTCGACAAAGCCCTCCCCGGCAAGCTCCTCATCGCTCCCGTGCTCTCCGTCACCTGCTCCGAACACCACATGCCCTTCGGCGGCACCCTCACCATCAGCCACGAATCCTTCAAGTCCTCCGTCATGGAAACCATCGGCTCAGCCTATAAACTCGGCTTCCGCCGCTTCGTCATCCACAATTCCCACGGCGGAAACCGCGCCGTGGGCGGCGTCATCGCCGAAAAATGCCCCTTCGCCTTCCCCGAATCCTCCGTCGTCTTCGTCTCCTGGTTCGCACTCGCCAGCCAGGCCCTCCGGCCCCTGGTCGAAGGTCAATACCCCGCTGTCGGCCACGCCTGCGAATTTGAAACCTCTGTCATGCTCCACCTTCACCCCGACCTTGTAGACATGTCCAAAGCCGCCGACGGCGGCGACGCCACCGCCCAGCCCCCCTTCCGCTCCGATCTCCTCACCGGCAGCGCCGCCACCCGCGGCACGCGCTTCGACCAGCTCACCAAAAACGGTGTCTGGGGCAAACCCACCCTCGCCTCCGCCGCCAAAGGCAAAAAAATCCTCGACATCACCATCGAAGAACTCATCAAAATGATCCACGTCCTCTGGCCCGACGCCAAATAAACGTCACATCTTGCTCTATTGGGGTCCTGCGCTCACCATCTTGTTAGCCTGAAACGTAAAGTGAAGGTTCTTGTCGGTTTGGCGGTACTCCGCTCAAACCGACATCCCGTTACGCCTGCTATTCTCGACATAACCCCACAACCGTAAAATCCGTCATCCACCCCCGCCAATCACCTTTCCTTGCATTCCCGATCCCGTTGTTGGCATTTTCGATACACTAGTGCCATGGTTGAGGCGCGCACAAAACTCGATGGGGTCGTCCGCAAGCTCCCCATCCCCAAGCATTACTACACGGGCATCACCCTCCCAAGCAATCCCCTGCCCGACAATCTCCTGGTCTTCCACCGCGGCAGCCGGCAGGAAATGGTCCGCTATCACCAGAAGGCCACCGCACACCGCCGCCACGTTTTGATTGTTCCCGTCAAAACCAAGGCGCATGTCTACATCGACGGCCTCGTCTACCCCATGGCCCCCGGCAATATGATCCTCGTCTTCCCCTTCCAGACCCACCGCGCCCATGCCTTTGAGGAAGAGGAAATCACCTGGCTCTACATGACCTTCGAGCTCTCCAGCGAAATCTCCGAAGTCCTCGAACCACTCCGCAATCACCCCGTCCGCACCAAGAACCAGGACTACACGGACCTCGCTCATATCACCCGCCTCTTCCTGGATGAATCAAGCCGCAGCCCGCGCCAGTCGCTTGAGATGGCCATCGCCCTGCAAAAATTCCTCCTCGACATGGTCACCCGCGTAGGTGCCCAGCAGCCCGGCGGGCCCCACGCAGCAGGCAAACAGCTCACCGGCACCGTCGGCGACGCCTGCCGCTACATCGACCAGCACCTCCACGAGCAGATCAACGCCCAGGATGTCGCCCGCGCCATGGGCTTGTCTGAGGTCTACCTCCGCAAACTCTTCGTCCGCGACATCAACGAACCGCTCGGCAAACACATCCGTACCACCCGCGTCATCAAGGCATGCGAACTCCTGGCCACCACCGACGCCCCCATCGCCAGCGTCGCCCGCGCCGCAGGCTTCAGCGCCGGCGACGCCTTCAGCCGCGCCTTCCGCACCGAAGTCGGCGTCACCCCCTCCCAATACCGCCGCAAACGCAACAAAGTCCTCCCGTGAACTCCTCATGTCAGGGTGGCACATTGCAGGCGTCCGCGCCTGCGATGTGTCTTGCGCATGCCCGCTTCCATGCGTATAAGGTCAATCGATTTAGACCAAAGATCAACAAAGATTTCAAGGAATTCACAAAGACAGCATTATCTTTGTGAATTCTGGACAATCTGTGTCAATCTTTGTCCCAATCGAATTTTCCAAACGATGTCAAACCAACGATTCTCTCTGCCTTCCTGCTTAAACCCCAATCCTCGCCCAGTGAATGCTCGTCGCATTGTGATGGTCCCCCGAGTAAAACACCATCAGCACATCCCCATTGGGCAGCATCGTCGCATCCGGTAAGCCAATCGAAAACTTATCCATCTCGCTCCACGCATCCTGCATCGTCCCCTTCTTCACCGTCTGCGAATGCAGCGAACGCTGGTGCACCAGCAATTCCGATGACTCCGGAAAATCCAGGTCGTTGGTCGACAAGCGTACCCGGATCGAAGGCTCACCCTCCCGATTCACGTACGGCAAAAAGATCCGCCCATCCTTAAATCCCACCGCCCGCCCCGGCTGCCCCGGCACATTCGACTCCTTCACATGCGACCACGTCTTGGCGCTGTCATCCGAATACGCCAGATGCAGCTTCCGGTAAGAAGCCGTCGACATGTCATACGTCCAGAAATAATCCATCACACGCCCTGACGGAAACACCGATATCCGCTGGTCCCAGCAAAAGAGCTTCCGCGCCGGGTCCGTATGCGTCACCACCGCCTCCGACCACGTATTCCCCCCGTTCCGGGTGATCACCAGCGCAGACTTATGCTGCCACGGCGTGGTGTCCAGATACTTCTTATTCACCTCAAACTGCACCGCCAGCGCCCCATCCGGCAGCAGGATCGCAGCCCCTGTGATCGGGCACGGCTCATCATGAAACTTCCCGCAATGCACCAGCTTCAGCGGCCCAAACGTCTCCCCGTCATCCTGCGAATACGAAACAAACAGCTTCATATCCGTCAGCCCCTCCGTCGTCTCATTAAACATCGGCAGCAGCGGGTTCAAGTAGTCCTCCCACGACAGCGTCAGTACCACGTTCTTCCCTCCAAGCGACGTCGCCGCCACCGTCCGAAACGTCCCCGGGACACCCCCCAAAGTCATGAAATCCGGTGCAGCCTGCCGTGGCTCGCTCCACGTCTTCCCCTGATCATCTGAAATCTTGTAAAACGCCCGCTGGATGCGCGATGCCTTCGCCGCACCAAGCCGCGCTCCCACGATCCACCGCCCTGAAGGCAGCACGCAGATCGAAGGAAAACAAGCCGAAAGCGCATCCGTGTTCTTCAATGAAGGAAACACCACACCTTGGTCAATGATCTGCATAGGGGCACCCACAAGAAATGAACTTGAATGAAACCGACCACCATTATGCACAAGTTCCACCCCGGGTGGGACGCCCCGCTCCGAAGACAGGCTGTGTCTTGCCCGGGCGCTCTTTTCCGTTCCACTCTCTATTTTCTATTCTCTCTTCACTAAGAGTCACCCCAAGGGGACTCTTCTCGCCTCCCCACCCACAAACAAAAGCTCCCCACTCACCGAACTCTCCGCAAGCCCCAGCATCCGCGCCAGCGCCCGCAGATACGCCTTCACCTGCGGCCGATAACCCTCCACCTTCTCCGCCACCGTCTCATCCACCACCTGGTCCGTCTTAAAATCCAACAGCCGCGCCCAAACCGCCTTCCCTGCGGCATCCCGCGCAATCACCACACGGTCAAACTGCCCCCGCAGAATCTTTCCGTCATCCATCACCACAAAATCCCGCTCCCGCCACAATTCAACCTTTAATCCCGCCTCCACGCGCGGCATCGCCAGCGCTTCCCTCACCGCACCCTGCCCCATCGCATGCGCAAAGCTCACCGCCCATTTCTTTAACTCCTCAAACGGCAACCCCGGAAACCGCCCGCTTGCCGCTGCCATCAAATCCTGCACCTGCGGCACGCCATCCGCATCCGTCAAAAAACCCACCCCCTCAAACCACGCATGAAACACCACCCCACGCTTGCGATTCACCGGCTTCTCCAGCGCAAGCAGATCCTCCACCTTCACCGTCGCCCCCGCTTCCAAGCTCGACGGCGACACGCTCGCCAGCGACCGCGCACCTACCCCCGTCGCCGTCAATACCGGCACCGTCGCCGCCCCAAACGTCAGCATCATTTGTCCCTCGCCCGCGGCTTTGTCCCACCCCTCGTCCCCAAACTGATAAAGCACCTTATCCGCCTCCACCGTCAAGTCGTGGTCTATGCTCAGCGCCTCTTCCAGCAATGACAAAAATGTCTTGTTCGCTGCCTTCGCGCTCCCGCTCTTGGTCTTTGTCGCCACTGGGGCAAGCAGATAAAGCGCACTCCGCGCACGTGTCATCCCCACATACAGCGCGCACAGCTCATCCGTCAGCCGCGACCTTAACTCTGAGCAATACGCCCGCATCACATCCACCGGCGCCAGCTTCAACACATCCTTGTTGGGATACCGGTACACCGCCTCAATCGGGGCAGCCTTCGTCTCCCGCAGCACCACGCATTTCACGTTCTGAATATTCCCCATCTTCCTTGTCAGCTCCGGCATCACCACAATGTCGAACTCCAGCCCCTTGGAGCGGTAGATCGTCATCACCCGCACTTTTGCCGGCACAGGCTCCTGCACCTGCGTCTCCTTCACCGCCCGTACCAAGTCCCCAGGCCGAACCGGTCCCAAAGCCTCATGTTCCTGCACAAGCTGCACAAGCTGCCACAGCCGCCGCATATTCTCCGGTGAGCATTCCGCCGCCAGCTTCTTGGCCCATTGCGACACCAGCCCCGCATATCCGATCTCCGCGATCCGGTCCCGCGTTGCCAGCGCAAACCTTCCCGCCTCATCCGCTGTCGGCACACCCGTTCCTTCCAATCCTACTACTTTCCCCAGCGGCGAATTCACCACATGAAACCCCGCCGTCCTGTCCCCCGGGTGGTCTGCCAACTGCAACCCCGCCAGCACCGCCGCCACCGCCGGGTCCCCCGCAATGCGCACCCCTGTTTCACCCGACGCATTTACTCCCAGCCGCCGCAGCGCACCCAAAATGGCAAACCCCGTCGCATTGGTGGAAACCAGCACGCACACACTCTTCTCCGGGTGTTTCAAATGCAGATCCCGCACAAACTCCGCTGTCGCCTGCTGGTGTTTCAGTTTTCCGCTCGATGTCCCGCCCTCTTCCCCTTCTTCCGGCGCTTCATCCGTCTCCGCCCCCTCTGCCATCACCCCCTTGCTCTCCGGCGGCGTACGGAACTCCACATACCCCGCCATCCCTTTCTTCCCCGCGACATGCGCTCCAAACGCAGCCTGCCATTCCCCCGCCGTGCGATCCACCGACTCCTGAATCAACTCTTCTTCGCTGAACCCCTTGATCGTCGGCAGCTCGCTCACCCCCGTAAACACCCGGTTCACCACATCCAGAATCACCTGCGACGACCGCCAGTTCTCATTCATCGCCTCCAGCACTTCATCCCGATCCAGCCCCAGCGATTCTGTCACATGCGCAAAAATCTCCGGGCACCCCCCACGCCATCCATAAATCGCCTGCTTCACGTCTCCCACCACAAACAGCGATCCCTTTTCCTGGCTCACAATCTCCGCCGCTGCCGGCCTCAGCACGCTCCACTGCTGCACACTCGTGTCCTGAAATTCATCCAGCAACAGATGTTCCGTGCGGCTATCCAGCCGGTAATAAATCTGCTCCGTGATCCCCTCCCCAAACGCCTCATCCTTCATCAGCCGCGTCGCCAGCGCGCGCGGCACATCCGAAAAGAACACCATCCCCCGCTCTCGCCTCAGCTTGTCGAACTTCACCGCAAACAACCCCGCCCACGCGTATGTCGCCTCCGTCTGCCGCGCCAGCAAATTGATCGTCCGCGCCTGCACCTCCTCAACAAACACCTTCAGTGCCGGCAAAATCTCATCCGGGATCATGCCCCGCCCAAACTTATTCGTCCCCGCCTTCACATTCCCCAGGATCGGCTTGCCCATCAATTCCGACCAATCCTCATTCTCCCGCGCAAACCGCACCACCCCACGCAGCGCATCCCCCATCTGCGCCTTCTGCCCCTCCGCAAACCTCTCAATCTCCGCAAACAATTCCGTCATCTGCGCATGCGACCGCTCCGCGCACTTGGGCAGCTTTGACCACAGCGCCGGGTCCGGCGCTTCCCGCACCAGTGCGTAAACCTCCTTCACCAGCGACGTCAGATCCCCCAGCACCGTCTGGCTCATCGCCCCCGAATGCACGCGCCGAAGCTGCTCCATCACATCAACCAGTTCGATTTCTTCCAGCACATCCGTGAGCGCCTCCAACCGCACCGGTTCCACCAGCGTGTGCTCTTCCTCCATCACCCCCGCCCCGCTGGGCAAATCCAACTCCTGCTTAAAGCAACTTCCGATCCGCGCGAAATAGCTGTCCAGCGTCGACACCTGCAATCGATGCAGCACTTTCGCCACCCGCGACAATACCGGCTTGAAATCCGTCACCACCACGCCTTCATGCTTCAGTAGTTCCACGGATAACTGTTTCGCTTCCGCTTTCCCCAGGCACGCCACCGAAAGCCGCAGCACCACGCGTTCCAGAATCTCCGCCGCCGCCTTGCGTGAAAACGTCGTCGCCAGCACCCGCCCCGCCATCGTCTCATCCGCGCTCCCCGCCACCAACGCAATAAACCGCAGCGACAGCCGAAACGTCTTGCCCGACCCCGCACTGGCCATGATGACCGTACTCTTCTTCATCTCCCACGTCCCTCTTCCCGACCCGGGACTCGGGACCCGCGACTCGCGACTATCTTCCTCCCCACCCTCCCCAGCGCCTCCTGCCGGTCGATGTCGTTGTCATGGCACAAATCCGCAAAATCATCCTCATACGCCGGCGCCGGCCCGGGCGGCCAGAACCGCCCTTCCCGCACCCGCGTCGCAATCACCTTCGCCTCTTTAAACGCAACCTCGATATCTCCATCCTCCCAATCCGCCTGGCTCACCCCCGCCGCACCCGCCGTCTTGGGCAAATTGAAATACCCCAGCGCGATCGGCTTCCCTTCATACCCCTCCCGCGAGGCGATCCATCCCTCCAATAGCTTCCGATACAACGGAAGCTGGTAATCCTTCCACGCAAATTCCTTCTCCGAATCCGCTTTGTAAATCACGCTCGGCTTCTTCGCCTCGTTCCCCGTCTTGTAATCCAGCACTCGAAACCCCGCTCCCTCCGAAAAATCCACCCGGTCCACCGTCCCGTGAAAAACCACTTTCCCGCCATCTTCCAGCTCCACCCCCATCTCCAACGGCGCTTCCACCAGTTCCTTCACCACCCGCCACCCCCGCGCCGCCTCAATCGCCTGCGCCCGCGCAAACCCGCCCAGCCTCAGCTTCATCAACTCCAACTGGATCAATGCCGGTGCAGGCGGATGATTCCCCAATATCTCCCGTGATCGCCCCGCCAGCCGATCCAGCAGAAACGCCTCAATCTCCTCCGCCTTCGTCACCCCCGTCAGATCGCTCTTGCCAAACGACCTGAGCACATCGTGCATCAGGTTCCCAAACGCCCGCGGGTCCATCTCCATCGCCCGGTCATCCTGGCTCTCCAGCTTCCTCACCTGCTTCAAGTAATACCGGTACGGGCACGCGGCATAATCCGCAAACTCCGTCACCCGAAACCGATCCTTCTTCTCTCCACCCGACAACACCGGCAGCGGCGGCAAAAACATCGATTCCTCACCCGACGCCACCAGCCCACCCACCTCCACCGTCCCCTTCCCCTCCCGATCCGAAAAGGCCCGCAGCCGCCGCGCCACCGTCTCCACATCCTTCGTCTGGATCAGCAGCCGGCTCGGCGTCAGCGGCCGATCATCCTGCCCCCGTCTGCACGCAATCAGCCTCACCCACTCCCGGCTTTCAAGAATCGCCGAAAGCGCATACACATCACGCGCCAGCCGTGCGTTGTTGTCCGACATCCCCACCGCGCTCCTCAGCGATCCCGGCAGCATCGCATCATGCGTCACAGACTCGGGCACAAACCCATCATTCAACCCCGTCACGATCAAGTTCGGCGCGTCATCCATCGGCAGTTCCAGCCACCCCAGAAGCTCCACGCTCCCCGGATCGCTCGCCGCCGGAATCGCCTGTTCCACACTCAGCAGCACCGCCTCCACAAACCCCGCAAAATCCACGCGCGGCATCACTTCCCTCGCCCCCTCCGCAAAGCTCACCACCGCGCACGCTTCCCGCAGCGCCTCCAGCGATTGGATCACCGATTGATGCTCCGGATTGTGGTTCCCCAGTTTCCGATGCCGGTAGACCCGCTTGAGCATTTCCAGAAACTCACCCACCCACAGGTCCATCCGTTTGGACTTGTCCCACCCATCGGGAATCAGTTTCTGGTCGATCAGCCCGATCACCTGCCGCGCCGTCTCATCCGCCGCCCAGTCTCCCGGCCACAGCACATTCGCCTTCATCGGCAGATGCCGCGTGATGCTCTCATCCAGGCACGAAAGCAGCGCCACCCCTCCCGCCTTGCGCCCATGTTCGCCCTCCGCCGCCGTCTTGTCATTCAACCCTTCCTCCCGCAGCCACATCTCCACATCCGGGCATCGCACCAGCCGTGCCAGGTCCCCCGTCCTCCGGTCCCGCAGATAAGTCACCAGCGCGGCAAGCATCACGCACACCCGCGCCTCCCGGATCGCCACCCCTTCCGCAATTCTCCCGCTCAATCCCGCCGCCTCCAGCGCCCGCGCCACCGCCCGCCCCTGCCCGCCATCCCCCAACCCCACCGTAATCTGATCCGTATCCACAAACTTACTCTGGCTTTTTTCCGACCCTTCATTTACCCCTTTTCCCTTTTCATTTTTACCTTTCGCCTCCACTCCGCAATCCAGCGCAATCAGCCCCACCACCAGCCGCGCCTGCTCCTCCGGGTGATTGGCAAACAAAATCTGCTCATCCTTCACCGCCACTTCCTGCTGAGCCCACACCCCCGCATCCAGCCGCCCCAACGCATCAAACCGATCCGCCAGCACCTCTGGCGCATGCACGATCACTCTCACCTGCTCCGGGTCCACCAGCGCTTCCACCATCCGCTTCACCAACACTGACAACCCCGGTGCCCCCACAAGCACCAGCGTCCCGTTAAACACCCGCAAACCTCGCTCCACCGCCTCAAACCGCGCATGATGCCGATCCCGCATCCCCACGCTTTTTATCACCTCGGCATAAACCCCTTCATGTGCAATCAGCGCCTCCCACCGCGCCCGGTCATCAAACAACAACTCCTCTTCCGCAATCCCCTTCCATCCGCTGAGCGTTTCCACCACATCCCTCGGCCGCTTGAAATCCGCCGCCAGCTCTCCCGTCAATCGTTCGATCTCCGACGCCAGCCTCAGCCACAGCCCCGTCTGGCCCGGCCCCGGCGGATGTGGAATCAGCCTGGCCAGCACATCCCGATCCATCGTCTCCAGCGCCCGCGCACGCGCCAGCCGCGCAATAAACGCCTCCGCCACCTCCCCGCCCAGGCTCCCCCCTTCATACAGCAATTCCGGCAGTTGGCCTGGCGTCGTCACCTTCGGCGGCGTCAGTACCCGCCCCGCCGGGCACGCCTGCACCAGCATCTCAATCAATCGCCGCCCCGCCCGCGCCGTCGGCAGACACAGCGTATACCCCGACAAATCCACCCGATGCGCCGATTCCCCCAGTCCCAGCAGATAACTCACCACCTCTTTTAAGAGCGGCTTGGACCAATCAATGAAAATCCGCTGCGGGTCCGCCACGGCATCGCTTCCTTGCTTAGCCCAAAGTATAGGTTATCCATGTAGCGAAGGGCCGCTTTTGAATCTGCTCTTAAATCCCGCCCATTCAACGCTTCAACTCTTGGCCCTGAACTCAGAACCCTGGACGCGAGACGCCGTACTCGGTTCAATCTGCGTCATACAAACGCCACATCGTCTCGCTATACACATTCCCAAAACCCGTATCGTGAATCAGCCCCCCGTACGGCGCACACAGGTTCTCCCACGACTTATTGTTATCGTTGAACCACTTGGCATGCCCGTCGTACCACAGCCGGTTGAACCCCACATACCGCCCCGACGCACGTCCATGCGAATAATTCGGCCCCGCGATCGGCACAAACGCCTTCGTATCCCCATAAATATTCGAGCAGGTGTCCACCGTCGCCACATACTTGGCCATCAGCGCGATGTCCCACTTCCCCTTTGTGTATCCGCCAATGCCCCCCAATGCCCGGTAAGCGTAGTTGAACTGCACCGTCCAAGCTCCTCCCCCCGTCGTGGTGATCCACTTGAATGGATTGTTCCCCAGCGTCGTCTCCCCCGCGGCGCGCGTCCAGAACCGTCCCGGCCCGTTGAGCACAACGTTCGTCGCCTTGCCGTTGAAATCATTCGTCTTATCCGCCGGACACCAAAGCACCCGTGCACCTCCCAGCGTGTAAGGAATGTATTCCGTCGCCCACAATGTCCCCAATCCACTGGTCCACACCATGTCCAACGCATTGCTGTCATCACGCCGCGCATTGCTGTTTGAGGCATTCATCGCATAAGCAAAATACGTGCCTACCTTCTGGTAGGGCCCAAGCGTCGAATCAATCCCGTCCGTACGCGATGCGTTGGCCACTATCGAACTCTTGTTGCTCATCGCATAACCATTGATCGCCACACCCTGCTGCCGCATATTCGACAAACACATCGTCGAATACGCAGCCTCACGCGCCTTTTGCAGGCTCGGCAATAGCATCGCCAGCAACACCACCACAATGGCGATTACCACCAGCAGTTCCACCAGTGAAAACCCACCCCAACGCATACGCTTGCCGTATTCCATACCCACTCCTTCAAACACGAATATTTCAACCAAAGACATGAAACCAAAGGCGCAAAAATGAGCACAAGGAAATGTTATTACAAATAACTTACCGCCAAGGTAACAACCTCGGCAAGATAAATCCCACCCAAAATCTTGAAAAAAGCAAAACCTGCCCAATGCGACCGAAAGGGACTCACCATTCCAAACCCATCTCCCGCGCTCGGCTCACCGCCCAGGCGTCGGCAGCACCATGTTCCGATCCGTCGTGATCGCCACCGCCGTGAGCGGTGGCAGGCTCAAGGCGATCTGCCCTGACCCCACCGTCATCGGCTCCCCATTGTCCACACGGCAAAACGTATTGAACGTCTCGCCCTTCACCTGGATCGTCATCGGCGCCTCTTTCTCCGAAGCATTGGCGATCACAATCAACGCCTGATCACCCAACACCTCCGCACGCCAATACACATCCTTATCCTTGGCCTCCACGCTGATCAGATCCGTCGGCGTCGACCCCGCGTAAAACTCTCCCACCCGCTTGGCCAGCGCATTGGTTTCCTTCACGCTCAGCCACAATTGCGGCGCCTGCTCCTCGATGTTCACCGGCTTGCCGTTGCGTGCCCGGTTATACGAGTAATAACAGATCCCGTCGGCCCCCTTGGCAATCGAAAGCAGCATCATCGTCCGCAGTTCTTCCGGCGTCGGGTACCGTTCCTTCTCCCGCCATGCGAACAACTGCAAAATCGGAATCAGCGGCTTCTTCCCCTCCGTCGCAGACTTGATCCGGTCAAACGCCGGCACCATCTCTGCAATTTTGAACTGCGGAATCGGATAGAGGAACGGCGCGGAAATATCGTTGAGCTTAAACAGCTCTTCATACTTCTCCTTGCCATAGATTCCCGAACCTTGGTATGCGTTCTTGTCCTTCTCCCAATATGCCATCGCATGGAAAATCGGCCGCGAAGGCAGGTTCTCGCGGATCCTTTTCACCTCCGCCTCCATCTGCTTCAGCGGTTCCGTCAGTTCATGTCCCGGGCTGTCGATGCCGATCGTGTAAAGCACGCTCCCCAGGTTGTCGGTCTTGCTTGCCGCCCCGTAATACGCCCCGGCGTAAAAACCCGACTCCCGCAGCTTCAAAATCGTGTCCGCACGCGAACAATGCAGCGTGTTGAACGAAAAATCCCGGTACATCGCATAAAAGTCCGGCTCAAAATCCGCGTCATACAACACAATCGGGAAAAACTTCTTCCCGTTCACCATCATCCGGCCCCGCTCGTCCCAAGTCACCGAATCGATCTCCGGCGGCACCACCACCTCTGCAAATGTCGGCGTATAAATACTCCCACGCTTCTTAGGCTTCGCTGCCGGTGCCGTCCCCGGCTCCGGCTCTTCCGATGGCTTCATCGCCTCACCCGTCGTTCCCGTACCCTTCGACGGCGGCTTGGGCGATTTCTCAGTTTTCTTGTCCTCGCAGCCCGTCGCGCTCAATGTCACCCCCATCAAAAGGGCAACCGCAGCTAAACCCCAACCACGACCAAATGTCTTCATCAACATCTTCAAGCCTCCAGGCACGTGTGAACGTTCCATGAACGGACTCCGGTGCCAGACGGTGGATCAGACCAAAAGTTCCCCGGTCCGACATGCCAGGCTTCAAAATGACAGCCGTGAATCAGGATATCAAGACACGCCCCCGGATGAAAACCGGTACGTGCCCACAATGGTGTAATCCTTCAAATGACTTTATCTCTTGTAACCACCCTTCATACCTAAATCAGATCCCGGCCTGCATTTCTGACCAGACCCTGGCCCTAGACCCCAGACTCCCCTTAAAAACTCCAGCCTCACCCCTCATTCTGTCGATATCCCTCTCATGTCGGCGCACGGACGCGCCCAGCGCCTCTCTCGCCCCAGCCCCCCCGCCTAACCAACCCACGGACGGCAAATCATGCTCCTCTCCAACCTCATCCAAAACGAAAATCTCACCCTCCTCCAGGGTTCCCCCTCCGTTGACCTTCCTGCTCTCACTGACGATTCCCGCCGCGCATCCCCCGGCTGCCTTTTCATCGCGCGCCCCGGCACAAAGGAAGACGGCTCCCGTTTCATCGCCGATGCCGTCGCCAAAGGCGCCACTGCCGTCCTCATCCAGCACGGCGCAAACCTCCCCACCCTCCCTCCCAACATCACCCTCCTCAGCGCACCCGCCCTCGATAACATCCTCGTCGGACACCTCGCCCAGAAATTTCACGGCTTCCCCGCCCGCAAACTAAAACTCATCGGCATCACCGGCACCAACGGCAAAACCACCATCACCTTCGTCATCCGCCACCTCCTCGCCCGCGAAGGCGTCAAGTGCGGCGTCATCGGCACCGTCCTCATTGACGACGGCAAAAACCAGATTCCCGCAGACCTCACCACACCCGGCGCCATCGATATCGCCGCTTACCTCGCCGCCATGGTCCAAAACGGCTGCGCCGCTGCCGTCATGGAAGTCTCCAGCCATGCCCTCCATCAAGGCCGCGCCCACGCCCTCGATTTCTCCGTCGCCGTCTTCACCAATCTCACCGGCGACCATCTCGATTATCACAAAACCATGGATGCCTACGCCGACGCCAAGGCTATCCTTTTTGAACGTCTCGCCCCCAACGGCTTCGCCATCGTCAACGATGACGACGCCTACGCCCCCCGCATGCTCCGCGACACCAGGGCAAACGTCATCCGCTGCAGCTTAAAGCCCGGTAAATACTCCAAAGACCTTTGCCGTGCGCTCATCCAGAGCGCCAGCCACAAAGGCACCCGCATCCGCTTTGAAGGCCCCTGGGGCTCCTACGACGTCCTCCTTCCCCTGGTGGGTAGGCACAATGCCATGAACGTCCTCCAGGCAGCCGTCGCCGCCAACTGTGTCGTCGCCGTCAGCCGCACCCTCCGCGATTCCCTCCAGATCTGCCCCGCTCCCCCGGGCCGTCTCGACCCCGTCGTCCTACCCGGCGCAGATCCCGCCACCCTCCCCGCCGTCCTGGTCGACTATGCCCACACCCACGACGCCCTTGAAAACGTCCTCCAAGCCCTCCGTCCCATCACCAAGGGCCGCGTCATCACCCTCTTTGGCTGCGGCGGCGACCGCGACCGCACCAAGCGCCCCAAGATGGCCAAAGCCGCCTGCGAACTCTCCGACAAGGTCTTCATCACCTCCGACAACCCACGCACTGAAAACCCCGACGCCATCATTGAGGAAATCCTCACCGGCGTCCCCGACGATAAAAAATCCATCATCAGCGTCGACTCCGACCGCGCCAAATCCATCCGCGCCGCCATCCTCAGCGCCACACCCGACGACGTCGTCCTCCTCGCCGGCAAAGGCCATGAGGACTACCAGATCATCGGCAAGGAAAAACACCACTTCTCCGACCACGAAGAAGCCGCCAAAGCCCTCAAAGCCCACCAGCAAACCCCCGCCACCGCCTGAAACCAAACCCCGCTCCGATTCCCTCTCCCCCCACGGGGAGGATTAGGGTGAGGGTGTTCTGTATATCTTTCTCTTTAACCTTCTTTTCAATCTTTGACCCAGGACCCTGGACCCGGGACTCGGGACTTCTTCTTGGACGCAGGACACAGGACCCAAAACATGACTTCCTTCTGGACCCTCACCCAAATCACCCAGGCCCTCCTCGGCGAACCCGCCCCAAACACCTCCCAGGGCGATAAACCCGTCAAAGGCATCTCCACAGACTCCCGCACCACCAAACCCGGCGAAGTCTTCATCGCCATCAAAGGCGAATCCCTCGACGGCCACAAATACCTCGCCGACGCCCACGCCAAAGGCGCCTCCCTCCTGGTCATCGACCAGCCCGATGCCCCCGTCCCCGATGGCGCCTCCACCCTGCTTGTCGAAAACACCCTCTCCGCTCTCCACCGCCTCACAGCCGCCTACCGCGACCACCTCAAAAGCGCAGGCTGCCGCGTCATCGCCGTGTGCGGCTCAAATGGCAAAACCTCCACCCGTGACCTCATCGCCACCGCCCTTTCAGCCGGGCTCAAAGGCACCCAATCCCTCAAGTCCTTCAATAATCACATCGGCGTCCCCATCACCCTCCTCGCCGCCGATGAACGCCAGGATTTCGTCGTTGTCGAAATTGGTACCAACCACCCCGGCGAAATCGATAACCTCGGCTCCATCGTCCGCCCCGACGCCCTCGTCGTCACCAGCATCGGCTACGAACACATGGAATTCTTCAAAACCCTCGACGGCGTCGCCACCGAGGAATCCGCCATCCTCAAACACCTCC
>CAZGOM010000009.1:2014-64147 GCA_964527265.1 uncultured Phycisphaeraceae bacterium | reverse complement strand
GGGCCGATTTTGAGTCGCAAAAATATTTTTCACACGGTTCAGTGCGGAAGTTGGGTTAACGCCCACGCACCTGGGTTGCCGGGTTGTCGCGTTACCGGGGGGCTTCGACTCCGCACACTCCAGCCAAGGGCACTACCCTTTGGGTGGTCAAATTGAAATCAAAGAGGCGAGTATGGAGGGGTTGATCCCGAAGGAATCAACCCTTTGTCCCCCAAATTCATTCGAAATTACTTGCCTGCTTCTCCCATCCCTTTATAATACTTGAAGTTAAGGGACTTTCAGTCCTTCAACCAAGCGCATAAGAATCTTATAAATTCTTTAACGTACGTGAGTTAAGTTATTTCTACCATGTGGGAGAATGAGCGCATGAACAGAACAGCAGGCAATCTTCGGAGCCCGGGCTGGATGGGTTTGAGCTTCAGGGTGACGGTCATGGTTTATTGACCTGGCACTTTTAAAGTCAACCTTAAAGAACCCCATCCACCTCTGTTGCTCTGAAACGAAACGCTCTCATGACTAACACGTACACCAAGCGCCTTGCCTGGGAAGACCGTTGGACCCAGCCGAAGTTTGAAGATCTGATTACGCCGCTCAAATCGCACCATTTGAGGTCGATTGAGATGCTGCTTGCGTATCTGCAGGGGCATGAGCAGATCAAGCGGTCGGTATTGTGGTACGGCCCGGCATGGAAATGGTCGATTCAGCTTGCGACGACGCAGGTGGACGCGACGGCGCCCAAGCATGCGGAGATGAACACGGTTCTGTATCTGGTGCCGAAGGTGGAAACGCCGCTGATATGCGTGCCGATTCATGAGGATCGGATTCCGGATCTGCTGGCATCGCGGCTTGGACGGTATGCGAAGGATGGTTTGCGGGTGTCCAAGTGCGCGGTGAGCATTCACTGGGCGGTGTGGACGCCGACGTCGCAGGCGGAGACGATCCAGATTGTGGATCTGCTGAGGAAGCTGCACCCGTTCCTGACGCCGTTGAAGCTGGGCAAGCCGCCTAAAAAGCAGCCTGCGCCGTAAGGGCTGAGCTGGGTTTAACCAGAGATAAATCGTAAAAACCACCGCCCTACCGGCGGTGGTTTTTGCATTGGAGGTTTGGTTTGGCGGCGAGTTGTATGGGTGTGGTTTGGCGGTGAATTTTTATAACTGTTGATTAAATCAGTTTTTATTGTTTTTTGAGTCCGGCGGGGGTGAGGTCTGTTTGTGTTTTAAAGGAAAAAAGTGGTTACAGCACAGCCAGGGCTTTGCATTCCATGGGAATTCGTGCTACAATACTTTCGCTCCCGCCTGCTCGGCAGACTTCGGGCCCCCCCTCGAATATGCCTGAGCGCGGGAGCATTACAAAGGGCGGTTGAACTCACCAGTTCAACCGCCCTTTGTTGTTTTATGGGGTGGGGAGGATTAAGAGCCCCCCTACTACTGCATCAATCTCAAAGCGTGGTGGGGTGATGACGCTGGCGAGGTTATTTGTGTGTGAATGCTCTGGGCTTTGAAAGCGCAACGAGATTCCGGGGCAGTTGATTACAACAGCCCCAGCCACCCACAGTTTTAAGCGCGACGAGACCCCATCGCCTACCCCCTAGTTTGAGGCGGGCCGGTGAAGCGTTTGCGTTCGGCGGCCCACCAGACGGCGGCCATGAGGAGGAGGGTGCCGCCGAGGGTGATGACGTTCATCTGGTAAGGGGGGATCATGCTGATGACGACAAGGCAGGCGCAGCCGACGGCGGCGATGATGGCGAGGGGTTTGTACCAGTGGCCGAGGGAGAAGGGACCGGTTTGGGTCCAGGTTGTGCCGTAGGTGAAAAAGCCGAGGGCCGTGGGGATGGTGTAGCTGAGATAGAGGAAGATGACGCTGGCGGCGGCGATTGCGCCGTAGACGGGGGTGTAGGCGCAAAAGAGAACCGCCAAGACGGTGGAGACCCAGATGGCGGTGGCGGGGGTTTTGAAGCGAGCGCTGACTTTGCGGAGGCGGGTGGAGAATGGGAGGCCGCCATCGCGGGCGAAGGCGAACATCATGCGGGAGGCGGAGGTGACGGTGGCCAAGCCGCAGAGGTATTGGGCGATGGCGATGCCGAGGATGAAGCCAGCGGCCATCCAGGGTGGGAGGACGCTCTGCATGGTCCAGACGACGGCGTTGGAGCCCTGGGCGGCGGCGGCGTCCATGCTGGGCATGGCGAGGACGAAGGCGCAGACCATGACCCAACCGGTGAGGGCGGAGACGAGTACGGATTGCATGATGCCGCGCGGGACGCTGCGGGCGGCGTCGGTGGTTTCTTCGGAGGTGTGAGCGGATGCGTCAAAGCCGGTGATGGTGTAGGCGGGGAGCATCATGCTGAGGGCGATGAGATAGAACATGTTGCTTGATGCGGGAGCGGCACCGTCCCAGCTGCCGCCGGAATAGTTGGAGAAGGTGATGAGTCGGGAGAAGTCGAGCTCCCTGGCGTAGAGGAGGAGCGCGAGGGTGAGAAGCGCGGCGACGACCATGATGAGGTAGCCGGAGAAATCAATGAGGCGGGCGGTGAGGCGGATGCCGATGTGGTTGACGGCAGCCTGGGAGAGGGTGATGACGGCGACGCCGATGATTTGCGCGGCGATTTTTTGGCCGTCGGGCCAGGCGGCGACATCCAGGCCGATGAGCGGGCCGACGGAACCGATGAGGAAGTTGTAAGTGCCGACGTTAATGGCGGTGAGGACGGCGATGAGACCGACGAGATTAAGCCAGCCGGTGCTCCATCCCCAGCCTTTGCCGCCGAGCATGGAGGCCCAGTGATAGAGGCCGCCGGCGGTGGGAAAGCTAGAGGCGACATGGGCCATGGTGGCGGCGACGACGAGGGAAACGAGGCAGGAGACGGGCCAGACGATGCCAGCGGCGGCGCCGCCGACGATGCCAAAGCCCAGGTGAAAGGAGGTGATGCCGCCGGCGAGGATGCAGATGATGGAGAAGGAGACGGCGAAGTTTGAAAAGCCACCCATGGCGCGGTGAAGTTCCTGGTCGTACCCCATGCGTTTGAGTTGGGCTGCGTCGTCGTTCATGTTTTTGCACTTATGGGTTGAAGGATGGCGCCGACATGATGGTACGGGTTTTGGGTGTGTGTTTGAAGAGGCGACTTTTGACAGGATCAACAGGATTTTGAAGAGATTGGCAGCATGAGAATAGATAACGGAGCGAGAGGCTGGATCGTTAACGGTTTTGACGAGGGTGAAAGCACAACGGGCCACTGGCGCTGACGCCAGTGGCCATGGGGGCGCAGCGGAGTAATGAAGGTTTTCTGCGGGAGCAGTTCACTTATGTCGGGGGAGTGCGGTGATTGGGAGCCGGCGGGACGCCGGCGCTCCCGGCGGGGACGCTTCCGCATGCCGCTGGCGTCGGTAACATATCTCCGGCCTGTTTCCCCCCCCTCTCGAAAACAAAGGTTGCCATGTCATCTTCTAAACACTTCACTGACGTTATTTCGCGCTATATCGAAGCTGGAATACTTCCCGGGGCGGTATTGGCAGTGGCGGATAAGACTTCGACGCTGGCACTGGAGGCGCATGGCGTATCGGACTTGGCGAGCAAGGCGCCGATGACGACCGACAGCGTGGTGTGGATCGCGTCGATGACCAAGCCGATGACGGCGACGGCGGGGATGATGCTGGTGGATGAAGGGAAGATCGACATGGATGCGCCGCTGGCGCAGTACATGCCGGAGTTTAAGAACCCGTGGGTGATTCTTGGCGGGGATGAGGATGTGCAGATGCGTCGGCGGGCGAAGAACCCGATGCTGGTGCGGCACCTTCTGGCGCACACGGCGGGTTTTCCCAATTCCTCGCCGCTTGAGCCGTGGAAGCAGGATGTGCTGCCGCTGGAGTTCAGCGTGCGGCTTTATGCGGCGACGTCGCTTCTGGCGGAGCCGGGGACAAAATACACGTATTCGAATCCGGGGTTGAATACATTTGGGCGGCTGATTGAGATTGTGTCGGGGATGCCGTACGAACAGTTCATGAAGACGCGGATTTTGGACCCGCTGGGGATGACGGATACGTCTTTTGTGCTTTCGGCCAGCCAGGCGAAACGGCTGGTGACGGTGTACCTGGCCAAGCCGGAGACGCAGTCGCTGGAGGCGATGGAGTGCGGGTACCTGACTTCGCCACTGACGAATCCGAAGCGGCACGCCTTCCCGGGCGGCGGGTATTACTCGACCGCAGGAGACATGCTCAAGTTCGGTCAGCTTCTGTTGAACAAAGGTGAGTTCAATGGGAAACGACTGTTTAAGGAAGAGACCCTGAGGCGATTTACCACGAGCCAGCCGGACGCGGGATCGAGCCCGGATTACGGGCTTGGGTTTCAACTGATCCGGGAAAATCACAACCTGCCCAACAGCGACGGATTCGGACATGGCGGGGCTTACCAGACGAACCTGGCGGTTCATCCGACATCGGGCGTGGTGACGGTTTATTTCGTGCAGCTTGCGGGCGGGCTGGGAGACATCGCGACGGCGATGCCGAGCTTCAGGAGTGCGGCGGTGAAGAAGTTTGGGAAGTGAGTGGCACGTGCGCGAGAGGAACCGATGGCCCACGCGCCCGGGGTGCCGGGTGGACGGGTTGTCGGGGGGCTTCGATGAGACGCACAATTTAAAGCGCTTACGCTATTCCATAGGGAGGGGGCCGCGGTTTTTTTCGCGGTAGGCGGCAGGGGTGATGGCGTGGCGGGTTTTAAAGAGGCGGATGAAGTAGCTGACGTTTTCAAAGCCGGCATCCATGGCGATGGTGGTGATGTTTGATTCGGTCATGCGGAGCTGGCGCTGGGCCCAGTCAAGGCGAAGGGTGTTGATGTACTGCGTGGTGGTGACACCCAGGAGCGAGCGGAGGGTGCGGTTGACGTGTTCGGGGGAACGACCGGTGAGGATGCTGAAGGCTTCGACGCCGCCAGCGAATTGAGCGGGAGAGTTAAACGCCTGGCTCGCCTCCTGAAGCCATGACGGGCCGGCGGCTTTGCTTGCTGCGGGGATCGATGGACGGGTGAGCATGAGAACGTCCATGAGGAAGCGGTCAAGGCGCACGCGGCTACCCGGATGCTGCGAGAGGTCCTGCGCGGCATGGGAAAGGCGCTGGGCCATCTGCGCATCCACCACCACACGCGCTCCGGCAGGCTGCGCCCATGGCCAGGGGTGAAATTCTTTTGCGTAACGCGATGCCAGATCCGCCACAACTCCGCGGGCGAAGGCGACGTTCATAATGGAAAGGCCGTCGTTTGCGCGGGCGTCAAAGCCGTGGCGGTCCTGAGGCCTGATGAAGCAGACGACGCCGGGCTTGAGTTCTTCGCGCATGCCGTTTCTACGATGAAGGCCCTTGCCCTTTTCAACCCAGAAGACTTCGGCGAAATCATGCCCGTGATAGGCCACCCCGCGGCCATCCAGGAAGACCGTGCGCCCGACATGGGAAGCGTCACCGGGTGCGATAAAGTCTTTGATTCGAAGTCTGGGGGTGTTCATGGAATATCATTTTACGACTATCGATGAGTCATTTAAAGACAAGACACGCCTGTTAAGGATCATCACAATGGATTCAGCTCGGTTCCTTGCCTTTCACAATCCATTGGAGCGCTTCATGCACACCACCGCCTCCCTACTGTCACCCGCTCAGCAGGCCGCCTTCAAAAAAGAGGGCTACCTGCTTCATCACAAGCCAGTCTTCACACAGCCGAAGTTCGATGGGTTGAAATCTTTTTTTGAAGTGCTGCTGGAGAAGTGGATGCAGTTCGGCAAAGCATCGCCGGAGCACATGGATGTGCCGCACTTTGCCGAGCCGAAGCTGTTTGACTGGCTGCTGGATGACCAGGTGCTGGATCTGGTGGAACCGTTGATCGGGCCGGACATTGCGCTGTTCAGCTCGCACTTTATCTGCAAGCCGCCGAAAGTGGGCAAGCGTGTGCCGTGGCATGAGGATTCGGCGTATTGGAAGGGTCGGCTGGCGCCGATGGAAGTGGTGACAGTGTGGCTGGCCATTGACCCCTCCAATCCAGACAACGGTTGCATGCGTGTGATTCCCGGGAGCCACGCCAACGGGTTCTCGGACTACACGGAGGTGGCCGATCCGTCCCGAGAAGTGTTCGGCACGGAAGTGAAGAAGGGCTCGTTTGATGAATCCAAGGCGGTGGACTGCACACTGGCGCCCAACACGGCTTCGCTGCACCATGCAAAGCTGATTCACGGATCGCATGCGAACACGGGCGTGAATCGGCGGTGCGGGTACACGATGCGCTTCATGCCGACGACGGTGAAATACACGCGCATAAACCCTGCGGACCCGTTTCAAGTGTATCTGGCGAGGGGCAAGGATCACGCGGGGAATATTTACGCCGACCCGACGAAGCCGAACCAGGGTTGGCTTGATAAGTATCCCGATGGGTGGCCGGCGGGGCATTAAAAGCGGGTGGTATAATTCGGCGAATGGAAATTGAGTGCGAGCCTATAGCAGGCTCGCACT
Organism: uncultured Phycisphaeraceae bacterium; assembly: GCA_964527265.1. Classification (GTDB taxonomy): domain Bacteria; phylum Planctomycetota; class Phycisphaerae; order Phycisphaerales; family Phycisphaeraceae; genus CAZGOM01. Next base: position 57,671 of record CAZGOM010000009.1, on the reverse strand, counting down.
CTGTTCATATCCCCATTTTTCTGGACTCCGGGACATGCCCACGCCCTTCAAACCGATCCTCTGGCTTGCCTGCGCCCTTTTGGGCGCAACCACGATTTATGCAGAGGAAATCACCGAGCTGGGTGTGGTTCCTGAGCCTAAATCGCAAGTGGCCCCCCTTACCGGGAAACCGTTGTCGGGGGAGCAGATTTTCGACCGGTCGATTCCAAGCCTGGTTTTCATCGTCGTGAAAACAAGCGACGGTGGGCTGGGCGTGGGTTCAGGTTTTTTCGCCACCGAAGATGGGCTGGTGGTGACCAACGCGCATGTTGTCAAAGGGGCTCAGGTCATCGAGCTCACCATGCATGACGACAAATCGGTGACGGATGTCGCCCTCCTGGCGTACGACGAGAAGCGGGATCTTGCCGTGCTCCAGGGGCCGCGCAAAGGCTATCCGAAAGTGACATTGGCAACGCGCAAGCCAAGGGTGGGCTCCACCGTCTATGCCATCGGTAATCCGTCGGGTTTGTCGAACACCATCAGCAAGGGGCTGATCAGCGGCATCCGACCCGGCAAAGCGGGAGAGACGAGTGCGGAGATGGCCAAAGACGCCTCCAAGGAGAACGTGAGCAGTTATGTGATCCAGCACACGGCGGCCATCAGCGGCGGTTCCTCGGGCGGGATGCTTCTGGCGGAAACCGGTGAACTGATCGGCGTCAACACATTTGGCCTCACCGACATCAATGATGCGTATTTCGCCGCCAGCGCAGCGGATGTGGACATCGTCTTGTCCACGGCCCGCAGAATGCCGTTAAAAGCGGCCAACAAACCAACACCTGGGGAACAGGCCAAGCCGCGCGCAAGCAACCCTGCCAAACCAGCCCAGGATAAAACAGCGAATGCCGAGGCCGCCGGACAAGAGTTTAATTTTAAATCGCTGCCCCAAGCCACGGTGGAACAACTGACCGACGCCGCAAGAAATTACGCATTTATCGGATATCACGTCTGCAATATCGAGCTTTACAACCTGGCGCAGGACCTTGCCAAGCAATCCCTGCTGAACGACCAGGAGCAGGCCACCCTGGAATATCTGCGAAAAAAGGGGACACCACTGATCTACACCATCAGCGGCAAGACGGCATGGAACTCGATGGAACAGGCGATGAGCGTCATGAAAGTCGCCACCCTCAAGGCCAACATCCTGAAGGTTTACGCCAACAACACCCTCCTTGAAACCGACCAGGGCCCGCTCCTGATCAACAAGACCTACCCCAACGCCGGAATCGGCGATCTCATTGAGATCACATACACCCCGCAAGACCCCGTCGATGTAGAACTGGACGGGAAAACCATCAAGGCGACGAGGGTGAACTGGTGCTACACCGTCAAGCCCATGACCGCCCAGTCGCTGGGAGCGATCATGGCGAGGCGCAAAATCACCGATCTGCTTTCCGTCAAGATCAACTACGAACCCGGCAAGCGCACCGTCCATCAGACGCGCGTGGGCAAGGGAACTGAATATACGGCTGATTACATCCCGCCGAAGTTGAGCCCGGAATTGACCTTTACGCCCATCTCACTCTACAAGTCACCCTAAAAGTGAATCCGGCCTGCGCGGCACGGCCCGCCCGGAGGGTTGAAAACGCTCCACGGGCCTGCTTGAATGCTATGATTTCCTGTTTCCAGGGGGAGCGACGTATCGCCCCCCCGCCATCACGGATCTCCGGGCCATGCTCAAGACATTTCAAATCAATCTTTTCCTGGTCAGCGCGCTTTTGCTCGCATCTGGCGTGTTCGCTCAGGAGGTCACGGAACTGGGGCAGGTTCCCCAGCCTTCGGCCGGCGCGGCGCAGACGCCGGCCGACCCGGCCATTTCGCGCACGGTGCCGAGTTTCAGCACGCTGCCCAGCGCACCGGTGAACATCTCCCCGCTCACGGGCGCCGTGCTCAGCGGGGAGCAGCTTTTTGAACGGACGGTCCCAAGCATCGTGGTAATCGAAACATTGCGCACGGATGGGAAAGGGATGCTGGGCTCGGGCTTCTTTGTCTCCGAAGACGGGTTGCTGGTGACCAACGCGCACGTGGTTGAAAAGGCCAAAAGCGTGGTCGTCACCCTCAACGACAACCGGCGCCTGGCAGCCACGCAGATTCTTGTGTTTGATCCGAATCTGGACCTGGCGCTGCTGAGGCTTCCGCCGGGCCAGTACCCGAAAGTAACCCTCGCGCAGGCCAACCCCAAGGTGGGCGCGAATGTTTATGCCATCGGCAACCCATCGGGACTTTCCAACACGTTGAGCAAAGGCCTGGTGAGCGGCATCCGCGCCACCACCGCGGGGCAGGCGGTGAGGACCGGAGAAGTGGACGGGCAGGATGCTTCGCAGGCCAAGCGCATCAACAATTTCATGATCCAGCACACGGCGGCGATCAGCGGGGGCTCCAGCGGGGGCGTGCTGCTGGCGGAAACCGGAGAGGTCATCGGGGTGAATACGCTTTCGGCGACGGAAGTGCAGGGGGCGAACTTTGCGGTGCCTGCGGCGGACGTTGCGGCGATGATCGCCAATGCCGGGAGCAAGACCGGAAAGACCTTGGAGCAGGGACATGTTTCCAACGGAGCCGACAAGCGTTTACTGGATCTGGCGTCACTCCCCCCTGCCACCGCCAAACGGCTGGAGGCGGCGGCCAAAAATTATGCGTATATCGGCACGACGGCGTGCAATGTGCAGCTTTATGAGCGTTACGAGGAACTGAAGAAATCCAACCCGACCGATGAACGGTCGATCAGCGAGCTTGCCTTTCTTTCCGACCGATCCACGCCCCTGATCGTGAGCGCAGACGGGAAGCGTTCCTGGCACACCCTGGGGGAAGCGCTGGGCGAAATGAAGGTTCGTGCGGGCACGGCACGGGTGCTGAAAGTCGCAGACCGCGACCTGCTGATTCTTTCCGAAGGCGTCATTTTCATCCTGCAAAACTGTCCCGAAAAAGTTTCTGAGGGAGACACCATCCGCTTCTTTTGCACTGTGGCAGGGTCCACCACCTTCAACGTGGAAGGCCGTCCGCAAAAGGTTCCCATCCTCAACTGGAACCCCGGCGCGGCGACGCTGAGCCCTGAACTCCTGGGCACAGTGCTGATGCGGGACAATGTGAAATCACTGCTCACCGTGAGCACCACATTCAGCGCATCAGGCCGCGCGATTGTGGGGTATGAAACGCAGAGGAACGGGAACGTCATCGTCAAACGGCCGATCTACGGCAACAAAGCTTCGTGGAAGCGTAACGTGACCACTGAGGCGATCCGTCTTGGCGGAACAACAGAGAATTCCTCCGACAAGGGGACCGCTCAAACACCGTCCCAGCCTGCCAAGTCTCCCATGTGGTCATCGGACGGCAAGTCTTCAGGTAACCCGAGCCTCACCGACATTCCCGGCGGGCTGCGCTGATCGTCACGCATGACGGACACCACGCCCGACAAACTCACGCGGGGACATGCCGACCTGGCGTTTGAACTGCTTGGAGAGGTGGAAGGCGTCGGAGAAACCAAGGGTTGCGGCAATGGTTTTGAGGCGCTGCCCCTGCAACAGGAGGGGCTTTGCGGTGTCGAGGCGCATTTCCATGGCGGCGGCCATGACGGCTTTGCCGGTTTGGCGTTTATAGCCGTGGCTGAGGGCGGAGACGCTCATTTTCATAGCGCGGGCGATGTTCTCAAGCGTGAGCCGCGCGGGGAGATGTTCGCGCAGGTAGGCGTCGACCCGGCTGGCCAGATCCGCGGGTTCCTGGCCGAGTGGTTCGTAGCGAAAGACGGGACTGGTCAGGGGTGTGCTGGTGAAAAGCAGGTCAAGCACGCGGCATAAAACACCCTGGGCGGCCCAATATCCGCCCGCGCCGCGCAGGTGCCCGACTTCCGCGACCTGATGGAGCAATGCGCCGAGTGCCTGGGTTGGGTCTTCAAACTCCGCATAGCCGTGCGCAGGGTGGATGATCGGCGTCATGATCTGCGGGGAGGAGAGGCCGAAAAGCATGGCTGCGGACTTGCGCACAAGGGGCTTGCCGACCACGCGCTCCCAATATTGCGTGTCCGGCGGGTAGAGGTGGGCGGTCTGGGCGCGACGGGGCAGCCATGGCCCGCGATCACCGACCCGATAGTCTTCACCCGCGTGGAAGCAATAGTCGATGACCCACCAAGAGTGCGACATGCGATGCGCCCGGGGCTGGAGAAGTGATCGGCCGTGCCACGCTGAGCGGAGGGCGGGGGATGCGCCTGCGGGAACTTCCCAAGCGAAACCCAGGCTGGAAAGCCCTGTGGACTGAGGATTTTGGTCTGCTTTGGCTGGGGGGGAGCCGGTCCCTATCCCTTTGGCACGCCCAATCTTCATGCTTGATCCCCTTCTTAAAAAAACCAACGCCTGATTGTGCAGGATCATACATGTTTTTGACCAGACAAACCATGTCATAAACGCGCTATTCTCGTCATAATTCCTTCTAATTCGTGAACAGAACATGCACAAAAGTACACAAATAAACAGGATTTCCTCTCATGGCAGACGCAGCGGCTCCCGAAAAACCCAAATCCCAATACCCCGGCCCGGATGACCCCAGGCGGCCGTTTCCGGCGCTGACCTCGGGCCAGCGTTATCACCTGGATGTGTTTGGGTACGTGATCATTCCCGATGTGTTGACGGCAGATGAAATCGGGTCGATGAAAGATGCGCTTTATCGGTTGCGAACGGACTTGCGGGCGGTGAAAGATCTGCCGCCGGAGCAGCGGCGTGTGCGTGAGGCGCGTTTTCTGCATGATTCCCCCCATCACACCTACATGGGATCCATTGCGCAGTACGACAAAGCGCTGACGCACTACGCGACGCATCCTCTGGTCTCGGGCATGTCCGAAGAGCTGATAGGGGGCCGCGGGCACCTGGTGGAAGTCAACGCGCACATCAACTACAAGGCCCCCACCTGGAACTATGGCGCCGACGGCAAGCCGCTCTTTGGCTTCCACCGCGGGTTGCACAACCAGGAAGGCATCCACACCCGCAATGGGCTGTATCACTCCAACTTCGTCAAAGTGCTTACCAACCTGACGGACATTGGCCCTGACGACGGCGGGACGACGGTGATCGCCGGGAGCCATAAGGTGGATGCGGGGGATGCGGCGATCTGCAAAGCCGCGTATGAGGATCGGTCGCTGATTCACAAGGTGGTGGCGCCGGCCGGGTCGGCATTACTGTTCACTGAGGCGCTGATCCATGCGACGGGGCTGATCACCAGCGACAAAGAGCGCATCATCATCATCGCGGGGTATTCGACGTCGATGTTCCCGTTTATGACCAATGAATGGTCGGACAACACGCAGAAGTGGGTGCCGGGGTTCATTGAGTCACTGCCGGAGGAGCAGAGGCATTTGTTTGTGTCCAGCGGCTATATGCAAAGACGGCCGCGGTATCGGATGCTGGAGGATGAGAAGGGTTGACCGTATCCAGGGTCCTGAGCCTGGGTCAAAAAAAAGGCATATAGAATGAAAGGCCCGGATTGGATATCAATCCGGGCCTTTTTTTCCTGCTTGCGAAACGTTGCGCCTGCTTTCGCACCGCTCATAGGCTGAGATTGATATCCTTATATGGCTATGTTTTCCGTCAATGGACAAAAACTCGACCTGTGGGCACCCGTGATGCGGCGTTTTGAAGCCATTGGGCTGGGTTTCCTGCCGCGTGGGGTGATTCAGGCGATCTTCATTTCAGTTGCCATCTTGGTTGTCATTCCGCTGGCATTGCTGGCGCTGGCGGCGGCGGTGGTGGTGATCGCCCTCCTAATTGTCCTGTGGCTGGCGCTGCAGATCCTGAAACTCCCCTTCCGCATCCTGGCCATGCTGCTGCGTACGGGGAACAACGGGCAAGCCACGGTTCATGCAGACGACGGCCGCCGGAATGTCCGTGTGATCCAACGCTCGGATAACCCCCTCTAAGTGAACTTCCTTCACCTATCCTTCCAGCCTCCCGTCTGCGGACCTCATCCCTCCCTCACAACCGACAGCTTTCCCCCACCACCCGGCTTTCACCCGGTTTGTTTATGCTGTGAAAACACCGTAAAATCTCCCGCCAAATTTGCCCCCTACCCGGTAACCCGAAAAAATGCCTAAACGCACCGACATCAAGACCATTCTGATCATCGGCTCAGGTCCCATTGTCATCGGGCAGGGATGTGAGTTTGACTACTCCGGCACACAGGCGTGTAAAGCCCTGCGCGAAGAGGGTTACCAGGTCGTTTTGATCAACTCCAACCCCGCCACGATCATGACCGACCCGGACATGGCGGACCGCACGTACATTGAGCCGATCACCCCCGAAGCGGTCGCGAAGATCATCGAACAGGAAAAGGGCGGCAAGTACCACATCGACGCCCTGCTGCCCACCTTGGGTGGGCAGACCGCGCTCAACACCGCCTGCAAACTCTGGGACGACGGCGTCCTGCAGAAGCACAAGGTGGAGATGATCGGGGCCAACCGCGAAGTGATCTACCGCGCTGAAGACCGCAAGATTTTCAAAGACATCGTCGAAGGCATCGGCCTGAAGATGCCCAAGGCCGCCACGGCCAACTCCCTGGAAGAAGCCTGGCAGATCCTTGAGCAGACCGGCCTGCCGGCCATCATCCGCCCCGCCTTCACCCTGGGGGGCACCGGCGGCGGCATCGCCTATAACCGCGAAGAATTTGAAGACATCATCCGAAAAGGCCTTGACGCCTCCATGACCCGCCAGGTTCTGATCGACCAATCCGTGCTGGGCTGGAAGGAATACGAACTGGAAGTGATGCGCGACAAGGAAGACAACGCCGTCATCATCTGTTCGATCGAAAACTTTGACCCGATGGGCGTGCATACCGGCGACTCCATCACCGTGGCGCCCGCGCAGACGCTGTCTGACCGGGAGTATCAGCGCATGCGCGATGCGGCGCTGGGCATCATCCGCGCGGTGGGCGTGGAAACCGGCGGGTGCAACATCCAGTTCGCCATCGACCCCGACAAGGGGGACATGGTTGTGGTGGAGATGAACCCCCGCGTGTCGCGCTCTTCGGCGCTGGCTTCCAAGGCGACGGGCTTCGCCATCGCGAAGATCGCTGCGAAACTGGCCGTGGGTTACACGCTGTGGGAACTGCCCAACGACATCACCGGCAAGACGGTCGCCTGCTTTGAACCGACGATTGACTACGTGGTGACCAAGATCCCACGGTGGACCTTTGAAAAATTCCCCGAAGCCGACGAAACCCTGACCACGCAGATGAAATCCGTGGGCGAAGCGATGAGCATCGGCCGCACCTTCAAGGAATCCCTGCAGAAGGGCATCCGCTCGATGGAGGTCAAGCGGTTCGGGTTCGGCTTCGACAACCTGGACAAGTGGCTGGCGGCCTCACGCGGGACCGTCACCAAGCCGGGCGACGAAACCGTGGAATGGCCCATCGGCCTGGATAAGCTCAAGCGCAAGCTGATCGTCCCCTCCCAGGGCCGGCTCTACTACATCCGCTACGCCCTGAAAATGGGCTGGTCGGTCGATGATGTACACCAACTGACCAATATCGACCCGTGGTTCCTGGACCAGCTCAAGCAACTTGTCGATTTTGAATCCGTGCTGACGAAATTCAAGACCCTGAAGGAACTGCCCAACGACACGCTGCTGGAAGCCAAGCGTCTGGGGTATTCGGATGCGCAGCTTGCCAATCTGTACCTGGGCAAGATCAACCCTGAGAACATCCTGAAGGTCCGCGCGCACCGCAAGGCCGCGGGCATCGAACCGGTTTACAAGGTGGTGGACACCTGCGCGGGTGAATTTGAAGCGGTGACCCCCTACTACTACTCCACGTATGAATCCCCCAGCCGCCAGCCGGATGGGTCGATGAAGTGCGAGGACGAAGTCCGCGTGACCAATAAGAAGAAAGTGGTCATCCTGGGCGGCGGGCCCAACCGCATCGGGCAGGGGATCGAGTTTGACTACTGCTGCGTGCAGGCGGCGTATGCCGCGGACGACCTGGGTTACGAATCGGTGATGATCAACTCCAACCCGGAAACCGTCTCCACCGACTACGACACATCGGACCTGCTCTTCTTCGAACCGCTGACCCTTGAAGACGTGCTGAACATCTGTGAACGCTTGAACGGCGCACCCTTGGGCACTCCGGGCAACCTGCACGGCGTGATCGTCCAGTTCGGCGGGCAGACACCTCTGAACCTGGCCCATGGGCTTAAAGCCGCGGGCGTGCCGATCATCGGCACCAGCGTGGAATCCATCGACCTGGCTGAGGACCGCAAACTCTTCGCCGGCCTGCTCAAAGAACTGGGCCTCAAACAACCCGACAACGGCATCGCCATGAACGTGGACGAGGCGCTGGCCATCGCCAAGCGCATCGGCTACCCCGTGCTGGTGCGCCCCTCCTTCGTCCTCGGCGGGCGCGGCATGGAAACCGTCTACGATGACGACCAGCTCCGCCACTACATCCGCATCGCCATGGGCGCTTCGGACATCGCCGGACAACCCATCCTCATCGACGACTTCCTCTCCGAAGCCATTGAATGCGATGTCGATGTGATCGGCGACTTCAAGCCCTACGAAAAAGACCAGACCGGTTGCATCGCGCTTGTGACCGGCGTGATGGAGCACATCGAGGAAGCCGGCATCCACTCGGGCGACTCCGCCTGCGCAGTGCCGCCCTACAGTCTCCCGGCGCCTGTGGTTGAGAAGATCAAAGAACACTCGCGCGCGCTCGCACGGGCACTGAAGGTGCGCGGGCTGATGAACGTGCAATACGCCATCAAGCGCCCTGACCCTGCCACCGGCGCAGGGCATGAAATCTACATCCTGGAAGTCAACCCCCGCGCCTCCCGCACGGTGCCGTTTGTCTCCAAGGCGACAGGCCTGCCCTGGGCGCGCATTGCCGCGAAGGTGATGACGGGCAAGTCTCTAACGGAACTGGGCATCACCAAGGAGATCACCCCCAAGCACACCTCGGTGAAGGAATCGGTTTTCCCCTTCTCCAAGTTCCCCGGCGTGGACATCATCCTGGGCCCGGAAATGCGCTCCACCGGCGAAGTGATGGGCATCGACCCCGGCTTCCCCCTGGCGTTCGCCAAATCTCAGATGGCGGCGGGCACACTGCTGCCCACCTCGGGCAAGGTGTTCCTCTCCGTGCGTGACTCCGACAAGCCGCAAGTGGTCGAGATCGCCCGCAGCCTGGTGAAGGCCGGCTTCCAGGTGGTCACCACCGGTGGAACCTATGACTACCTCAAAGCGCAGGGCATCGAAACCACGCGAATCAACAAGATCAGCGAAGGCCGCCCCAACGCGGTGGACATGATCAAGAACAAGGAACTGGCGCTGATACTGAATACCCCCACCAAGAAGGGAATCGGGTCAGACGAAGGGAAGCTACGCGCAGCCGCGACGCGGTTTGGCGTGCCGATCATCACCACCACCACGGGCGCCTCGGCGGCCGTGCAGGCGATGGAAGCGCTCAAAAAGGGCTGGAAGGTGCGGGCGCTGCAGGATTACTTCGTGTAAGGCGCCCAGCCGTTCATAAACTCAAGTTCAAGGACACTGGCCTGCTGCAACGCAGGCCAGTGTTTCATTTGGCTTCCTGGCGAATCTCCTCAATCATCACCTCTCTTTTCACCTGCGCGCTCTTGATGGCGGCGAAGGCGACTTCCGTGGCGCTGACGGCGCTGTCGACGCCGCACACTTCCGGGCCGATGCCCAGGATCTGGTCAATGAAGCGGTCGATGGCCTGTACGTGGCCTTTGTCGGGCTCGGCGGTGAATTGGAGCGTGGGGTCGCCCTTCTCTGCCGCGTCGCGGCAGGCGGCCTGCTTCTTCTCAAACCACCCTTCAAAACCGCCCTGCGCACCGATGGCCGGGTGACGATCCTTGATCATGGGATAGGTTTTTTTCGCAGGTGCGCCGGTGATACCCGCAGTGCGTACTTCGAGCATGTGGTCCACCACCACGATGCCACCCTGACCCATCACTTCGTAAAGCTCCTTGGTGTATCCGAATGTGCCATTGGCGCACATCTGAATGGTGGCCAGGCCATGGTTGGTGTAGCGCACCACCACGCCGCAGGAGAGCATGCCGGCTTCAATGGCCATGGCGCTGACCGGCTCCTGGCCCATGAACCAATTACAGATATCCGTGAAGTGCGTCATCTCAAAGAGCATGGGGCCGTGAGGCGCCTGGGTCTTATCAAACACCCAGGATTTCCACGACCGCCAGTCGTCATTGATACGCACCGCCATGCCCGGGCCGGCGGCTTCGGGAAGGTCCGGCAACCCTTTCTCACGCATCCAGCGCCATGGGCACGGCTTGGGAGCCTCCATGTGCGCGCGGAAAATCGCTTGCGCTTCGATCATGGCCGGGGACGAGCGCCGATTGTGCCCCACGCAAAACGGAATGCCCGATTCCTTCACCGCTTTTTGAATCAGGTACATCTCACTAAGCGACACCGCCAGCGGCTTTTCGACGTAAATCGGTTTGCCCAGCTTTGCACACAGTTCGATCACCGGGCGGCGGAGCTTTTCGGTGGTAGCCAATACGACCATCTCAATGGCCGAGTCCGCCACGGCCGCACGCCAGTCCGTCGAAGAACGGCGGGCCCCAAACTTCACCCGCGATGCTTCCGCGGCCTCCGCATTCAAATCGCACACCATCTCCAGTTCAACGCGCTTGTTGGCGGCGAGGTTCGGCAGATGCATGAGTTGTGAAATCGCGCCGGTGCCGATCAACAATGTCTTAAGTTTGTTGCCCATATGAGCTTGTTTACCATTTAGGGGAGGCGCGAATTCAAACCAAAGTTTTTACCATGCTGCGCGCGCAACAGGAAATCCTCTCAATATGTAGCGTGCATTCCCATCCTTGCTGCCTGACTGCAAGCCCCCTTCGACATCGGTACCCCATTCAGGAAATTTCGCGCCAGCTTCACTGATCGCGCCAGCTAACACTTGATTAACGTATTCCTTGCCGCATCTTCATGCTGCGGGCCTGTTTTGCTGCAAAACCCACGCATGACGCCGGGACATTAACGTCTTGTTAACCCATCTCCTTTAATCTGGGCATTCGTCGTAACGCCGTTCCGCGCCAACACGAGTCGCTATGCCCTCTTCCAGCCCCACTATCCCAATCTCCGGAGCCGCCCCCGGCTTCTTATCTCCTGCTTGGTTTGCCCAGCGCCCGGCTTTTCTGGCGTTTGTTCTGGCTTGCACTGCTTTCGCCCTTTACTCCGTCACCCTCACTTATCCGTTTGTCAGCTTTGATGACAATGTCTATGTCTATGAGAACGCGATGGTCCGTGAGGGCCTTCAATTCAAAACCATTCTCCTCTCCTTTCAATCAGTGGAAGGCGCCAACTGGCATCCCATGGTTTGGTTTTCGCTTCTCCTGGATTCCTCTATTGGCAACGGCAATGCATGGGCGTTCCATCTTTCATCCATCACGCTGCACGCGGCGAACGCCGCGTTGTTGTTCATTGCCATGAGAATGATGACCGCGGAAACGTGGCCTTCGTTTTTGGTGGCCCTGTTTTGGGCCGTTCATCCGTTGCGCGCCGAGTCCGTCGCCTGGGTGTCTGAGCGCAAGGACGTCCTTTCCGGATTCTTCTTCTTCCTCACCCTTATCGCGTATGCCCATTATGTCCGGCAAAAATCATGGCAACGCTATGCCTTGGTCATGTTTGCCTTCCTTCTAGGACTTATGTCCAAAGCCATGCTGGTGACGGTTCCCTGCGTGCTTTTTCTGCTGGACGTATGGCCCCTGGGCAGGCCGCGCGCGGAATCAGGCGAAACATGGCGTTCCATCATCCTTGAAAAAGTCCTCATGCTTCCCCTCATCATCGCCCTCAGCATCGTGACCTTCATGGTGCAAAGCAATGAAGGCGCCATGAATGCCGGCATCGCCTTCCCTCAGCGGATCATCAATGCCTTCTGCGCTTACGCGGCTTATCTGGGCATGACCCTCTGGCCCGCGGATCTGGCGGTGCTCTATCCCTATGGCGAGCGGGAACTGGGCCTGACCAACCTCATCCTTCCCGTTATCGTTCTCACCGCAGTCACAGCCCTGGCCGCCTGGGCATGGAGGCGGAATCACAAATACCTCATGATCGGCTGGCTCTGGTACCTGGGCATGCTCGTCCCGGTGATTGGGCTGATTCAAGTCGGCGGCCAATACATGGCCGACCGTTACACCTACCTTCCCATCATCGGTGTCCTCATCGCACTGGTCTGGGGCCTGCGTGACGCCGCGGCGGTGGCTCCTTCCCCGATACGCGCGGTGGCACACGCAGCCGCATTGGCCGCCGCTTTTGCGCTTGCGTTCATCACCTTCACCCCCACCCTGGGTTATTGGAAAGACTCCACCTCTCTCTGGAATCAAGCTGTCAAAGTTAGCCCTGACTCCCCCTGGCCGCACGGCATGCTTGCAGCCGTCAAGCTCAACGAACGCAGCTACATCGAAGCCCAGGCTCATGCCGCCATCGCCACGCAGAAAGCGCCTAATCTCTGGTATGGGCACTACCTGCTTGGCTATGCCCTTTCAGAGCAACAAAAGCCCGCTATGGCTCTTTCTCATGCCGCTAAAGCCTGCGAACTGGCTCCCGATAAACCTCTGGCCTGGATGGTCTACGGCCTTACCCTTGAAAAACTAGGCCACATTCCTCAAGCCCTGGCCGCTTATGAGCAGGGCATGGCCGTACGCCGTGGCGCCAATCCCTGGCTGATTGAGTACTACTACGGCAATCTTCTTTCCAACCTCAACCGGCACGCCCAAGCCGTCGAGTGCTTTCAGAAAGTTTCCGAACAGGTCTATCACATGCCCAGTGTCACTTACAGTCTGGCCTTTTCGCTGGCCGAACTTGGACGCGACGACGAGGCACGAAAGCAATACATTGCACTTCTGGGCTATAACAGCCCGCCTCAAACTGCAGAAATCGCATGGACCTACAACGGTCTGGGCATTCTTGAAACCCGAGCAGGCCGCTGGCAAAGCGCCGCCGACTACTTCTCCAAGGCGCTGGAACTCAACCCAAACGATGCCATCGCCCTGGGAAATCTGGCTTCGATGCAGGAGCGCCTGGGCAAACGCCAGGAAGCAGCCGCCACACTCCATAAGGTCCTCAAGATCGCCCCTGCCGACGCAGATGCCAAGGCCGCGCTGGCCAGGCTTGGATATGTTCCGACGCCTTAACACCTTCAAAACATTAAACACATAAAACCACAGGCCTTCACGGATCCATCCAGGATGCGCTGCGCACAGGAGGCAGCCCTCCAATGCCACGTCAATCCGCTTCACTCGACCCGGCTGCTTCAGCCGCCCGGCTGGACCGCCGCCTCGCCGCCCATCCGGCGACCATCGCCGCCGCTCTCGCACTGCTGACTTTCGCGCTCTTCTCCCGGTCCATTGCGTTCGGGTTCGTCAACTATGACGACGATGTCTACGTTTATGAAAACCGCCACGTCCTCGAAGGACTCTCATGGGATTCGTTTCTATGGGCCTTCAAAGCCGTTGATGGGGGCAACTGGCATCCCATCACATGGCTCTCATTTTTATTGGATGTCTCTCTGGGAGCCGGCCAGCCCTGGGCCTTCCATCTGACATCGGTCATCCTGCACGCCCTGTGTGTTGCCGTCCTGTTTCTCGGGTTGAGACTCCTCACCGGCGCCACCTGGCCTGCTGCTGCGGTCGCGCTCTTGTGGGGGCTTCACCCTTTGCGTGTGGAGTCCGTCGCCTGGGTATCCGAACGCAAAGATGTACTCAGCGGCCTTTTCTGGATGCTTACCCTGCTGGCTTACGCCTATTACGCTAAGGCGCCCACATGGGGACGATACCTTCTGGTTGTTGTTGCCTTGAGCTTTGGCCTCATGTCTAAACCGATGCTTGTGACTCTTCCCTGCGTGCTGCTTGTATTGGATATCTGGCCGCTGCGCCGAATGACTCTTGGCGACAGGAGTTCCTGGAAAAAACCACTGCTTGAAAAAGCGCTTCTCCTTCCTGTAATCGTCGCATTCTGCATTCTGACCTTTGTTGTCCAGCGGCAGACCGGCATGATGATGGAAGGCGTCCCACTGGCCGCGCGGGCAGCCAATGCACTTGTCGCCTATGCCGCGTACCTGCGCCTGATGTTCTGGCCCATGGACCTTGCGGTGCTTTACCCCTATCCGCAGTCTCAGTGGCCTGCGCTCTTCCATATCGTTCTTTCGGGAGTGCTCCTGACGGCGATCACAACTCTGGCCGCGTGGGCCTGGCGCAGGGACAAGCCCTGGTTTCTCATCGGGTGGGTGTGGTACCTGGGAACACTCGTTCCCGTCATTGGCCTGGTTCAGGTCGGGTGGCAATCCATGGCTGACCGGTACACCTACATTCCCATGATCGGTCCTCTTGTGGCGGTTGTCTGGGGGATGAATGATCTGTCCCGACGGCACCCTTTGGCCATCGGTCGCCTGGCGCCGGCCGCCATGGCCATCGTCCTCATGTGTTGCGCGGCAATGACCTGGTCCACACTCGGACATTGGGAAAACTCCATTTCCCTCTGGCAACAGGTCGTACGCGTCACTCCCAAAGGCGCGCGTCCCAAAGTGATGCTGGCCAATGCTTTGGTTGCGGCACAGAAGCCTGGTGAAGCACTGGATTTTGGCCGTCAGGCACTCGATATAGACCCGAATATGTGGCTGGCACAGCACGTGATGGGAATCGCCCACATTCAACTGGGGCAGGAAGCACAGGCTTTGCCATATTGTCGGCGCGCGGCACAGATCGAACCAGACAACCCCCAGTCCTGGCTCATGCTCGCCATGGCGCTGGAGCGGTTAAACCGCCTGGATGAAGCCTTGGCGGCCTATCAGCGCGCCGCACAGGCTGACCCTTCTCCTGAGAACTGGGCCGCATTCTACGAAGCAGGCCGCGTGCTGGCGCGTCTAGACCGCCATGCCGAGGCCATTGAACCCCTATCCCGCGCCACAGCGCTTTTCCCCCAGAACGCACCTGCCCAAATGGCGCTGGCGGCTTCCCTGACTCATCTTGGACGCGATCAGCAAGCCAAAGACATTTACCTGACCCTCCTGGCCATGCCCGATGCACAAGGCCAAGGGAATGAAAAGTTTTTCGCTCTGGATGCCTTGGGAATATTGGAAGCGCGGAGTGGACGATTCACACAGGCTGCTCAATATTTCGCCCAGGCCACCGCCCTGGCGCCCTCGGATCCCATGCCGCTCAACCATCTCGCTCTCATGCTTGAGAAAACCGGGGATTACCACCAGGCGGCTGCAATTTATGCCCGCGCGCTACGGTTGAATCCCTCCAATCCTGATGCACGCGCGGGCCTCTCCCGCCTGACTTCACCACGCTGATGAGGCCATAAACCTCTGCTTTTGACGTAAATCTAACCAAACTCACCCCATCTTCACCTTGCGCTTATTCCACGCCAGCAATCCAGGCGTACTTTCATGTCCGTCAAGATTGATTCAAAAAAATGCGTCTAACCACCACCCCTTAACCAAGGAGTTTCTTATGAAGTCTCGTCGTTTCTACGGATTCACCCTGATCGAACTGTTGGTTGTCATCAGCATCATCGCGCTGCTCATCGGCATCCTTCTCCCGGCCCTCGGCAAAGCCCGCGGCGCCGCCCAAAGCTCGGTCTGTCTCAGCAACCAGCGGCAGAACGGTGTTGCCCTCAACACTTACCTCGCCGACAACAAGCAAAACTACCCTTCCACCTACTGGTACCGTGACTCGCGCGCCGATGACAACGGTTACATCCAGTGGAGCGGGCTTCTCATCCAGGCGGGCTACATCGGAGACGGTGGCTTCGGCGACTATACCACCACGGCTCACTCCGTCACCAACAGCAACCCTGCCGCATTTCCCTGGTTCAAGGACAACAAGATCAGCGGCATGAGCAAAAACGCCGGCCAGGGCAAATCCTTCGTCTGCCCCACCCAAGTCAACGGCGGCTGGCTCCCCACCAACTGGACCGCTTCGCGCTTTGATGCAAACGGCCCCCAGGACTACTTGGGCTTCAGCCAAGTAACCAGCAAGGACGTTGATGATCTCCAGGCTCTCCGCCTCAGCTACACCCCCAACTCAGCCCTGATGCCCCGCGCTCGCGCAGGCACCCAGTACAGGTCTGCAACTGTCACCGGCAGCGGCGTCCGCCTTGTCCGCCTCGACAATGTCGACGTCCCTTCCCAGACCATCCTCCTGGCGGAATACACCGATGCCCGCAACACCCTCTACGACGCATCTCCCGCTGCTGGCGCGGCCGTCAAGAGCCACCGCCCCACCAACGCATTCATGCTCGATGCCGGCCTGACCAGCCCCTTCGTCGGTGAAGCAAGCACCGGTATCGCTGGCGGTAAGGTGTACGCCATCACTCCCGCAGCCGCCCGCGCAGCCCGCGCATCAGCGATCTCCGCCGGCACCAACAGCGGCTTGACCCACCTCAACTATGCCAACACCGAACAGCACAACGGTAACTCCAACTACACGTTTGCTGACGGCCACGGCGCCACCCACAAGCTCGAAGACACCCTCGACGTCACGAACTTCAAGTGGGGCCGCAAGGTGTGGTCGCTTGAATCCGCTCCTGAAGTCTGCGACACCGCCGGCAACCCGGTTCAGTAATCCTCTCAAAATCTAAAAACGCCTTCGATATCAATGACAACCGGCCCCTCAAAAGGCCGGTTGTCGTTGTTATGTCGTCGCCGATTTAATGCCGCACTAAAGGTATTCATGTGGTTAACACAACTCTCACTCAATCCAAATCTGCCGCTGAAACACTCTCCATAACATGCCGCGCATCAAATCCGAACAGGAAGCAGGAACCATGAAGTCCACCCGTTGTCCCCGAGCCTTTACGCTCATCGAACTCCTCGTCGTCGTCAGCATCATCGCCATCCTCATCGGCATTCTCCTCCCCGCGCTGGGCAAGGCGCGCGAGTCGGGCCGCCAGGCGCAATGCCTCAGTAATTCCCGCCAGTGGGGCCTGGGCCAGAACACCTACATGGCCGAATTCAAGAACTACATCGCCTGGGACGGCGCGGACATGGTCGGCGGTTCTGAGACCACAGCAGGTTCCGGGTACAACTCCAGCTACACCCCCGCTGAAATGGAAACCAACTTCAACAGCCCCATGTGCTGGGTCAACAGCGTCGTCCCCTACATCATGAACGGCTCCACCTACCGCTCGGTCTTCTTCGGCGTTGGCCAAAAGGCTCCGCTCCCGGGCGCAAACACCCCCTTCGTCTGCCCCTCGGCCGTTCCCATCCCCGCCATTGCCGCACAAAACGGCTACGGCCCCACCACTGGCATCAACCTGCTTGATGACTCCGGTGCCGTCGTCAGCGCCCCCATGCGCTACTACTTCAGCTACGGCACAAACTCCAAGATCAACTCTAAAGGCGGCGCTGCTGCGACGCAGGACCTCTCTGCCGTTACCGGCGACTTCACTGTCCCCGCCACCGACGCTTCGGCCGCCTTTGCCGGTCAAAAACTCGTCCGTGCCGACAAAATCAAAATCGCCCCTTCCTACACCGTCCTCATGACCGAACTGCGCAACAACCCCGATGAGCTCACCGCCACCGAAAAAGCCTCCGGCAACGGCTATGTGTCCAAAAGCCTGAACCGCCTCCGCGGCGACTGGCAGCGCTTCCCCAACCGCCACGACTCCGGCGGCAATGTCACCATGCTCGACGGCTCCGCCAAGTTCTTTAAATACAATTACGCCAGCCGCACAGTCTCGGGCCTCTCTGGCTCCGTCACCACCAGCGCTGCCGATTCGTTCAACAAAAACGACCTGGTGTGGTGCCCCAACAACCCAGACTCCGGCAAGTAAACCGCCCACTTGAATTCACAACGACCCCTGGGAACCAAACATCCGGGGGTCGTTCTCGTTACGCCTACATTGAACCGGTTCCGCCTAAACTAAAGCACCCACTATGATGCACAAAACCAAACTCCCGGCTTTCGCCCTTCTTCTCCTTGCCTCCTACGGCATCGGCGGCCATGCCTTAGCTGAGCCGGAAACCACCCTCATGCCCAAGTCACCCCCCTCCATCGAGTTCATCGGCAAAGCCGCCATCCCCGGCAACGCCACCGATCACTCCAACCTCACCGGATCCGATGGCGGCATCGCGCAGAACCTCCTGGGATCGTTCGGCTCGGGCATCGACTACACCGGCAAGGGCGACCTCTACATCGCCGTCAATGACCGCGGCCCAAACGATGGCGATTCGCAATATCAGGACCGCTGGCAGCTCCTCAAAATCTCCATCGAACCTGAGAAGAAATCCGTCGCCGCCGAATGCGTCGGCACCACGCTCCTGACCAATGAGCAGGGCAAACCGCTCTCCGGCTCTTTTGCCGCGTATGATGCAACCAACTCCGACCAGGGCCTCCGCTACGACCCGGAAGCCGTCCGCATCTTAAAAGACGGCAGCCTGCTCATCAGTGATGAATACGGCCCGTTCATCCATCTTTTCTCAGCCAAGGGCAAGCGCCTCAAATCCATTCCCGTGCCTGATGCGTTCAAGATCACCAAGCCTTCGGCTGACAAGAAAACCGAGATCAAGCAAAACAAGAAGGGGCGCGTCGCCAACAAAGGGTTTGAGGGTCTGGCGCTGAGCCCAGATCAATCCAAAGCTTATGCCGTGTTGCAAGCTCCGCTCATTCAGGACGGCGGCAAATCCGGTCGCTTTGTCCGCATCCTTGAAGCCGACCTCGCCACCGGCGCCACCCGGCAATTCGCCATTGAGCGCCCCGACACCGATGCCGAATACAACGAAATCCTCGCCATTGATGACCACCGCTTCCTTCTGATCGAACGTGATGGGGAAGTCGGGTCCGACGCCAGACGGAAATCCATTGTGACGCTCGATCTTAGAAATGCATCAGATGTCTCGGGTATCGAATCTCTTGACGCCAAAAATCTCCCCAACACCTTCCGCCCTGCGAAAACACAGCTCTTCATCAACCTTCTTGACCCTGCCTACGGACTGCGCGGCAATTCCTTCCCTGAAAAAGTCGAAGGCCTCACCTTCGGGCCTAATCTTGCCGATGGCCGCAAAACCCTCATCGTCACCACCGATAACGATCTCAAGCCCAGTGCCGCCACGCAGATCTGGGTGTTTGCGGTCAACCCATAAACGAACAACCGGCCCAAACCGACCGGTTGTTTGATTTGATTCAAGAATTCACAGACCTCACTCGACTTTCAGCATTCCGGCAAACTGCTTGAACCGGCTGTCCACGTCCTTGCGGGTGATCTGCTCCAGCCGCCCGAGACTGAAGGCTTCCAGGTTGTAGCTGGCCACGGCTGTGCCGTACGCCATGGCCTTGCGGATGTTGCCCAGCGACAGGTCGCCCGTCTGGGTCAGGTAACCCATCATGCCGCCGGCGAAGCTGTCGCCCGCGCCTGTGGGGTCAATCACGTGCTCAGCAGGGTAGGCCGGCAGGCTCACCACGCCGTCACGATGGCGAATCATGCAGCCGTGCTCGCCCTTCTTGATCACCACGAACTTGGGCCCGAGCTTGAGGATCTCACCCGCGGCCTTCACGATATTGGTTTCACCTGTCAGCAGGCCGGCTTCCGAGTCGTTGAGCACAAGACCGTCCACCTGTGCCAGAAGTTTCTTGAGCAGGACCTGCTCATTGGTGATCCACAGGTCCATCGTGTCCGCCACCACCAGCTTCCGGTGCGGGAAGCGGGAAAGCAGTTCCAACTGCGCGCCCGGATGCGTATTGGCCAGGAAGACGTACTGGCTGTCCTGATAGCTCACCGGCACTTCAGGCAGGCGTTCAATCAACACGTTGAGCTCTACGCTCAGGGTGTCGCGCACGTTTATGTTTTCGTGATATTTGCCCGTCCAGCGGAAGGTTTTGCTCCCTGCGCGGCGTTCAAGCCCGGCCAGATCGATGTTGAATTTCTGGAATGTGCCCAGGAACGCTTCGGGAAAATCTTCGCCCACCGCGCCCACCAGGCGCACCGGCCCAAAGAAGCTCGCTGCCGCCGCAAAATAGATGCACGATCCGCCGAGCACGTTTTCCGCGATGCCCGCAGGAGCATGAATCGTGTCAATCCCGATCGATCCGGTAACAATCAGCGACATAGTGTGTCCTTGGGTTCAATTTTGAAAGGGCACAGTATAGCCGCAACCTGCATCCCACCGATCACACCGCTCCCGCCGGATCGGGCGCTTCCTTCTTGTTCAGCGGCTGCTTATATGTCAGCACCTCGGTTTCCACCACACCCGGTGTGACAGACCAGCGCCCGGTGAGCACTTTGTCCTTGCCGATCTTGTAAACCACGATGCACGGCTGTTTACCCATAACGCAGGAAACACACAGCCGGTCGCCCTCCACAATCCCGATCCCGCGGTAAATCACGCCACCGGAATTCCATTCCACCACATACGTATCTCCGGTCTTCTTGATCCCCACCACCGCGGCATATTTCTTCTTACCGCCGTCCTGAGTCCCCTCGGCAATATAAATTCCATCAGCCACTTGCGGTGCAGCAATGTTCTCCGCTTTGGGCTTCTTATCACCATCCCCAGGGGCTTGCGCCTCCGGTACGTTCTCCGCGCCAGCAGCACTCACCACCATCGAAGGTCCCGTCATCAGCATCAGCCCGCACAACAACCCTGCCGACACCACTGCAAAAGGAAATCGCTTCATAGAAACCTCCGTGCGCAAACCCCGCGAAATTCGCTGGCCAGTTCCCGCGAGGAAACGTCACAATGCCCGCGATCCTCCACAATGATATCCACGCTGATCACCCAGCTTCTCGCCGTCGCCCTCACCCAATGCTCTTGCTCGCCTCGTCGAGCCCTTACCCCTTAAATCCCTCTTCCCGCACCCGCACCGGCCTCACAAGCAGCTTTCGCAACACCGCCGCCAGCGTCATCGGCTCCAGATAATTCGGCGGCGGACGGAAGTAAATGGTCTTCTCGTCGATGAGGCTCATGCGGCCCGGAGCATTGGTGAATATCCCGTCCAGCACCAGCGGCTGGTCGGTGCGGAAAATCACATCCGGCCCTTCCAGCTTGATCGACTTCACCCGCAGCGTGCCTGCCGCAAGGCGGATTTCCGCCAGCGCGATGAACACCTGCGCTGGCGGCGGCGGCTCACCATACGCATCGGTCAGATCCTTCACCACCTGATCCAGCTCTGACATCGCTCCCGCCCGCGCCAGGCGGCGATACGCCTCCATGCGGAACTTATCGGAGGCGATCCAGCTCTTGGGCACCTGACCCGACAGCGGGATTTCCAGGTGCGTACGAAGCGGCTCTTCCTTGCGTTCTTTTCTCAAGTCGCGTGCCGCTTCTTCCAAAAGCCGGCAATACATCTCATATCCAACGCTGGCGATGTGTCCGGACTGCTCAGCCCCCAATAGGTTCCCCGCGCCGCGGATTTCCAGGTCGCGCATCGCTACTTTAAAACCCGCGCCCAGCATGGCGTATTGTTCGATGGCACGCAGCCGGGCAGCGCCTTTGTCGCTCACCGGCCGGTCCTTGGGCATGATCAGATAACAATACGCGCGGTGTTTATCACGCCCCACACGCCCGCGAAGCTGGTGCAGCTCCGACAGCCCGAAGTGGTCCGCCTGATCGATGAACATCGTGTTGGCCGTGGGGATGTCCAACCCTGATTCCACAATCGTCGTCGAGACCAGAATGTCCGCCTTGCGCTGCACGAACTTGAGCATCACCTCCTCAAGCTCGTTGCCTGGCATCTGCCCGTGTCCGATGATGATCCGCGCATCGGGCACCAGCCGGCGGATGTCGTCCGCCACGCTCTCAATGTCATGCACGCGGTTGTGGACGAAATAGACCTGCCCGTCGCGGTTGAGCTCCCGCAATATCGCCCGCTGGATCCGCTTGGGGTCGTGTGCGATCACCTCCGTCACCACCGCCCGGCGGTCCACCGGCGGGGTCGTCAGCGAGCTGATATCACGCAGGCCCAGCATCGACATGTGCAGCGTCCGCGGAATCGGCGTTGCCGAAAGCGTCATCACATCCACCGTTGCGCGAAAGCGCATGAGCTTCTGCTTGTGCTCCACGCCGAAGCGCTGTTCCTCGTCGATGATCACCAGTCCCAGGTCTTTGAACTGCACGTCCTGGCTCAGGATGCGATGCGTCCCGATCACAATGTCCGTCTGCCCTTCTTTGATTCGCTCGATCGCGTTCTTGATTTCCTTGGGGGTGCGGAATCGCGAGAGCGCATCAATGCGCACCGGGTACTCCGCCATGCGGGATTTAAACGTGCGGTCATGCTGCTCAGCCAGCACGGTGGTCGGCACCAGCACCGCCACCTGTTTACCCGCCTGCGCCGCCTTGAATGCCGCGCGGATGGCCACTTCGGTTTTGCCAAACCCAACGTCGCCACAGATGAGCCGGTCCATGGGCCGGTTGTCGCTCATGTCCCGCTTCACCGCCGCGATGGCCGCCACCTGGTCGGGTGTTTCGTCATACCCAAAGCTCCCCTCAAACTCTTTTTGCCATTGCGTGTCTTCCGGAAAGCGGATGCCCGGCGTGCTGGCGCGCATCGCCTGCACACGCAGCATTTGCTGCGCCAGTTCCTTGGCCGCATCAGCCGCGTCGGCCTTCTGTTTGGCCCAGCGCTTGCCGCCCAGGGTGGAAAGCGGCGGGTGCCCGTGATGGCCCCCGATGTACTTCTGCACCCGGTCGATCTCCGTCACCGGTACATGCAGCACCGCCCGCTCGGCAAACTCCAGCGTCATGTGCTCGCTGGAATGGTCCCCGCGCTTGAGCGTTTTAAGCCCTGAAAATCGTGCGATGCCATGGTCCACATGCACCACGTAATCGCCGGGGTTCAATTCCAGAAAAGCGTCACTGGCCTTGGTTCCCACAGCCGCCGTAGCCAGCCGGCGAATGCGCCGACGTGTGTGATAGCGATGGAACAATTCCTGATGCGGCACCAGCACAATGGCCGCATGAGTTCCATGATCCACCCGCATCTGTTTATGCCGCACCGGTGCCGGCTCGGGTGCCTTGCGCCCGTAATGGTTCAGCAGCCGCTTGGTGCTCGGCTTGATCTTCCTGGCCTTCCCCGACGACGCATCGGCCTCATCGCGCCGTTCCGGCACTTCCCCCTGCGCAAGTGCCCTGGGCTTCTCAACATCCGCCGACCTTGGACCCTGGACTCGGGACTCGGGACTTCCCTCTCCCTCCGGCGCATCCACCCACACAAACCCGCGATGCAGATAACCAATCTCCGCCTTCACCCGGTCCTTACATGCCGCCTGCTCCGGGTTCTTCGCAAAATGCTCCGCCAAAAGCTCCCCGATACGCTGTTTGTCAGACTCCTTGGGACACACCACCACCACGCGGCTTTCCGCATCGTCAAACGCCAGGTGGACCAGTTCATCCACCGCCACCGCACCCTCTTTATCAAACGTCATCAGCGTCTCAACCGGGAAATGCACCACCGGGTGATCCCCTGGCCCTGCCGACGCACTGTACTGATGCACCTCCACATGCGGTCGCGCGGTCAGCTCCTTGAACATGCTGTTGGGCGGATAGACGCCGCGCGGATTCGTCAGTCGCTCAAAATATCCCCGCGCCTGCTCGGCCAGTTCCAAAAGCTCCGCCATCACCACCACGGTGTCTTTGGGCAAGAGCGCAAGCAGACTCGTCGTCTTCTCATCACTCAAGAGCGCCTGCGCGCTGGCCCCTACGATCTGCACCCGGTCCAGGCTGCCGCCCGAACCTAGGGTCGATGTGTCGATCCGTTTGATCGAATCGATCTCATCCCCGAAGTAGTCGATGCGCACCCCGCCCGACCCGCCCGCCTCCGTCGCATCCGACGCCAGCCCCGCCGGCAGGTAGATATCCACGATGCCGCCGCGCACGGCAAAATCTCCCGGATTCTCAATCCCATCCACCCGCTGATACCCCGCCGTCGTCAGCCAGTCCACCAACTTCGCCGGCCCATACCCCTGCCCGGGTTTGAGCGTCAGGCTGAGCCGCCCGATCTCGCTGGGCTCCGGCACCGACTGCATCAGCGCCTGCACCGGCGCCACCATCACCCCCGCGCGTGTGCCAGGGTTTTCCGATGGCCACTGGTTCCACGCCAGTTTTTCAATCATCTCCAGCCGTTCGGCCAACAGTTCCAGGCTCACATTCGTTTCACCCGGCAGCACTTCCATCGCCCCAAAACGCTGCGCCGAAAGCGGCATGTCTCCGCTCTCAAACATCTCCAGGTTGTCCAGCGCATCATCCGCATCATCCAAGTGAGCCACCACCAGCAGCACCGGCCGGTTGAGCTTCAGCGATAAAAGCGCCGCCATCAGCGTGCTGCTGGACCCCTGGCTCCCCTGCACAATGCAGCGTCCCCGCTCGGCCACCACGCGGCTGATCGTCTCCAGTTGCCCCGAATCGAATATGGAACGTAACCACTCGCGCATAAATCGCTGCTTTGGAAAAGCCCGGGATTGTACGTCACTCCGCTCCCAAAATCAGTTGCTATTCACAACGCCGGTCCCCATAATCCATAATGTGCGGATTTTTTAGCCTCTTCACATCGGTGATTCACCCATGCTAATCAGCCTGCTCATCCTCGCCGCGGCCGCCTTTTTCGGGCTTGTTTTGCTGGCTCTCGGGGGTGTTTTCGTCTATCGCATGTTCAATAAGTAGAATCCCCCCATGCACACCCTCGCCAGAATGATTTCCCTTGCCGACGACCCCAACGCCTTAAACCCCGGCTTCCTCGCCCTGGGAGTCTTCATCTTCGTCCTTATTGCCGCAGGCCTTTTCATCTATTTCCAGCTTCGCAAACCCAAACCCTGACCTGCCCAACTTTCCTGACAAATCAGGAGAAACCTGATCCGCTCCCGCCGTACAATCGCCGGTACGTCTATTTCCCCATGTAAAACCTCTTGATTGACCGGAGCCTCATCCATGTTGAATCGACGCGAACTCCTCGGCACCGCCGGCTTCACCCTGGGCGCCCTCGCCATGGCCAATGTCCAGGTCGACCAGGCCGCCGCAGCCGCCTCCGTCCCCGCCCTTGAAGGGTACGACGCCGCCTCCGCCAAATACATTCTGCCCGATCTCCCCTACGACTATAAAGCCCTTGAACCCGCCATCGATGAAGCCACCATGAAGCTTCACCACGACAAGCACCACCTGGCCTACGTCAACGGGCTCAACACTGCCATGGCCAAGCTCGCGGAAGCCCGAAAAACCAACGAGTTCGGCTTGGTCAAGCACTGGTCGCGCGAACTGGCCTTCCACGGCTCAGGCCACTTCCTCCACACCATGTTCTGGAGCAACATGGCCCCCCCCGGCAAGGGCGGCGGCGGCGACCCAACCGGCGATCTGGCCAAAGCCATCACCCAGTCCTTCGGCACCGTTGAAGCCGCGCGTCAGCAGTTCACCGCGGCCGCAAACCAGGTCGAAGGCGGCGGCTGGGCCCTCCTGTGCTATGAGCCCCACGCCAAATCCCTCGTCATCCTCACCTGTGAAAAACAGCAGGACCTTACCCAGTGGGGCGTCACCCCGCTTCTGGGCTGCGACGTGTGGGAACACGCTTATTACCTCAAATACCAGAACCGCCGCGCCGACTACGTCAAAGCCTGGTGGGACGTCGTCAACTGGCCCAATGTCGCCCTCAACCTCAGCGCCGCGGCCAAGTAATCAAACCTCAATATCAATCTTCACAGCACGGCCCGCGCCGTGCTGTTTTTCTTATTCCCTCCACCCCATCCAATCCTGTTTTTCCACTTGAAGATTTGAACATTTCCCCCGTTATTCAGAATTCCCCCACCCCTCTTCCCAATCGCTGTATTCGGACGTTTTCGGGCCTTGTGCCCCGTCATTGCCCTTCGCATCATGTTCCTCATCATGGACAAGCGCTTTACACCCGTCGACGCACCCTCTGACCTCACCTCCTACGCCTCCCGGGACGACATGCTCCTGGAGGGCTTCCCCCTCTGGTTCACCGGTGTCGGCGCGGTCGCCCTCGTCGTCGCCATCGTCCTCTTCCCCGCCATTTACTACAACGATGTGCCACGCGCGCTCTATGTCGTTCCCGGTGTGGCTTTGTTCATCGGCCTGGTCAACCTTGAATACACCCTCCATCACCTTTTCATCTGGCTGCGCCACCGATCCGTCATCACCCGTTATCCCGGTCAGTCATGGGTACATGACTACCCGTGGGACGACACCGGCCACAACGCCACCAGCCTGCGCCACACCCTCGTCTCCGCCTTCGCCGGGCTCTTCTGGTTTACCATCTGCAATGTCCCCGTCACCCTTATTTTCATCCTGAAAATCCCCTTTGATGGTCCCGTTGCACTCCAATACACTCTTATTCCTTTCATAAGCGTGATGGGGTTCTTCTTCCTGTACTTCCTCACCCTCCGCCGCACCTTCCGCTACCTCCGGTTTGGCGCCACGCGCCTCCAGTTCAATCATGCCCCCTTCCTCACCGGCTCCACCCTGAAAGCCACCCTTAAACCTGCGTGCTTCCTGGGCAGCTTCAAAACTTTCACCCTCACCCTCCGCTGCATCCAACCCACTTACATCTCCAACGAAGGGGGCCGCGTCGAACAATTCGTCAAGGCAAACGCTGACAGTTCATCCGACGACGGGCCCATCACCCGCTTCCGCCAGGTTTTCATCGCCCAGTACATCGCCCACGACATCACCCTCGATTCCAATCCTCTTCAAATCGACTTCGATATCCCCGCCGACGCCCCCTCCACATTCCTGTCGCTTCCCATTGCCGACTATTCCGACGACGACCAACTCAACAGCGTCCCGCCCCCCGACGGCATGCGTTACTGGGAACTCGTCGCGCACGGCAAACGTAGCGGCGTCGACTTCCACGTCTCTTTCCTCGTCCCTGTCTATTCCCCCCAACAAGCCCGCTGACGTTATCCCTTCCCTGAATTTCCGGTATTTGTTACACATTCTCCCGGCAGGGCAGTTTTATCTTGCTTCATCTTGCACCTGACTGATAACCTAGGTTGTATTCATTTCCACAGACCCATCCCACGAAAGTTTTCCAAATGAAACGCGCCTTCTCCCTCGTTGAGCTTCTTGTCGTCATCGCGGTTATCGGCGTCCTTGTTGCTGTTCTTGTTCCCAGCCTTTCCCGCGCCCGCATGACCGCCCGCCAGGTCCAGTGTGCCGCGCAGATCCGCGCATGGACGCAGATCGCCACCACTTACGCCGCCGACAACAAAGACTGGTACATGCCCCGCGGCGACGGCGATCTCTACCTCAACGTCATCCGCGGCAATTTCTTCAAGATGGTCAGCCCCTACATCGACGGCGGCACCCCCATCCTCATCACCGCCTCCACCTTCCGCGTCCACAACCTTTTCTTCGACCCTGAAGGCCAGATTCCCCCCAGCCTCCGCGCCGCTTACATCAGGTCCAACGAAGCCTCCATTGAATACGCTTACTACGCCCACGCCACCAATGGCTCTGCCATCGTTCCCCGCTCCCCCAGGAAAGCCAGCGATTCCATCGACCAGGCCAACCGCCGCAGCGTCCTCTTCGCCGACGTCCATCGCTACACCAACCTCCAGCTCACCCCCCTCCAAACCACCCATCAGACCCCCGGCCAGCCCGTCTACGAATACGTCTCCTCACAAATCACCGGCCTCACCTACCGCTCCGCCGTCGCCCGCGGCTGCAACGTCGGCTACACCGACGGTGCGGTCGCCTGGCTCCCCACCGAAACCCTCAACCGCTCCAACACCTATTTCACCGCCAACGGCTCCTACAACTTCATGTGGCAGTGACCGTTTCCAGATGGCTCGGCCCGAAGGACTGTGTCCTGCACACGCCTGCAACCTCGTCCCACCTGAAAATACAATTGAAAATAATCATATGGCGGCTTCGCATTTTAAGCACTATCTTCGTTCATGCGAAATCTTTCAGCGCTCACATCAACTTTTATAAAATCCAACTGCATCTAATTTCAATAATTGAAATTGCTATCATTTCAATTATTGAGGTTGGTTCCACTTCTAAGGATTAAAAATGCATCACGTCAAACGCAACGGTTTTTCACTGGTTGAATTGCTTATTGTCATCGCCGTCGTCGCAGTGCTCCTCTCCCTGCTCGCCCCCGCGCTCTCCCGCGCCCGCATGTCTGCCCGTCAGCTCCAGTGCGCCGCCCAACTCCGCGCCTGGGCGCAGCTCTCCACCAGCTACGCGGCCGACAATAAAGACTGGTACATGCCCAGGGGCGACGGCAATCTCTACCTCAACGTCGTCCGCGGCAATTTCTTCAAGTTGATCAGCCCCTACATCGATGGCGGCACCACGCTCTCCAACCCCGACGGCACCTTCCGCGTCCACAGCCTCTTCTTCGACCCTGAAGGCCAGATCCCCACCCACCTCCGTTCGGCCTACATCAACATCAGTGACGCATCCATCGAATACTCCTACTACGCATACTCCATCCCCACCACCACAGTCAGGCCCAGGTCTCCACGTAAAGCCAGCGACGCGCTCGACCAATACAATCGCCGCAGCGTCCTCATCGCCGATGTGCAGCGTTACAGCAACCTTCAGCTCAGCCCCATCCACACCACCCATCAGGCCCCCGACCAGCCCGTCTACCAATTCGTCTCCTCCCAGGTCACCGGCCTCACCTACCGCTCCACCATCGCCCGCGGCTGCAATGTCGGGTACACCGACGGTGCCGTTTCATGGCTCCCCACCGAAACCCTCAGCCGCACCACCTACTTCAACGCCAACGGCTCTTTCTACTTCATGTGGCAGTGAGTGAAGATGGATTCTAGGGCTTGTCAGAAAAATCACAGTCCCGCCCCTCTTCCCCTGAACCTCTTCCTCTTCGACACAGGACGCAGGACCTCTTCTCTCTTCCAAAACCCAAGACCCATCCTCAGGTCCGATAATCCACTGCTATTCCCACCTTTCCTCCACCAGATCTCCACACTTCCAGCCACCCCGTTTTACGCCCCCCGCCCCAACACATAACAATATGCCTCACAAGACCTTGCCCACTCAAGCAGGCCATCAGGAGGCCCCGTGTCCGAAGAACACCAGATTCCCCATCAAGCCTCCCTCGACGAACCAGACACCTCCGGCAAGGCCTCCTCTCGCAAAGCCGAGCCTCTCCTGGCCGAAATCGCCTGGGAAGTCTGTAACCAGCTCGGCGGGATCTACACCGTCATCCGCTCCAAGATCCCCTCAGTCATCCAGACCTGGGGCTCCCGCTATTTCCTCATCGGTCCTTACGTTCATAAGAACGCCCTCGTCGAATTTGAACCCGTCCCCCTCACCGGCCCTGTCGGTCAGGTCGTCCGCCAGATGCGTGAAATCGGCATCGGCGCCCACCTGGGCCGCTGGCTCGTCACCGGGCGTCCCCACGTCGTCCTGCTGAACTACACAGACCTCTATTCCAGGCTTGGCGATATCAAGTACCGCCTCTGGAAAGACCACGAAATCTCCACCCCCGCGCATCACGACCTCATCAACCAGGTCACCGCCTTCGGCGAAGCCTCCCGCATCTTCCTGCAACTGCTCGCCGCCAAGGAATCCGGCCGCCGCAAGCTCATCGCCCACTTCCACGAGTGGATGGCCGGTGTCTCCATCCCCATGCTCCGCAAGGAAAACTGGCCCGGTTCCATCGTCTTCACCACCCACGCCACCATCCTGGGCCGCTACCTCGCCATGAACGATGGCGAGTTCTACAACAAGCTTCCCTACTACCAGCCCTACGATCAGGCCAAGCACTTCAACATCGAAGCCGAGTACCGCATCGAGCGTGCCGCCGCGCACGGCTCACACGTCTTCACCACTGTCTCTGACGTCACCGGCGATGAATGCCAGCACCTCCTGGGCCGCCGCCCCGATGTCCTGCTCCCCAACGGGCTCAACATCCAGCGCTTCACCGCCCTCCATGAGTTCCAGAATCTTCACCGGCTGTACAAGGAAAAAATCCATCACTTCACGATGGGGCATTTTTTCCCCTCCTACTCCTTCGACCTCGACAAAACCGTCTACTTCTTCACCTCCGGCCGCTACGAATACCGCAACAAGGGCATGGATGTCACCATCGAGGCCCTCGCCCGCCTGAACCACCGCCTGAAGGCCATCAACAGTCCCATGACGGTCGTCTTCTTCATCATCACCCGCCGCCCCACCCGCTCCATCAACGTCCCCACGCTCTCCAGCCACGCCATGCTTGATGAGCTGCGCACCGTCACCGACGCCATCACCGACCAGCTCAAAGAACCTTTCTTTGAAGCCGTCGCCGCCGGCCGCATTCCTGACCTTAATTCCCTCATCGACGAATACTGGGTCCTTCGCCTGCGCCGTAACCTCCAGGCCCTGCGTCGCGAAGCCCTCCCCGTCGTCGTCACCCACGATCTCCTCGACGACGCCAAGGACGAAGTCCTCGCCCAAATCCGAAACTGCCAGCTCTTCAACAACCAGCACGACCCCGTCAAAATCATCTACCACCCCGACTTCATCACCCCCACAAACCCCTTGTTCGGCATGGATTACGACCAGTTCGTCCGTGGCTGCCACCTGGGCGTCTTCCCCAGCTACTATGAACCCTGGGGCTACACACCCCTGGAATCCATCGCCCTGGGCGTCCCCGCCATCACGTCCGATCTCTCGGGCTTTGGCACCTACCTCATGCAGGAAATGCCCGACTATGAATCCCGCGGCGTAGGCATCGTCAATCGCCGCACCCAGGGCTTCCATCAGGCCGCCGACGACCTGGCCGACCGCATGCTCAAGTTCTGCCTGCTAAACCGCCGCGAACGCGTAACCATGCGTAACCAGGTTGAATCCATGAGCGAACACTTCGACTGGTCCAACCTTGGGCGCTGGTACCGCCAGGCCTACCAGAAAGCCCTCGAAGCCATCGGCCCGTGAGATCCCGCACTCCCCCCAAAATACACTTCCTTGCCCCCTCTACCTATTTCTAGCTTTATCACGTGGTATGATTGAAACATTGAAACCAAGCCTCGCTGTGCGGCGAGTCTTAAGGATTCAACCAAACCGGGTCCGGCCC
The DNA here is from genome assembly GCA_964527265.1 of uncultured Phycisphaeraceae bacterium. Classification (GTDB taxonomy): domain Bacteria; phylum Planctomycetota; class Phycisphaerae; order Phycisphaerales; family Phycisphaeraceae; genus CAZGOM01. The sequence continues at coordinate 26,650 of CAZGOM010000009.1, read as the reverse complement.
ATGATCGCCGGCCCCTCGCGCCCTTTGTCGGACGCCGTGACGCGCCAAGGCAACCACGCCCGACAATCGGCAATCGTTTCGACCCGTCGACCCTGCCGCCGCGGGGCATTTAAGGTGGTTTGTCCTGCGCTTGTGCTTGGTGGAGGCTTGGGCTGATGGCTTCGATTCTGTTCATTGATGACGACCCCATCTTCCTCGAGGCCATCACCGAGTATTTCGAGGACATGGCCTCTGAAAGCGCCAACCCGCAGCGCACCCGCGTCTATAAAGCCCAGGGCGCACGCAAAGCCATCACCATCCTCAAGCAAGCCAAGATCAACGTCACCGTCACCGATATCAAGCTCCGGGAAGTCGACGGCATCCAGTTCCTGGCCATGCTCACCAAGCACTTCCCCAACATGTCCAAGGTGGTCCTGTCCACTCTTCCTTCCGACGAGCACCGCGAATCCACCATCGCCGCCGGCGCCATGGTCTATCTGGAAAAAGCCAAGAGCCGCGAGGAAGTCAAGCAGGTCATCGCCTCCATCAAAGCCGTGCTGGCCACCTCTGCCGATGAATATTCCGATCTCAAGAACAACCTTGAGGTTCGCGCCGCCATCGCCCGCTTCTGCAACCCCGGCATCAAAACCACCCTCTTTGTCAAAACCGAGCGCTTCATCGGCCGCGTCATCATCTTCGACGGCCATATCGTCCACTGCGCTGCCGCTAAGCTCGTCGGCGTCGACGCCCTCAAGCTTCTCCTGAACCTCGAATCCGCCCAATACAAAACCGACGAATACGAAAAGCCCACCCAGGTCACCGTGCAGGATGGCCAGTGGGAGCCCCTCGTCGGCGTCCAGGCCCGCCCCATGGGCGACGCCTCCAGCGCCGGATCAAACAACTCCGGCATGGCCGGCCTCTCCGGCATCATCAGCGCCGCCCCGCCCAAGCCCGGCTCACCCACTTCTCCCGGCTCTGGCATGGCAGGTTCAGGCCTGGCAGGCTCCGGCCTCGTCGGACGCACCCCCACCGGGAAATCCGCCTCCGACATCGCACGCGCCGCCATCCGCCCCGTCAGCGGCGGCTCCGGCACGGCAGCAGGTTCCGGCCTCGTCAACAAACTCTCCCCATCCCAAACTCCTCCCGCCCAGGGCGGCTCGGGCATCATTGGCCGCACCCCGCCGCGCCCCGTCACCGGAGGCTCCGGCCTCGTCGGACGTCCGCCCACCCAATCTCCGGTCCCAGGTTCCCAACCCCCTGCCGATCCCTCCAACCGCCCCACCATCCGCCCCGTCACCGGCGGCTCGGGCCTCGTCAGCCGTCCACCCACGCAGGGCCCGCAATCCCCCGCCCTTCGCCCGATCAACCCAATCCAGCCTCAGCCGCAAACACCGCGCCCAGCCAACTCACCTCAGGCCCCCGCCGCTTCCGCACAACCGCCAAAACCCGCTTCCCCACGCGCCGATTCACCCTCTCTTCCCCAGGGCTTTCTCGAAATCGACGACGATGATCTCCTGATCGACGAACTCACCCAGCTCGACGACGATAAACCTGTTAAATAACGCGTGTATCGACGTTCTATGCATTGGTTGACATGAATTTCATCCTTTCCTTCAATGTCACTTCTTGACCTCCTGCTCTTTTTTAAGATGACAGAAAGCCCAAGATGCCCCAGCTCAACACCCTGGCCCGTCGTCTCCACGCTTTTGAATCTCAATCTCGAGCTCAATCCTTTGAGCCCCTTGAGCCGCGCCAGTTCATGTCCGCATCCGGTTATATGGATATCCATATCAATGCTCAGGCCATCAAAGGCCTGGCTCAGATGCCCAACGTCTACCTCACCATGATCGCCCAAGTGGTCCCCGCCAACACTGCCAATCCCGTCCTGCAGGCCACATTCAAGATCGACCCCAAGACCGGCATAGCCACCCCTCAGACAAACCCACACGTCACCAATACCATCAAGCTCTCCAGCCTCACCAGCCAGACCATCCGCATCTCCGATAAGTACAACCTCACCGGCGGCCGCATCTATTTCTCCTCCGTCGACAACGCCGTCACCATCAACGGCACCACCCCCGTCGGACCCACCGCCTCCACAGCCAAGTTCTATTACGACTTCGTCGAATTCGCCTACAACGGGCCGAAAAACCAATTCGTCATCGATACCTCACAGGTCGATCAGGTCGGCTTCCCCATCTCCATCCAGACCACCCCCGTCGACCACGGCGCACCCAACGGCGCAGGCATTCTCCTCGACCGCGCCACCCTCTTTGAAAACTACCTCGACACCGTCCCCACCTCTTACGATCACACCGTCATCCCCGCCTCCGGCGGCAACAACTATCGCATCCTCAATCCCTCGCTCTACATCAACGGTCTCTTCAACAAGGTCGTCTCCCTCCCCACCGTCCTCACCTCCGCCTCCGCCGGTAAAAATGCCGATGGCTACTGGACGGCCACCGCAAAAATCGCCTTGCCCAATACCACCAACGGCCTTTCCGTCGGCCAGGCCGTCCGTGGGCCCTACCTCGCAGGCGGCGCCGTCATCCTCAGCAAAAACGCCGATACCCACACCATCACACTCGGCAGCAAGGACGGCCCCTTCGACTACAAGGCATCAGCACCCGCCCGCCCCTTCAATTACCTCACCCCGCCCACCGATTCGCTCGTCACTGCCTTCGACGCCCGTATTGAAGACTTCTTCAACAAGGCCAAAGCCACCCCCATCGTCGTTCAAGGCGTCGACCTTGCCACCTACACCGGCAAAACCATCACCATCTCCGGGACAAACATTAACGGCACGTCCAGCAACTACACCGTCCTGCGCTTCACCAATAACGCAAACGCCTCTCAGCATTACGACATTTACATGCCGTTCTTCACCACCAACACCCTGCACGGCAAAACCCCGTCCGGCATTGCCGCGCCTCCGCCCCCAAGCTGGTTCAACTTCGGCGCCGTCCCCAGCGCCGGCAACCTCAACATCTACGAACCCGCCACCCAGATGGTCCTCGCCTGCGATGGTGTCTTCGGCGATGCCCAATTCCGCACTGAGCTAAACGCCTTTCAGAAGGGCGTTCTGGCCAACCTTCAGAATCAAGTCGTCACCGGCTTAAACCGCGGCTACGCCAGCACCTTCCAGACCCGCACCGGATCCATCGACCTCGTCCAGCCCACGCCCACCACCACCGCCACAGTCCACTTCACCAGCGGCAGTACCGCCGACGGCCTCCACGTCGGCATGAAAGTCCTCACCCTCGGCTTAAGCCAGGCGCTCACCGTCTCCGCCATCGCCGCAGACAAGAAATCCGTCACCCTCTCCTCTCCCATCCCCATCAAGCCGCTGGCCCCCGGCCCCATCATCTTCGCCGACTTTTACCCCGCCGGCATCGTCCAGAACGAATACTCCAGCTTCCTTCACGATTCACAAATCTCCAAGCAGGGCCTTGCCTACGCCTTCGCCTTTGACGACCAGGGCGGCTACAGCACCACCCTCACCTCCAACAACGCCTCCAGCGCCTCCGTCGTCCTCCTCCCCTGGACCACCCGCAAAACCCTCAACGACGCCCCCATCATCGGCGCACTCCGCTCCGAAGCTCCAAGTTACAACAAGGGCCAGACAGCCACCGTCACCGCCCTGAACGTCGTCGACCTGGACTCCCAAATCGCCTCTGTTTCCTTCTACTTCGACAAAAACGCCAACGGCAAAATCGACGCCTCAGACACCCTCATCTCCAAAGACACCAACGCCTCAGACGGCTGGTCTGCCAGCGTCGATACCTCTAAATTCTCCTACGGCTACAACACCATCCTCGCCATCGCTGCCGATGACGGCCCCTCCGACGGCGAAAACCTCAACACCAGCGCCGTCGCATCCACCTCCGTCGTCATCTCCGGCACGGCATCCACCGGCAAACCCCTCACCTACATCGACGACAAACGCCAGAAGGTCACCGTCGCAATCAGCACCGGCGAAGTTAAATTCGATAACACCGTCGAAGGCATCATCTACACCGCCTCCCCCGCCAGGGCCAACGCCCAGGTGACCGTAACCGTCGCCGGTGCCGCCGGTGCAACCACCGACATTGCTCAATTCCTTCTCCTGCCTCACTCGGGCGCTTCTCTCGCTTCACTCAATGCCCCAGGCGTCAACATCACCCAAGGGTGGGACATTGACTCCCCCATGACCCAGATCACCCTCGCAGGCATCTCCGGCGCGGATTCCGTCGACTTTGCCGGCGGCACAGGCGCCACGCCCCTCCAGATCAAAATCGGCCAACTGGCTATTCCCACTGTCCATCTCAAAAACAACGTCAGCCTCTTCTCCATCGGCGGCTTCAGCGGCTTTGCAAACGACATCACCCCCTTCATCAGCATTCAAAACACCCTGGCGAACTTCACCGTCAAGGGCGACTTCACCGGCCGTATCGAAGCTCCCTCCATCACCGCCATCAGCATCTCCGGAGCCGTCCGCGACAGCCAGTGGATCGTCGGCCAGGTCAAGACCGCCGTCTTTTCCGGCAAGATGGACAACGTCGAAATCGTCTCCACCAACATGACCCGCTTGTCCGGCGGGGCTGCCAACAAAGTCAGCCTCACCCTCACGGATTCCAAGGCCACCACCCTTCTCGCCTTCACCGGCGCCGTCACCGACAGCGCCTTTGATGTCGCCGGCTCCGTCTCCACGCTCAGGGCCAAATCCTTCGACTCCAAGGTCAACATCGATATCGACGGCAAGCTTCAATCCCTCTCCACCACCCAGCGCGGCAATCTCGACGGCGCCTTCTCCGCAGGCTCCATCAACGCCATCGTCGTCACCGGAAACTTCATGGCCGACCTCTGCGCCGATACCGTCGGCTCCATGAATGTCTATGGCTCCATGATCGCATCCCGGATCTCAGTCCGCGTAATGCATATGCTCAGCGTCAATGAGATGCTCGACAGCCTCGTCACTGCCGGCGCTTCCGTCAATGTTCAACTGACGAACTTTTACGACACACCTGCACCCATCACTGACAACTCTTCTTTTATCGGCAATGTCGTCATCCGCTCTCCCGGCTCCGCCTCCGCACCCACCTTCGTCAATTCCATCATCGCCGCTGAAAAACTCGGACACATCCTCCTCAAAACCATCGACCCCGCCAACAACGGACATGCCTTCGGCATCGCCGCCGTCACCAGCATCACCCGCGTTCTCGCGACCGGCCTTCCGACCCGCTTCAATCTCACACCTGTCTCCCCCGACACCCACCTCACCGACTTCACCATTCGCATGCTCGACTGAACAAAAGAAGGTCGCGGCCATTCCCAAATCTCGGGTGCCACGGGTCGAACTCTGATCAGACCCGTGTATTTCTCATGCCGCAAAAAAAGAATGCCCAGAGCATCACTCCGGGCATTTCTTGACTCTTCGACGCAAGACGCAGGACTCACCCTCTCAAGGGCATTCACATTCCCGCGCCTGAATCAAACGTCTTCTGCGTCGTTGAAGGCGGCTCCTCCGCCTTGGGCTCTTGTGGCGGCGGCGCGATGTACTTGCTCCGGTGCATCGCATCCATGTGTTCCTGGAATTTCCCTTCCTCCACAGCGTGCGGCACCAGCTTCGCGCCCTTCTCCTCACCCTCGGAAATCTCGCTCAGCCGCTCCTGCGTCTGCGCCACGTGCGGGGTCAGGAAAATCAGGAGTTCCGTCTTCCCCTTGGTCGTCCTGTCACGCGCAAACAAAATCCCCAGGATCGGAATATCACCCAGCCACGGCACCTGCCGCCTGTCGACCAGCTTGCTGTCCTGCATCAGCCCGCCGATCACAATCGTCTGCCCGTCCGCCACGGCCACGCGCGTCTGCGCTGCGCGCTTGTTGAACACCGTCGCATTCAGCGTGTCCGAAAGCGGGATCGTCAGATCCGTCGCAATCGACGAAATTTCCGGCGAAACATCCAGCGTCACCAGCCCATCCGGGTTGATGTGCGGCGTCACGTTCAAAATAATCCCGATGTCCTGATATTGGATCGTGTTCACCGTCTGCCCCGTATCGGTCGTGCGCGAGTTGGTGATGAACGGCACCGTCTGACCCACGGTGATTGATGCCGTCTGGTTATCGCTGGCCAGGATGTAAGGCCGCGAGAGCACATCCAGCTTTCCGATCTTCTCCAGCGCGATCACCGTCGCCGAGAAGTCCGTCTGCACCACCTTCGCCACCAAGCCACCGGTTGCCACCGAACCTAAGCCAAAGTCCGTGAAAATCCGGCTGTTTTTCAAGTTCAACGATGAAAATTCCGCCCCAAGGTCCTTGTTGTCCGAATGCGTCACTTCCGCCAGCAGCACCTTGATCAGCACTTGTTGCACCGCGCGGTCCATCTCAGATAAAAGCTGCTTCACACGCTCAAAGTTGCCTGAACCCGTCATGATCAGCACTGAGTTGGTGTCCGCATCCGGCACCGCGTAAACCTGGCCTGAAAGGTCGGCCGCCGTCTGCGACGCTGCGGCCGAAAGCCGCGCGCCGCCTGTTGTGGCCGTCGTTCCTGCCCGTGCCGTGTTGTTGGCGGTCGTATTCCGGTTGTTGCTCGTTGTCTGGCCCGTCGTACCCGTTGTGCTGCCGAATGAGCCCAGGCTGTTGCCCGATGTCGCGCCCATGCGGCTTGTGCTTGCCGTGTTGGCCGCGCCCGCGCCCCCTGTGATCGACCTGGTGTTGGCGTTGCCTGCTGTCGTGCTTCGTCCCACCGTCGACCCTGTCGTCCCGAAAATACTGTTCACTACATTGGCCACGTTCGCCGCCTGCGCGTTCTTCAGCCGATACGTGAACACAGCCTGATCCTGCGCCGGGTTGGCGTCCAGCTTCTCCAGCACCTGATCGATCGCGGGAAACACATCCGGCGGCGCGCTCACCACCAGCGTGTTCGTCCGGTCATCCGCCGACGCCACCACCTTCGTCTGTGGCTTGCCCTGTCCGTCGTCCGCCGTCTGCTGCCCTGCCGCACCGCCAGGGCCGAAAAACCGCCCAAACCCACCCATGCCGCCCCGGTTCTGCTGCCCTGCCGCCGTTGACGTTGTGTCCTGCTTGAAGACTTCCTGCACAAGCCGCGCCGCCCCCGAGGCGCTGGCATACTTGAGCGTGTACACCTTCACCTGCGACACTGTCGACACGGTGGTGTCCATCGCCCGGATGATCTGCACCAGCCGTTTCACATTCGCCGACGTATCCGTCATGATCAGCGTGTTGGTGCTGGTGTTGCTCGAAAGGTCCGCATACGACGGGATCAGCGGCGCCAGATCGCGCTTAAGCTGCGTCGCATCCGCAAATCTCACCGGGATCACCTGCGTGATTACTTCATCGGTTTCCGCGATGGTCGCCGGGTCGTTCCCCGTCTTCACCGGGATTGTCGCTTTCTTGGCCGCGTCCAATGGCACGATCCTCAGCGTCTTGCCCGTCTTGACCCCCGCATACCCCTTGGCCTTCAAAATTGAATTCAGCACGTCCACGGCTTCATCCACCGTCATCGCCTGCTTGTTCATCACATTCACGCGACCTTCGATCTTGTAGTCATTCAGGATCGTCAGCCCCCCAAGTTCCGACAGATATGCCAATACGGAATCCACAGTCGCGTTCTGGAAGTTCATCACGATCTTCCGGTCGCCCCGCACCTGCGCACCTGCCGGGATCGCCCCTGCCCCAGGCTGCACGCCCATGCCCGAACCTGCCCCTGGCGCCGTCGGCGGCGGGGGGAGCGGAGCCACTGGCTGCGTCGTCGGCTGTGGCGCTTCCATTCCCGGCGGCGGTCCAAACGGCCCCCCTGCCGGCCCGCCCGGCCCGGTCGAATCCTGCGCCAAAAGCAGCCCTGCCGTCAGCATCACTGCCGTGCCTGCCGTCAACCCGCTGAACCGTCTCTTCTGATTCTTCATTTCCATATGCCTTTCAACGGACCTTGTTCAGCCCGTGTTGTTCGTGTGACCCGATCACTCTCAATTCCCGCCTTGCTCCTGCCTCCGACGCTTCAATCGCTCTCGAATCGCCGCTTCATCCGACGTCCCCGGCGCCGTGCTAACTGCACCAGCACCTGATGCACCAGACCCGCCGGTTAATCCGCTCGCCCCCACGGGGGCATCCGGCTGCACCACATGCGGCGCACCGGAACTCAGCACCCCCTCCACCGACCGTCCATCCAGCGCGGCCCCCACCAGCACCTTGCTTATCTTGCCTTCGACATCCAGGTCCACGCCTTCCGCTGAGATCGACGTCACTTTCCCGTCCCCCAGCTTGTCCCCCACCCGCGCCCGCGTCGTTTGACCCGTCGACATGTTCTCGGCAAATGCCATCTTGTCGTCGTCCAGCACCGCCACGCCCGTCAACACCCAGAACACCCGCGGCGGCGCGGGCGCAGTCTGCGGGCGGCTGGTGTTATCCGTATTCCGCGGAATCTGCCCTTCGGTTCCAAAAATCGACCCGCCCGACCGCTGCGCCATGAACATGTTCCGCTGATAAATCACCTGATAGTGGTCCCACGCAGGCCGCACCGGAGACAGCGGCAAAAGCACCTTCGGCTGTGTCGTCGCAGGCTTGGTTGCAGGCTGCGTGGAGGGCTGTGTCGCAGGCCGAGTCGCAGGCTGCGTCATCGCAGCCTTGCTTGTGTGTTCCCCGGCAGGCTGAGAGCTCGGCTGCGAATCAGCTCGAACCTCTGCCTCATCCCTGTTCACGAAGATCCCTGGACCAATCCTAAACTTGACCGGTCTCTCCTGATCTACCATCACTATCTTCTGCGGTTGTGTTGCCGGCACACTCTCTCCCCGCTTGCCCGCCGGCTGCGTCGCCGGCTGTGTAGCTGGCTGCGTCGCCGCCACTCCAACGATCTTGCCATTCTCCATCCTGAGTTTGACTGGGACTGGGATATCCTGGTCCACCATCAAAATCGGTTTCCCCTGCGTGGCCGGCACTCCTGCCCCGCGAACCTCCCCATTCCCCGGCTGCGTCTGCGCGTGCTCCATCTCCATCACCGCAGCCACGGCCGCATCTTCCTCGTGCATCACCGCCGCACCCATCGGCACTTCATCCGCCCCCCACGTCACAGCCCCCACGAACACCGCCGCGCACACCCACGCCACTCTCATCAATAACTCTCTCACGGCATCTCCTTGGGCTGGGTCTGCGCAATCGTCTCCGCCGTCTTGGCCTCTTCCCACAACGAACTCACATGTAACTGCAATGTCAGGTCGTCGCTCCCCTCCGTCTTGCTGGCGATTTGCACCTCATGAATCCGCACCGGCATCTTCGCCGTCTCGATCCGGTACAAAAAGCTCGTGATCTGCCGCATCGACCCCGATCCCGTCGCCTGAAACGAAAGCTCGCTCAACCCCTTGCTCGAAAAAGTCCTGTCCGGCCGCAGCGACACCAGCGTGAGACCCGATTCCTGCGCCCACCCCCGAATCGAATTCAGCAGCTTGCTCTCCGTCATCGAAGGGTCCAGCGGCAGGCCCGCCGTACGCAGTTCCCGCAGTTTCCGCCGCGCCAGCGACGCTTCCGTCATCGTCTTCTGCGCATCATTGAGCTTCCCGTTCACCCGCACCGTGTCCGTCTCGATCTGGTTCAAACTATCCGTCCACGGCGTAACCACCAGATAGTCCAGCAGGAACGCGCCTCCCGCCACGCCCACCGCTAACGCAATCATTTTTTCCCGCTTGGATAACTGCACGCCTACTCCTGTGCCTTAATGGCGAATGTCAACGCAAACGACACCGATTTCCCCGTCCGGTCCGCCTGCCTCAGATAAAGCAATTTCACATCCACAAACCGCCCCGTCCCCCGCAGTTTGTCCAGGAGCTCGATCACGCCCTTCTCCGACTGCGCCTTCCCGATGAACGTCCCCGTCTTGTCGTCACGGATCGAAACGCTCGTCGCCCACACCTGCCCCCCCGACGGCATCGCCATCGTGAACGCCCGCACCTGGTCCAGAATCGAAGGCCGCTTGTCCAGCCACCCGCGTGCCTTCCCAAGCTTGTCGATCTGCGTCTGGCCCGTTTTGAGGGTCTCTTTCATCCCTGCCAGCGACTCGTTTTTCACGCCCAGCTCAGTCTTCTTCTCGTACCAGTCAATGGCGCAATACGCCACCGTCCCCAGCACGATTAGCCCCACCACCACTGCCAGCATTCGCCTGCGCCGCATCTCCGCCCCGGTGTCGATCAGCAGGCGAGACTTCGCAAAATTCACGCCTCCATGCCCCGTGCCCCCCTTTTGCAGCCCCGCTTCTCCCAAAGCCACGCTCGCTGAATAAACCGCCTCGCCGCCGGCTTTCATCACCAGCCGTCCCGCACCCAATCCACCTGCCGCAATCGCCTCGCGCAGCAGCTTCTCCTGAACTGCATCCGCGCAATAGGCCACCACATCAATCCCCCCATTCCCCGTTGCCGCCAGCAGCCCCGCCGCCAGCCGCTTTAATTCATCTCCCAATCCGGCTGGGTCGATAGCTCCCTCCCACACCCATTCCACACCCTTCACGCCTTCCCGCGTCATCACACCCGCCTCCACGCCGTCTTCCCGCGCGTGCAGCACCAGCGTCGGCCGGCCCCCTTCATTGGGCAGCCCTGCCATCACCGCCAACATCGTCGACGTCACCTGCTTCACCTTCAGCCCGGCGGCCGCCGCCATTTCGTTCAACAGTGCCAGACGCGAAATCGCCGTTGCCGCCAGCGCCACTTGCGCCAAACCTTCTTCCCCCTGCGGACGCGGGTAGCGCACATAATCAAACACCCACTCTTTCCCTTCCGGCTGATATTCTCGCTCGATCTGCAGCCGGATCACATTCTGCACCACGCTCTCCGCCGCCTGCGGCACACCCCGCGCCTCTACCAGCGTCCAGTGCGCCGGCAGCCCGATCACCACGTGCCCCGTTGCAAATCCCTGCCCCTTCAGCCACGCTCCAAACGCTTCCCCCAGCGCCTTGGCCTCTCCCCACTTCTGACCGGCCGAAAACGTGAACACACCCGTCTTGCCCACGCGCCCCCCCGCGTTGGATGCATGCACCTGCGCCACGGTCAGTGAGCTGTCCCCCACGCTCACGCCCAGCACTTTTTTATGTCCCAATCCCTGAATCATCGCGATCCCCCCAAGCTGCTGTTTCCAATGCTTCCATTGCCCACGCTTCCGTTCCCGATGCTGCTCTTGCCGATGCTGCTTTTCCCCATGCTGCTGCTTCCGCTTTCGCCTGCCGCCAGCCCGCTGTTGCCCTGAATCCCCCGCCCGGCCCGCAGATCCGCCAGGATCTGCGGGTCCAGCGGCCATCCCAGGCTCGTCATATCACGCGCATAAAGCACCGTCCCGGACATATTCATCACGATCTGCATCCGCTTGAATCCCTTCCCTGTCGCATCCACCGCCACAATATCAGCCGACACCGCGCCACCCTTCACGCCCACCAGCGATCCCACCGACACCGCATGGTCCACCGGCACAACGTCCAGCAGATCCACAATACTCGTAAACCCATCCCCATCTCCCCGCTTGCCGATGATCGCCAGCGCATCCCCGTCCGTCAGGTCCCCCAGCGCCGCCAGCACCTCGCGCGGCGCGCTGTTCAGATTCACCAGCCCCCGCACCGTCGTCGTCCCGCTCCCCGTCTGCACCGCCGTCGTCGTCACCCGGTCAGCAATCTGCTTGAACTGGTCCAGCGTCATCTCCGACTTCACATAAAAATCCAATATGTTCCGGTGCGGCCTGCGCCTCTGGATATTCGCCAGCACCACACCCGCCTGATCCCCACCCACCGTCTGCACAATCAAATCCGTCAACTGCGTGCTCGGCACATTCACATTGATCGGCTGCTGCCCACCCGTGCTCGTCGTGCTGTTCGTATACGACGAATACAACGTCAGATAATCCACCACACCCGACGCACCCGAATTCACCACAATCGAACTCGTCCCGCCCGTCGCCACGCTGCTGGTCTCCCCACCATCGGCCATCAGGTTCCGGTTCCGGTCCCCCCCAAACAAAATCGCCCGCGTGAATCCCTTCACCATCAGCAATTCATCCAGCGATTCAAACGACTCATTCTTCGTCGCGTAAGGCGACGCCAGCGAAAGGTAATAGCCCGACTCCGCCCCCCCCGGCCCAGGCTCGTCGTCGGCATCCCGCCAGTCCACAATCGCATCCCCCAGATCCGTCGTCATCCCCGGCAGCCGCGACAGCGCATCCGATGTCGCCCGGTTGATATCCAGTTTCCCCGCCTCATCCGTGATTCCAAACGAATAGGCCGCCGTCGTCACCGTCTTGTCATGTTTCAAAAACCAGAAATACCCCTTCCCCACCTGCACCGCTTCCTTGGATATATCCGCATCCTTGGGCACCACCCCATTGCCCGCCACCACCACCGACCGCAGATAAACCACCGCCCCATCCGCCACACCTGCAGCCTGCAGCCGCGCTGTCTCCGTCGCCGCCGCAGCCGCCTCCGTCCGCATTGATTTGGCCATAAGCAACGCCAGGCTCGTAAGCACCACCAGCATCACCAGCACCACAATCAAGACCCCCCCACGCGAACGTGTCCGATCTGATCCCCTCCCCCTCAAGAGGAGGTTTAGAGTGAGGGTGTTCTTCTTCCCTTTTTCGACACAGGACACAGGACACAGGACGCAGGACGACTTCGTCCCTCCTCTTACATCTAACTTCTCACTTCTAACATCTAACATCACTGCGTCCCCCCCGTCGTCGTCGAAATCTTCCCCAGATTCGACCGCGTCACCGCAAACACCCGCGTCATCGTCCGCACCGGCGTCCCTGCCAGTTGGATCGTCACTTCCACCGCCACCGGCCCATACCCCAGCGTCTCCCCATCCCAGGATTCCAGCCACATCGCCTGGGTCGAATCGTAATACCTCAGGTTGAATGAACTCACATGCCGGCAGATCACCTGGTCCACCGCCGTGTTGTTCGTCTGCGAAAGCAGCCGCCGCCGCACGCGCCGCACCAGCACACCTTCACCGGTCGATCCCGCTGCGCTCGCCTTCGCTCCAGGCGCGGGCAAGGCTGTCCCCCCCTCAGGGTTCGATAACACCGGCTGCCCGGCATCATCCGCCTTGGCCAAAAATGCAGACTGACCCACTCCAGCCCCGCCCACCACCTCATCCGTCAGATTCAGTTCCGAAGGATCGATCAGCGCCAGCGTCACCTCGCAATAATCCGCCCCGCCGTCGAACGGCCTGGCCGGGTCCACCACCGTCGCCGTCTTGAGCGTATCAGCAGCCCCGCCCCAGGCGTTGCTCGCATCCGTCCCCAGAACAGGCGCCAGCGCAGAGTTATTCGCGTTATACGACATCTGGATATCTCGCCCCAGGGTGTTCATCGCATACCGCATCGCCCGCGCCTCATCCACACCCGCCTCAGCGGATTTCCTTGCCTTAAACGCCACATAAAGCGTCATCGCCACCTGCGACATCAAAAGCGCAATAATCGCCGACGCCACCAGCACCTCCAGCAGCGTAAAACCACCGCTCCGCCTCAACCGTGTGCGATGCTCTCGTCCGCGTGAGCATGTCTTTTCTTTGACGCGGGACGCGAGACTCAGGACTCGGGATTTCTTGTCCATCACTCGGCCTCCGGATTCACAAGCGTCACCATGGAAACCGAGCGCATCTTCCCCGCGGCTTTATAAGTCACCGTCACCTCAAGCTCATTGAGCGACCCATCGCTCCATCCCCCCACCGTCGCCGTCCAGCTCATCGGCACCGTACCCGCCTGCCCCTCAAATTCCCCATTGAGCTTCTCATCCTGCCACGCGCCTGTCGCCGCCAGTTCATCCAGCTTCCCTTTGGCCAGTTGCGCCGCCTCCCCGCGCAGCTTCGCATCCGCCCCCAACTGCATCGCCAATGACACCCCCTGCAACGCCACCGGCAGCACCAGCGCAATCACCACCATCGCCACCAACGCCTCCACTAACGTAAAACCGCTCCGCCGGATGCCAATCCAAGTGCTACGGCATGGCCCCAAGCCACGGAGTGTCTGCCTCTTCTCCCCAACGCAGGACTCAGGACGCAGGACGCAGGACTTCTTCATCCCCCACCCCCATCCAGCGATGACACAATCCGATACCCATCTGTCGGTCCGCTCGTCCCCAGATAAAGCGTGCTCCCATCGCTCCCGGTGATCTTCACCGTCGCCACATCATGGCCCCCGTCGGCATCAAACTGGATATACCCCTGCGTCGCCGCGTCCGATTGCCCCTCCCAATCCAGCTTCACCCCATCAACGGCACTGAAGCCCACCCCCGCGCCCGTCGTAAGCTGCGTGTACCCCTCCGCCCCCTCTTTCTCCAGCGCAAACGCCCCCGTCTGCGTGTCAATGGTCAGCCTCACACTCATCCCGTTGGCCATCGCTTGGTCTTGCGCATAGCGCGAAAGCGCAAGCAACTGCCCCGCCGTGTCGTTGAGCTTCCGCCCACGTGAAAATGGCGCCAGCGCCGGCACCGCAATCATCGCCGACATCCCCAGGATCAGCAGCACCAGCACCAGCTCAATCAACGTAAAACCGCGCCTGCGCGTTTCCTTAAAGGAAGCACGCCCAACCCGCGCTGATCTCACACCAATCCAACCCAACCTCACAACAATCCTCTCTTCCTCAAACTTCAAAAAACACAACAACACAAGTCAAAGGTCCCAGGCTCTTTGCTGGCAGAACCCAAGACCCAGAACCCACTACCCAATCCTCACTTCGTCCAATTCACCAAATCATCCGTATCCCCCTCCTGCCCATTGGGGCCGGCGGAGTAAAGGTCATATCCTTCCGTGTTATGGTCCCCCGGGCTCTTGTAGATAAACGCATTCTTCCACGGGTCCATCCCCGGGTCGGACTTCAGATAAGGCCCCTTCCAGTTGTCCAGCCCTGAAGGCTGTTCCACCAGCGCCTTAAGCCCTTCAGCGCTTGTCGGAAACCGCCCGTTGTCGATCTCAAACGCATCCAGCGCCACTTCCACGTTCTTGATCGTCGTCTGCGCCGCGGCAATGCGCGCCTGCTCCGACCGGCCCACAAACTTCGGCACCACAATCGCCGCCAGGATCCCCAGGATCACCAGCACCAGCAGCAGTTCAATCAACGTAAACGCCCCACTCCGCCTCCGGCGTTGTGTGCCATGCTCTCGTCCGCGTGAGCATGTCTTCTCCGCCTCTCGCTCTTTCAGCGCGATAGCCGGAGCAAAGATATTCCCTTCCTCCACCCCAAACCCAATACCCGAAACCCGAAACTCATTCATCTCTTGTGATTTCATTTGATCAACTCCTGTAAGTTAAAGATCGGAAGCAGCATGCCCACCACAATGGTGCCAATCAGCCCCGCCATGATGAGCAGCAGCGCCGGCTCCGCCAGCGCCACCAGCATTCGCAGCCTTCTATCAAGCTCGGCCTCGTACGTCGTGGCCAGCCGCAAAAGTTCCTTGTCCAGCCGCCCGGATTCCTCCGCCACGGCAATCATTTCCACCACCGACGCCGGGAAAAGCTCCTTGCACTGCCCCAGGCTTTTCGAGAGCGACCCACCTTCCCGAACTTCTTCAATCGCACTCCCCACAGCGTCCGACAGTGTCTGATTCCCGATCGCTTCCTGCGCCACGCGCAGCGCCATCACCAGCGGCACCCCTGCCCCCAGCAGCGTCCCCAGCATGCGCGCAAACCGCACCAGCGCAAACCGCGCCGTCACGATCCCCACCCCCGGCATCCTCAGCATGAAATTCTCGCTCATCCGCCGCCCCGCATCGGTCTTCAGATACTTCAGCAGCACCAGCACACCCGCCACAATCGCAATCGCCGCAAAAATCCCATAGTGAATAATCACATTGCTCGTCTTGATAATCACCTGCGTAAGCAGCGGCAGCGCCGCCCCAAACCCTTCAAAAATCGGCGCAAACCGCGGAATGAAAAACGTCAGCAGGAAGATCAGCACGCACACTGCCAGCGCCGCCAGCACACACGGATACACCATCGCCGATTTCACCCGCCCCTTCAGCTCCGTCTCCCGCGCCCGGAAATCCGCAATCTGATTCAGCACCAGTTCCAGAAACCCGCCTGTCTCCCCGGCACGCACCATCGCCACATACACCTGCGGAAACGACTCCGGCGTCTTCGCCAGCGCATCCGCCAGCGGCTTACCCGCCGTCACATCCTCATGCACCTGCTGCCACTGCGCCTTCGCCGCCGGATTTGAAGCCTCACGATGCAGAATCGCCAGCGCACGCGCCAAAGGCACTCCCGCCGAAAGCAGATTCGCCAGCTCCCGGGTAAAGCTCTCCACATGCGCCGCAGACACCCGCGGCTTAAACCACCGCATTCCCCCGCCCGCACTCGCATCGCCCCCAGCCTCCCCACCCGTCACCGACACCGGCACCAATCCCTTCCCCACCAATTCATCCAACGCCGCCGCCCGTGTGTCCGCAGTTAGCCGTCCCTGCACACTCTTGCCGGCCCCATCAATCGCGTTGTAAGAAAAAGTCGCCATAAATTCTGCTCTGCTGTGCCATGCTCTCGTCCGCGTGAGCATGTCTTTCTCTCATCTCACCGACGCCACAGGTCGGATTCCGATCAAACCCGTGTCTTTCCAAACTTTCTATCCCTGTCTTCCTTATTTTCCTTCGCGTCTTCGCGCCTTCGCGGTAAAAAAATCCGCTCTTCCTCTGATCACAATCCTAAAACCCAACCTTCACCCCTTCCCTCCCGCACTCAATTCCTCCTTCGTCATCCGCATCACTTCATCCAGCGTCGTCTTCCCTTCCATCATCAACCGCTTCCCATCCTCTCTCAGGCTCTTCATTCCCTCCCTCACCGCCACTTTCCTCAATTCATTCGCCGCCACATTGTTCAGCACCATCCCCCGGATCTCATCCGTGATCGGCATCACTTCAAACACCCCCTGCCGGCCCCTGAATCCCGCATTGTTGCAAGCACGGCATCCCACCGCCTTCCACACCTTCTCCGGCGCACGCGCCCCAAACTCCGTCTTCAGCTCCCGGCATTCCAGTTCCGTCGGCTCCACCAGCCGCTTGCACTCCTTGCACAACAGCCTCACCAGCCGCTGCGCCAGCACCAGTTCCAGACTCGACGCCACCAGGTACGGCTCAACACCCATCTCCACCAATCGCGTCACCGCCCCAGGCGCATCATTCGTGTGCAGCGTTGAAAACACCAGGTGCCCCGTCAGCGATGCCTGCACGGCAATCTCCGCCGTCTCATAGTCGCGGATTTCACCAATCAGCACCACATCCGGGTCATGACGCAAAATCGCCCTCAATCCCGCCGCGAATGTCAGCCCGCTCTTGGTTTGCACCTGAATCTGGCTGATCCCATCCAGCTGATATTCAATCGGGTCCTCAATCGTCACGATCTTTCGGCTTATGTCATTGATCTTCGACAAACCCGCATACAGCGTCGTCGTCTTCCCCGATCCCGTCGGCCCCGTCACCAGCACAATCCCGTGCGGCAGATCCAGCACCCGCTCCATCTGCGCCCGATCATCCGCCGCCATCCCCAGCCGCTCCATGCCCAACAGTGGCGAGCTCCGGTCCAGCAGACGCAGCACCACTGCCTCACCATGCAGCATCGGAATGATCGAAACGCGCACATCCACCTCGCGCGCCGCGATCTTCAGCTTGATGCGCCCGTCCTGCGGCAATCGCTTCTCCGCGATATCCAGATGACTCAAAATCTTGATGCGCGACACGATCGCCGCCTGAAACCGCCTCACCTCCGCCGGTGTCGACGCCTCCACCAACTCCCCGTCCACGCGATACCGCACCCGGAATCGGCTCTCGAACGGCTCAAAATGCACGTCTGTCGCCCTTAAATCAATCGCCTCCGTCAACACCTGGTTTACAAACCTCACAATCGAAGCGTCTTCCGCCAACCGCTCCAGATCCCCCTCCGCATCCTCATCGCTCAAAACCTGGATGCCATCTTGGTCAGAGTCCGACACCAGCGACTGCATCGTGTCCGCGCCCACGCCCAGCAGTTCTTTCAACCTCCGGTCAATTTCCTCTCGCGCCGCCAGCACAGGCGCAAACCGCTTCCCCGTCGCCAGCCGCAGCTTCGCCAACCCCGGGTTTGAAAGCGCCCGCCCCGTCGCAATCCGCACCACGCCATCCTTCTCCGACAGCGGCAGCACGTTGTGCCTCAAAAGCAGCCGCACCGGGAACTTGCTCAAAAATCCTTTGTCCGGAATCTCTTTCGCCAAATCCGCCACCGGCAGATTGAACTCCGCCGCCAACAACGCAATCAGCTGCGCCTCCGGCACCCCAGCACCCGCCGCCACCGCTTCATCCACCGGCTGCCCCTGGCTCACCAGTGCCGCCGCCCGCTCCACGCCCGAAGCGTCCAGCAACCCCTGATCCTTCAATTTGTTCAACAACTCACTCATGTCGTTCTCTTAATTCCGGGTGGCACACTGTAGACCTTCCGAGGGCTACGGTGTGTCTTGCACGCGCCCACGATCCATTCCAAAACCGCTTCAACCTCCAGCATCCTCCACTCCCAACTTCACCCAAAACCCCAAAAAGAAACAGACTCTCAACCAGTCTCAAAAGTTTCACCAGAGTCTTAAAAAAGAATCCAAGTTCTGATCCTCTTAATCACTCTGAAATCCTCTTAATCCCAATCAAAAAATTCTGCCTCTTCCCCGGCCGGGTCCGGGTTCCGGGCCTTTTCAGACCCAGAACCCAGAACCCAGAACCCAAGACCCAGAACCCAATCTCATTCAAGAAGCCCGCTGTTCACCAACACAGCTTCCTGACGAAGAGTCAACACTTCACGCAGTTCGGTCTGCGCCTTAGTCAGCTCGGCTTTAGCCTTCTCGCGTGCTGCACGCAATGCCGCCAGCTTCGCCTTGATGTCTTCGTTGGTCGCGCCCTTGTCTTCTAAAAGCTTATTCAGCTCGCCGCGCGCCTTGGCGGATTCGGATTCCGGAGGACGGTTTTCACCGCTGCCGCCGCCAGGGCCGCCGCCGCCGGGTCCGCCGCGACGACCACCGCCAAAGCGGCCAGCCATCGCATCAGCCTGGGCCTTCATCACTTTGTCCACCAGCGGCTGGATCGCCTTCCAATCTTCATCGCTGGCGCCCAGTTCGGTCTTGATGCGCTCGGTCATCGCCTTGCGCATCTCTTCGGGATTAAAGCCTCCACGACCGCCGCCGCGGCCTTCACCGCCGCCACCGCCGCCCTGGCGGCCACCGCCTCCACCGCCTCCACCGCCTCCACCGCCGCCACCGCCACCACCGTCCTGTGCCGTTAAAACCTGGCTGCCCAGGGCCATCAGCCCCGCGCCCGCCAAAGCCAGAACCATCATCTTTGCCTTGCTGATCTTCATAACCGATCTCCTTTTCAGACTTTTCTTACAGGGGTCTCAAACTTACGCCAACCCAACGCGGATCAGCGCCTTTAAATCCTTTGTTTCCGACCGCCTCTCCCCCCGGGAGAGAGCTCTGTTAAGGGCCACCTTCGCTTGCCCTCAACACCTCGACTCATCGTTCACTTACCACTCCTTTAAAAAAAACACTTTCCATTTTGTTTTCACTTTTCTTACCTTCGCCTCTTCGCGCCTTCGCGGTAAAAATCTGCTCTTTCTCCGAACCGACCCCAGACCCTGGTGGTCTTCCAAATGTCAATTGACGGATCGACTTTTCTGTGTGCCATGCTCGTCTGCGTGAGCATGTCTTTTCTGCTTCTTCCATCCATCATTTTTCACTTGAAAGACCACTAGACCCCAGACCCTTTCTCACCCCCCGGCTGCGTCGCCGGTCGTGTCTCCGGTCCGCCAGGCCCGCGCCTCCCACCCGGTCCGCCCGGGCCTCCCGGCCCCGGCCTGCGCGCCAATATTTCCTCGTATTTCACCTTCTGTTCATCCGTCAAAATCGCCTTCGTCTTCTCCACCGCCCCTTCAAAAGCCTTGCGCCGCTGGTCGCTCAGTTCCGTGTTCTGTTGCGCATAGGCTTCATGAATCTTTTCCAGCTCCGCATGTTTGTCCGCCGGCACCAGCGCCTTGATCGACTCATCCCGCTTGGCCTGCAGCGCCTTGCGCTTGTCCTGCTCTTCCTGGCGACCCGTGCGCTCCAGTCCGCGCCAGATCTTCAGCACTTCCTGTTCCTGTTCCGCCGTCAGGGACAGCGACGATGCCAGCCATGACCCCCCAGGCCCCCCGCGCCCTCCCGGGCCGCCGCCAGGTCCCCCCGGTCCGCCCGGCCCGCCGCCAAATCCCATCCCCGGCCCGCCGGGACCGCCATGCCCCCCTTCCAGCCGTTCCTGGCTCACGAACATCCCCACCGACATCCCAGCCACAAACGCCGCCACAAACATCAACGCCAAAGTGATCCGTGTCTTATTCATGGGTCTTCCCCTCTCCGTTCATCGCCAGGCGGCCCGATAAATCCGCCACCATCCACTGCGCAAACTGCCTGTCTTCGTTCCCCGGCGTCCCCGCCGTCGAGGCATCCGCCAACATCAATGTCGACGCCGAATCAAACTGCACCCCCGCCACCGGCACACTTGTATTCACCCCATCCACAGACCGCAGCCACAGCCCCGCGCTCGCCACAGCCATCACACCCGCCGCCACCACCGTCAGCCACCGGGCGATCTTCAGTGTCTCCACCTCGCCCCACACCGATGTCTTCTCACGCGCCCTCATCTTGATCCGCGCCGCCAGCCCCGCCGGCGCCTTCATCTCCCGCGCACCATCAAACATCCCGCTCAATCCCTTCATCCCCTCCACCTCCGCGCGGCAAGCCGCGCACCCCCCCACATGCGCCTCCACCTGCGCAAGCCTCTCTCCACCCAGCTCACCATCCTGGTAAGCCATCAGCGTCATGTTGTCCAAATGCTCGGTCATATCTCGCTCCAGTGACTCAATTCGTTTTAGAAAAACTTCTTTCTCTTTCTCTGACCAGACCCTAGACCTCAGATCCCAGACCCTTCTTCAACTCCCCTCTCGCTCGAAACAACCTCGACTCCACCGTCCCTCTTGCCACCCCCAGCACTTCCGCAATCTCGTCATAACTCAATCCCTGGATCTCCCGCAGCACCAGCACCTCCCGGTGCTCCACGCTCACCTTCGCCAGCATTTCCATCACATCCATCCGCGCATCCGCCTGCCGCTCTGCGTTCCCGGCCCCGGCATCCACCACTTCCATCTCCCCGATCCGCCCCGCGCGCCCCGCACGCTTCCTCAAGCTCATCGCCGCCTGCCGCATCAAAATCCCCACTGACCACGTCTTAAAGCTCGACCGCCCCTCAAACTTCCCAAGACCCTGATGCACCGCCATCAGCGTCTCCTGGACCACATCCTCGGCATCTTGTCGGTGACTCACCATCATGACTGCAACCCTGTAAAACCCATCCACGTGCCGGTCCACCAGCACATCAAAAGCCCCGGGGTCACTGCCCCTGGCGCGTAACACAAGCTCCCAATCTGATGGCTGCAAACCCTGGCTCTCCATGCTCTGGATACAACTCCGGGTCTACATTAACCAGACCGATCAACCCGTCTCACACCCAATTAGTTGCAACACACCCCGAAAAACTTCCCTCACCCTCAAAAAATATTTTCTCCTCCCCTCCGCGTGCCACTCGTCGGCTTGCCCGCCAGTGTCCCGCTGGACCCTCAAACACACCTGATTACCTGCGTTCACAACCTGCATCCAAGGATGAACCGGATGTCTGTAAAAATTCCGCTCTTCTACTTCAACCCAAGACCCAAGACCCAAGACCCAAGACCCAAGACCCAAGACCCAAGACAAACTTTGCACCACAAAGAATCTTGTAGCCCCAACCGATATATTATACAAAATTTATTTATAAACGCAATATACAATTAAAAAATTGTATCTTATTTATAGAACGACCACACAAAATGCCCCCAGCCTCTCACCACAACCCCCTCAAGATGCGTTCTTCAAAATCCCCAGCATCGCCAGAATCCCCGCCACCACAATCACCGCCCCCAGCACCATGTAAAAAATCCGAGCCCCCCCGCGCCCCAGGATCTTAACCACCAGCCACGCGCGGCTGCTATTCATAAACCAGTCGAAATTCATGAACGCCCCCCAGATGCAAAACAACCCGGCAAACACAAAAAGCGCCCCGATAATCACACCTTCCATCTTCACTCTTTCCCGACGGCCCAAGCCGTCAACAACGCCAAACGCCCCGGTCAACACCGATCGCGCCGACCAATCCCCGTGAGCAAAATCGTCCGGTCCGCTCAACTCAACAAATGCTTCCCGGAAGTCCCACGACGCGCAAAGTCTACTCTCGCTCTTTTCCTCCAACAACCCTGCCTCCCCTGTAACCAAACCTCCTTCTCGCCCCACTCTCCCCTTGAATCCGCAATACCACGCCCCTTGAGCGCGTTACCCCCCTGTCCGCCTCCCTCAGCCAAAGGAAAAAAGCCATGTCCCACCTCACTCGCCTCACCCTCCTGGCCCTCACCCTCACCGCCCTTCCCGCCTTCTCTTTCGCCGACGAACCCACCACCCAGCCGGCCCCCCAACCTGCCTCCCATTCCGCCACCGTCGAATCCCAAATCACCGTCACCCCAAACCCCGACGGCTCCAAATCCATCGACGCCTCCGCCACACGCACCAGTTCCGACGGCAAAACCACCGACCTCCAAACCCTCGGCACAATCACCAAAAATCCCGACGGCACAACATCCATCGACAAAACCACCACCCTCACCAAGCCCGACGGCTCCACCGCCACACGCGATGTCGATAAAACCATCACACCCACCCCCGAAGGCAAATCCATCGACAAAACCGTCACCACCTCCGACTGGATCAAACCCGACGCCGCCCCCGACAAGCCCGCTCCCACCTCCGACGAAATCACCGCCAAACGCCAAAAACAAGCCGCCGACGAAGAAGCCGCCCGCCAGGAACGCAAAAAACGCTACGAAGAACAACAAGCCAAAAAACCACAACCGCAAAACCAGGATCAAAACAACAACCAGCAATCCTCCAACGAAAACAATCAAAAATCCGCCGCCGAATCCCGCAAGCAACAACGCGAAGAACGCGCCGCCGCCGAGAAAAAAGAACGCGAACAAAAACAAGCCGAGCGCACCTCTGCCCGCCAAAACAAACCCCGCAACCGCGACTAACCCGACCAATACCCCCACATTCCAATCCACGTGCCGTGCTCTCGTCTGCGTGAGCATGTCTGATTTTCACCCCAAAACCCAAATCCACCACCCCGCCCGACGCTCCCCTTAAGCGCCGGGCGCTTTATTTAAACACGCTTAAACTTCGTGCCTTCGACTTCGTGGTAAAAAATCCCCTCCGCCTCTGACACGACCCAGAACCCAAAACCCAGAACCCATCCCCAAATGCACGACCCCTCCCGCATCTTCCGCATCGACTCCATGGACGACCCCCGCGTCGCCCCCTTCCGCGATCTCAAAGACCGCGAGCTTGCCGCCATGGGCGATCTTTTCATCGCCGAAGGTTTAAACACCTCTCTTCGCCTCATGCGCTCCTCCTATCAAACCGTCTCCGTCCTCCTCTCCGAAGCCCGGCTCGCCGAAATTGAACCCCAGGTTCCCCCCGCCATTCCCGTCTACGTCGGCTCAAACCAAACCCTCGAATCCGTCATCGGCTTTAAATTCCACTCCGGCCTCCTCGCCCTGGGCTGCCGCAAATCCACCTTCACCCTCGACGATCTTTTCACCCAGATCAACGCGACCCCCCACAAGCCCGCCACCCAGACCATCGTCGTCTGCCCCGACATCTCCAATGCCGACAACGCCGGCTCCATCATCCGCATCGCCGCCGCCTTCGGCGCGCAAGGCATCATCTTCGGCGAACTCGCCTGCGACCCCTTCTGGCGCCGCTCCATCCGCGTCTCCATGGGCAATGTCTTCTCCCTCCCCATCTACCAGTCCAAAGACATCAAAAAAGATCTCCTCGCACTTAAGCACCACCATGCCTACACCCTCGTCGGCACCGTCCTTGATGAAGACGCAGTTCCCCTCTCCTCCTTCCAGTTGCCGCAGAAAACCGCCCTCCTCCTGGGCAACGAAGCCCAGGGCCTCGCCCCCAAAGAACGCGCACTCTTAGACGCCCGCGTCACCATCCCCATGTACCACGGCACAGACTCCCTCAACATCTCCATCGCCGCCGCCGTCTTCCTCTACGAACTCACAAAACCCCGCTGATACCGGGAGCGCCGGCGTCCCGCCGGCTCCCAATAACCACACTCCCCCGACATAAGTGAACTGCCACGCCCCATTCGTTACTCTGAAATCTTCGTCTACTTTCTAATCGCGTCCCCGCCATCCCCTCCACATTCCTCGCTCACTTTTCCCTTGCAACCCCCTCACAACCCGCTAACCTACAAGTCCTATCTTTCATCAATTCACCTTAAGTTACGCATCTCATAGCTAAACGAGCCCACCATGCCCCACACGCCCCGCCGCGTCCCACACGCCTTCACCCTTATCGAACTCCTCGTCGTCATCTCCATCATCGCCGTCCTCCTGGCCGTCATCCTCCCCGCACTCTCCAATGCCCGCGAAACCGCCAAGCGCGCCGTCTGCGCCAGCCAACTCCGCCAGTCCGGCATCGTCCTCTCCCAATACGCAGACGCAAACAAGGAGTGGTACATCGGCACCGGCTCCCAGCGCGAATTCCACGTCATCACCGGCTTCA
>CAZGOM010000009.1:0-1914 GCA_964527265.1 uncultured Phycisphaeraceae bacterium | reverse complement strand
GAGTGGTACATCGGCACCGGCTCCCAGCGCGAATTCCACGTCATCACCGGCTTCACCCGCACCAGCAGATTCTGGGAAGACCTTCAAAGCCTCGGCTGGAACTTCAAAATTCTCAACTGCCCCTCCGGTGCATTCAAAACCCACTTCGACGGCACAGACCCCACCCTCGTCATCAACTACTACTACAACGGCGGCCTCGGCGCAGACAGCACCGCCGCGTGGTACGGCTACGACTATGTCGCCGCCACCGACCCCGTCACCCACCGCCCCATCCCCAAGCGCACCATGACCAATCTCCCCTACGACACCCCCCTCATGTCTGACATGATCCGCGGCCCGATCACCAACTCCTCCACCACCCCAGGCATTTACGCCCGCTACAGCGAAACCGTCACCCTCCACAATTACGTTGCACCCAATCACTTCACCGGCACCGATTCCCTCATGCGCTCTTCGGGCGGCAATCTCATGGCCGTCGATCTCTCCGTCAAATGGAAATCCATGTCCGATCTCACCTACCGCTTCCGCCGCCAATACCAATGGCTCTACTGGTAAAACCTTCACATCTGAACGGATCCTTCCACCTTAACCCTTGTACTTTTCTCCCATGCTCAACCGCACCCTCATCCTCCCCCCAATCCCCGAAAATAACCGTAACTCCGAAGGCTCCTTCGTCACCCTCAAATCCGGTCGCGTCCTCCTGGCCTACTGCAAATTCGGCCCCAGCAAGTCCGACCACGGCCCGGCCGTCATCGCCTCCCGCTATTCCGACGATCAAGGTCTCACCTGGTCCGCTGACGACCGCATCCTCATCCCCATGGAGGGCGACACCAACGTCATGTGCCCCTCTTTCCTCCGCCTTCAAGATGGCCGCATCGCCCTCTTCAACCTCCGCAAGGACCGCACCGGCGTTGATGACACCTATTTCTCCTCCATCTGGGTCCGCTACAGCTCCGACGAAGCCCAAACCTTCTCCGCCCCCCAGCGCATCCTCCGTGCCCCAGCCTATTTCAACGTCAACAACGACCGAATCATCCAGCTCGCCTCCGGCCGCATCATCATCCCCATCTGCATGCACACATACCGCACGCAATCCTTCCTCCCCCAAGGCCAGACCCACGTCCAGGTCGTCTATAACCCCTCCGCACTCGTCAGCGCCCTCTTCTCCGACGATGCCGCGCACTGGTGCGAATCCATCAACCAATGCTTCATCAGCCTTCCCAATGGCCGCGGCCTTCAGGAACCCGGCATTGTCGAGCTCTCCGACGGCCGCCTACTCATGTGGGCCCGCTGTGGAATTCCCCCCGGCCCCGAAGGCACCATGAGCCACCAATACCACGCCTACAGCTCCGATCAGGGCATGACCTGGAGCCACCCCAAACCCTGGAAGCACTTCGTCAGCCCCACCAGCCCCATGTCACTCAAGCGCATCCCCGGCACGTCCACCCTCCTGGCCATCTGGAACGACCGCTCCACCCGCTATCAACTTGGCGCACCGGCGAAAATCGCCAAGTTCCGCACGCCCCTCGCCTCCGCCATCTCCACCAACGACGGCAAAACCTGGAAAAAACACAAACTCCTCGAACCCGACCCCAACCACGGCTATTGCTACACCGCCATTGAATTCCTCGACGATCATCTCGTCCTGGCCTATTGCTCCGGCGGCATCACCACCGCCGGCATCCTCGACCGCCTCACCGTCTCCCGCATCAAACTCCAGGACCTCCTCACTTAACCCATCTCTCTTCAACAACTCTTCACTCTTCGACATAGGACGTAGGACGCAGGACACAAGATCCTCCCTCCGCCTCCCTCTTCGACGCAGGACACAGGACGCAGGACACAGGACGTTCTTCTCCCTGTCTCGTCCTGAGATAGGTTGTCACCTTCATGAGGATAATCTTCAAGGAGGTA
>CAZGOM010000008.1:0-64768 GCA_964527265.1 uncultured Phycisphaeraceae bacterium | reverse complement strand
TCCCCGGCAAAGGCATGGTCTTCACCATCGTCGGCACCCTCGGCACCATCGAGTTTTATGCCTGGGGGGATTCCTACAAAATCTTCAACGCAGCCCATCCCCAGGGCACCGTCTATACCGAATCCAACCAAGGTATCTCCGGCCATCAGCGACTGATCGAAAAGCTCGCCCTCCAAATCGACGCCAACACCCCAGACTACGCCAACCCCGACAGCGCCCTCGCCGCCGTTGAAATCTGCGAAGCCGCCTACCTCTCCCACCGCCACCGCTGCCAGGTCACGCTTCCTATGGCCTCTTTCATCCCGCCCCAGCAGCAGGCCTGGAACCCCGGAGCACCGTACTCCGGCACAGGCGGCGGGCGCGATGGCCGCAAGCTCTAATCAGGGAATCAAATGACGCAAAAAATCCGCTTTGGCATCATCGGCGCAGGTTGGCGCACCCACATGTTTTTGGACGTCGCCCGTGCATGTCCGAATCTCTTTGATGTCGCCGCTATCGTTGCGCGCAGCGCTGAAAAAGCCGCCGCCGTCCACGCCAAAGGCTTCACCGCGGTGGCCACCACAGAAGAACTCCTCGCCCTCAAAAACCTCGAATTCGTCGTCATCAGCGTTCCGCGCGATGCAGTGGAATCTCTCGTTTCTCAGGTGACAACGGCCGGTCTGCCCATCCTCGCCGAAACGCCGCCCGCCAGCTCCGTCGAAGGCCTCCTCCGCGTGTGGGCCCTCGCTGAAAAAGGCGCGCGCGTCCAGGTCGCGGAGCAATACCACCTCCAGCCCCATCACGCAGCAAAACTCTCCCTCATCCAGTCCGGCAAACTCGGCGATATCTCCCAGGCCCAAGTCTCCATCGCCCACGGCTATCACGGCATCAGCCTCATGCGCCGCTTCCTGGGCCTTAAGGCCGAAAATGCCAGAATCACCGCCCGTTCCTTCGTCTCCAAAATCGTTCAGGGCCGCGGTCGCGTCGGCCATCCCGACAAAGAAAACATCGTTAATTCCAGCCAGTTTTTTGCCACCTTCAACTTCACCGACAAGCTCGGCATCATGGATTTCACCGGCGACCAATACTTCTCTTTCATCCGCGCCCCCCGCCTCCTCATCCGCGGCACGCGCGGCGAAATCAACAATGATTCCGCCTGCTGGCTCATCGACCACCTCACCCCCATCCGCACCCAGCTCACTCGCCACGAAGCCGGCCCCGCAGGCAACCTCGAAGGCCTCTACCTCAAAGGCATTCAAATCGGCGACGCCTGGCACTACAAAAACCCCCTCGCTCCCGGCCGTCTCACTGACGATGAAATCGCCATAGGCGACTGCCTCCTTCGCACCGCCCATTACGCCCGCACCGGCGAATCCTTCTACTCCCTCGCTGAAGCCTGTCAGGACACCTACCTGGATCTGATCAGCCAGCAGGCCGCCTCCACAGGCGCACCCGTGGAAACGCAATCCCAGCCTTGGGCTCACGCGGTATAAATACCTCACTCATCCAACTTAATCCCTCAACAAGGTTCCACCCATGCTCAAAACCCTGAAAACCCCCGGCGACACTTCCTGGTTCACCAAAGAACGTTTCGGCCTCTTCATCCACTGGGGCCTCTACAGCCTGGCCAGCCGCCATGAATGGGTCCAGAAATATGAACAAATCCCACCCGATGTCTACGAAAAACGCTACTTCAAGCGCTTCGACCCCGATCTTTACAATCCTGAGAAATGGGCTGATGCCGCCGCCCATGCCGGCATGAAATACTTCGTCGTCACCACCAAGCACCACGAAGGCTTCTGCATGTGGGATACGAAGCACTCCGACTTCAAGGCCACAAACACCCCCGCCAAGCGCGACCTGATCAAGCCCATGGTCAAGGCCTTCAACGACCGCGGCCTGCGCACCGGCTTCTACTACTCCGTCATCGACTGGCACCACCCCGAATACATCGTCGACAAGCACGTCGGCCCTTACACCTCCAAAACCGACGAAGAACGCGCCGCCATCAACAAAGGCCGCACCCAGGCGAAATACGCCGCATACATCCGTGAGCAAGCCAAGGAACTCCTCACAAAGTACGGCAAAGTCGACATCATGTGGTTCGATTATTCCTTCCCCATGCCTGATGGCTCCGGCAAAGGCAAGGACGATTGGGAATCCGAAAAACTCTACAAGCTCATCCGTAAACTCCAGCCCGACATCATGCTCGATGACCGCCTTGACCTTGAAGAAGGCTGGGATTTCAAAACCCCCGAACAGTTCCAGCCCTACGGATGGATCCACCACAAAGGCACTCCCGTCGTCTGGGAAGCCTGCCAGACGTTCTCCGGCTCCTGGGGGTATTTCCGCGATGAGCAGACCTGGAAATCCGTCGAACAACTCATCTTCATGCTCATCGACACCGTCAGCAAGGGCGGCAACCTCCTCCTGAACGTCGGCCCCACTTCGCGCGGGGAATTCGACTACCGCGCCCTTGAACGCCTCGCCGGCATCGGCAATTGGATGAGCCATCACGACCGCGCCATCCACGGCTGCACCCAGGCGCCTGCCGAGTTCAAATGCCCCCAGGACTGCCGCCTCACCTACAACCCCGAAACCAAACGTCTCTACCTCCACATCCTGAACTGGCCCTACGTTGAACTCCACCTTCCAGGCTTTGCCGGCAAGATCGACTACGCCCAATTCCTCCACGACGGCTCGGAAGTCCAGGCCCCCGAACAGCTCTACGGCCACCACCGCAGCGACAAAATCCCCGCCGACACCCTCACGCTCCGCCTCCCTGTCCATCGTCCCAACGTCACCTATCCCGTCATCGAAATGTTTCTCAAGGACTGAGAATCGGTGCCCCCGGTCGGATTCCGATTCGCACCGTGTCTTTTTCGCCATTTAACTTTGACGATGGGTCGGCATAACGCCGACCTATCGTTTTTTCTTGATTCGAAACACAAAACCCGGAGCCCGAAACCCATAACGATGAGCTATGATGTGTCAGGGGATACGCATAACATCCACACAACGAGGCTTCATGACTCAGGCCGTGTTGGCTATCTCGAACGTCGCGGACCTTCTTGGCAAGGACCGCCCCGCCACCTGCTACGAAAAGTCGCTTGGCCTCATTGGCCTCTTCGACGGCTTGACTGACTCATCCAACAACGAACGCGCTGCCGAAGCCATGCGCCGGACGGCCTTTTCATTCATCCTCGACCACGTCAAAATCCTCCGCCGTTACGCCCAGCAACCCAGCTATTACCACCGCGTCCGTGCCTCCATGGTGGTTGAACTGGCCTTAATCCGCGCCCATCAGGAGTCGTTCCGCGTCCGCCGCATGCACTCCACCGGCCCTGTTGCCCCGCCGGAGCTCACGCTTCTCTATTTCGCCGGCAATCATGCAGTCATCGCCCGCAATCGCAGTTCCACCGGTCTTTATCAGATCCGCAATGGTGAGGTTCGCCACTTCAACCCCACCGTTTTGCCTGAGCCTTCCAAGCCTCCCATGCCCGAATCAACGGGGGAGGATGACTCCGGCGCATTCTCGATGATGCAGAAAATTGAAGTCATCCACATCGAAACCGAGCCCAACGACTGGTACATCCTCGCTTCCAATTCCCTCGCCAGCTTCTGGGCCAAGGGCAAGAACCTCAGCGCTGTTGTTGAAGCAGAAAACCCCAACGCAGAGCTTGAGGTGCAAATCGGTTTTGCCAAAGAGCACAATGTGCCCGGCCTGCTCACGGCCATTGCAGTGCAGACACCGGTCAACCCGGAAGCCGCCTCTGATGCCGCGCTCATGGAGCGCGTCGCTCCCCTGCGCGTCTGCGCTCCGCTTCAGCTTTTAAACGACCATGAGCTCATCAAAGTCCTGGGCATGATGAAAATCCGGGACTTTAAGACCGGCGAAAAAATCGTTTCCGAAGGCGATGATGACGACAGCATGTTCGTCGCCATCACAGGCTCCTTCTCCGTCTCCAAGAACGGCAAAAAAATCACTGAGCTCGGCCCCGGCACCTTTTTTGGTGAAATGGGCCTCATCAACGGCGGCCCCCGCCATGCCGACGTCGTCGCCAACAAGCCTTCCCGTATGCTTGAGCTCACACGCGCCAACTTCCGCAAGCTCCTCACCAATGAACCGCAAATCACCAGCCGGCTCCTCTGGGCCCTCTGCCAGGTGTTAAACGAACGATTAGCCAAGACCACAGATGACCTGACCTTCACCGCCAGCGAAAGCCAGATCATGGCCCTGCCACGTCAGGAAGCCGAAATCACCATGGTGGAAGAAAACCCCGAAGGCGCTGGTTTCTTCGACAAAAAGACTCGCCCCATCCCCAATTCGAATAGCCCGCGTTCCAGCTCTGGTTCACGCTCGGGAGCCCTCGACAATAAAAAGACCCGTCCGATTTCCGACGGCAAAAAGCGCTGAGATCTTCACAACTACACGGCACTCCGACGTGCCATGCAACGGATTTTTAACAAATCAGCCTGCTGCCCGGTCTCTACTCCACCCGAATACTCATAATGACGTCAGCGAGACTTTCCCAGGCGCTTTCGCATCTACGCTCAAAAGCACCAGCTCCTGCACGCCGCCTTCCACAAACATCGCCGGCTCAAGCTCAAATCGATCGGTCCCCTCC
This sequence comes from uncultured Phycisphaeraceae bacterium, assembly GCA_964527265.1. GTDB lineage: Bacteria > Planctomycetota > Phycisphaerae > Phycisphaerales > Phycisphaeraceae > CAZGOM01. The sequence goes on along the minus strand of CAZGOM010000008.1, from coordinate 60,161 downwards.
CCACCAAATCCATGCTCCACCCGCGTCACACGCTTCCCGTTGAACAGCACTTCATTCACCACCACATCCAAAATCGCCAGCATCACTGATTCTGTCGGCACATCCGCCTTAATCGTGCACTTGAACCACGCAGGCCCGATCTTGATCTTCGCCTTCGCCGCGTCCGCAAACGCCGTGTCAGCCGGCACAATCGGCGCAATACCACGCCATGTTCCCGCAGCCAGCACATCCGCCCCCAGCTCAACCAACTCAGGCGAATTCTTCTTCGCCACGGCTTCCTGTGGTTCCACTGTGCTGTATACGTCCATTATCACCAGATCGTTGTTTCCGCGTTTTAACCCAATCCCTTCATGCAGCACCAGGCCGCGTTCATTCAGATCGGCATGCGCCGGGATCATTCCCACGAATGTCCCGTTGAGTAACACCGCCATGGGTGACTGGGAAATCCGCCACCGCACACACAACCGCGCCGCATTCGTCTTAAAAATGGCCTTATAAGCCCGTGAACGCGAAAACATATGCTTGCTCACAAACGGCAAAAACGCCTGATGCTCCCACAAATCAATCTTCGGCACCGGCGTCTGAGTCACCTCCACCTTGATCGCCGCCCCCTCCACATACAGCCCGCCCACTGGCCCGCTCGCTTTCTGAAACGGCCACTCGGTCAGCCCCACTCTCCGCTGACGCCGCGAAAACACCAGCACCCGCTCCGGCAAAGCAGTCTTTAGCCTCGGGTTATCCGAACTCAACCGCCCCAATACCTTCCCCTCCGGCGTGTACAGCATCACCTCATCTCCCCATTCCGGTGCGATCAGTTTCTGTTCCTTGAGCGCCTTGGCCAGCCTCACCTCATGCCACCCCGCGCTCAATGCCGGACTCACCCCTTCCACCGTTCGTTCCGCCGATCCGCGCACAAACGCATCTAGAGGCAGTACCCCCTCCAGTGCACCAGCCACGCGCCACGGCGAAACCTGCGCCCCCTTCGCCTCCTTGCCCGTCGCCGCCTTGCCGGGCTTCAGCGCCTTCACTTTCCCATCCAACCCGATGTGCAAAGCATTCTTCCCCGCCGTCGACAAATCCGGGTTCCCTTCACTGTCCAATCCCGTTGGCCCCACCACCACACCATCCCCCACCAACCAGAACCGCTCGCTCTGCTCCTGGCTCAACCCCACGATCACCACCCCTTGCTCAGCCACCACGCTCGGCGCCTTCTCCGTGGCCGCCGGCACACCCAGCTTCGTGCCGCTCACAATCACATGCCCCTCATGCGCCGCCCGCACCACCAGCATCTTCCGCAAATGCCACGCCATCGGGCTCATCGTCGTCGACAGTTCACCACCCACCCCCGGCAGCCGCGCGTCGAGCACACCCCAAGCCACGCCATGCGCCCCCGGCACAATCCCCACCTTGCTCCCATTGGTCAGCATCACCGAAACCGGCCCCCCCTTGGCGCCTTTCCCATGCGTCCCAAACAGAAAGAAAACCTCTCCCTGGCTCCCCGACTGCCCCACCAGCGAAAACATCCCCGGTTGCGCCTGCGTCATCGAAGGATCCACCACTGGCACATTCGACGACACATTCAAATTCGCGAACAGCGAACTAAACGACGAGGCAAAGTTCAAAACTCCCCGCGCCTCAGGCGTCACATTTCCCCCCGCCGCCGGAAGGTTCATCTGCGCCCCGCCGGCCAGCGCCTGCGCAATCTGCCCCGCGCTGATCTCTTGGGCCTCCCCTCCCGGCTTCCCTTCCTCACCCATTGGCTCAAACCCCAGATCCAACAACACACGCGGCGACTCCTCCTGCACCGCTCCCAACTGCCGCGCCGTTGAAAGCACATGCCGCTTGGTGTTCCATGCGCTCACCACCGTATCCAAACGGTGCCACATCATGTTCGACAGCACCAGTGGCACACGGCATCCGTCCTCCCGATGAAAACGCGCCAGCTCACGCAGGTAATCCGGCACCTCCGGCGACTGATGGCTGATCCAGCTCCCCTCCAGTTTCACCAGCAGGATCGGACCAGTCTTGCTCGACGCCCCCGGCCCCGTGTCGCTCGCCGCCTGCAAATCCCTCACCTGCTCCCAAAGTGCACTGTAATAACGCGACACCGCCGACAAAAACGCCGGATTCCCCTCCCGCAACTTGACCCCCGCCACCCCCAGCAGCCAGCTTGGCATCCCCGCCACTTCTTGCCCGGCCATGTTCGCCGGCCCCGGGTTTAACACACAATGCAACCCCACCTCCCCCGCCAGCCGCACCACCTTTTGAATGTCCAATTCCCCCCCAAAGCTGAACTTCCCCGGACTCACCTCCACCCGTCCCCAGGGCACAGGCAGGCACACACCCGTAAATCCATTGGCGCGTATCCCATTTAACAATCCTAACCACTGACCAGGAGCATACTTAAAGTACTCAAACGTCCTGGATACCAACCATACCCGTTTGCCGTCAATCTGAAAACTACGACCATCGTAACTGACTGCTGGCATGGGAGTCTCCGTTTACAAACGCTCTGAGGCAACGCATAGCAAGGCGTTTAGAAGTCTATGCGTGTCTTGCGAATTCTCTTGTTTACCTTACTAGATCGAAGGCAATTTTGTACTTATAAGTAAAATTTATATCCAAATTATTGCATTCACTTATTTAACACTACCATTTGGGCTATAACTTCCCTTTACGCGAACTTTTGCATCCCAAACAGGTCTAACGTCTGCCGCCCCCTATAATGACACCTTGGTCGGAGGTGTCGGGGTTCTGCGCGTGTTTTCGTTTTCACTACGGATGGCTTGTTTTCAATGCAACGTATTGGTTTGGGGATCCTGCTTTTGACCATGGCCGCCCTTCTCTCCTGTGAGAAGGACCCTCTCATGCGCAACCTCGACGTCCAGGCCGAGCAGATCATCCACGAGCAGGCCGAGCGCACCCTCGGCAAAGACGGCAACCGCACCCCTGACATCCGCCCCTACATCTCTGATTCCGCCATCCTCGGCCCCAGCCAATCCATCTACAACACCCAGCCCGCGACCGCGAACAAAAGCGCAGATCAACTCGCCGTCACCACCGCCACAGAGCGTAACACGGTTCTTGACCAGAACCCCGCCACCATCCCCGCCGGAACACAGCCCGTCGTCCCCACCGGTGATGAAAGAGCCAACGATCCTTCCGGCGCGTACACGGGCAAAAAATCACAGGGCGGCACCCCCGGCACAGCCACCGGCGCAACTGCGGCCCCCGCCCCTCCTTCCCCAAGCGACACCGCTCCCGTCCCCGTGCCACCGGTTCCCAAAAACGAACTTCCCACCACCCCGCCCATCGTCTGGCCCGCCACCAGTCAGCCCGCCGCTCAGTCCACTGGCCCCGTCACCCAACCTGCAGGCGCGGCCGTCGAAAGCACCGGCAATGGCACCTTCATCAAAGACGATGAAAAATCCGCCTCCCTCACCAACACCACCACACGCCCCGACGACTCTCGCGGCTCACCCTCCGACACCGGCAGTCGTCTCGAAATGCTCATCGCCAGCCAGCAGGAAAACGTCCTCCTCGTCGGCCGCGAAATGCGCTTAAACGACCTTCTCGCCTACGCCATTCAATACAGCCCTGAATACCGCAGCCGCAAGGAAGACCTTTTCATCACCACGCTGCTCCTCCTGCGTGAGCGCCATCTCTGGGGCCCCCGCTTCTTTAACGACACCTCCGCCCTTTTTACCGGCACCCCAGAAGCCGGCGATTACGACCAGGCCTTAAACCTCGTCAACACCACCGGCGTCACCCAGCGCCTCCCCTACGGCGGCTCCGTTTCCGCCTCCGCCCTCGTCGGCGTCGTCAATAAACTGCACCAATCCAGCTCCTCCACAAGCGCCGTCAGCCAGAACGCCAACTTCGTCCTAAACGCCTCCATTCCCCTCCTGCGCGGCGCAGGCATGTCCGCCCGCGAAGACCTCATCCAGGCCGAGCGGAACCTCGTCTACAGCACCCGTTCCTTTGAACGCTACCGCCGCGAATTCTTCCTCCGCATCGCCACCACCTATTACAACCTCGTTCTCCAGCAGTCCACCATCGAAAACATCCGCCGCCGCCTCGCCAACGTCGAATGGCTCCAGCGCCGTTCCGCCGCCCTCGCAAACGCCGGCAAAATGCCCTACTTCGAAGTTCAGCGCGCCGAGCAGAACGTTCTCTTCGCCAAGAACAACCTCATCATCGCCCTGGAAGCCTACTCAAAAGCAGTCGACAGTTTCAAGCTCACCATCGGCATGCCCATCTCCGAAAAAATTCGGATCATGCCCACCGAGATCGTCATTCCCCGTCCCGAGGTAGACGTCGCCGAATCCATCAAAACCGCACTCGCCTTCCGCTTGGATCTCCAAAACTCCTCCGACCAGGTTGAAGACTCCCGCCGCGGCATTGAAGTCTCCAAAAACCGCCTCCTCCCCGACCTCAACCTCACCGGCAACACCACCTACCGCACCGACCCCAATTTTGATCTCGCCGGCGTCAACTTCGACCCCGGCTACAGCAGCTACACCGTTGGCGCCACCTTCGGTGCCCCCCTCGACCGCAAGATCGAGGAAATCAACTACCGCACTTCCCTCATCAACTATGAGCGCGCCGTCCGCAGCCACACCCTCGCCAAGGACCGCGTAGAAGTCGACGTCCGCACCTCCGTCCGCTCCATCGACCTCGCCCGCATGACCCTCGAACTCCAAAACCGCAACATCGGCATCTCCCAAACCCGTCTCGACGGCGTCATTCTCCGCCTCCAGACCCTCACCACCCGCGAATTCATCGACGCTCAGGACGACCTGCTCGCCGCCCGCAACAGCCGCGACGCCGCCCTCCGCGACCTCCGTGTCAACATCCTCGGCTATCTTCTGAACACCGACCAGCTCCGCGTCCACGCCAACGGCGCATGGGAGCCCCCCGCCAAGCTCATCGCCGTCACCACCCCCGTCGACATGCTCAAGCCCGACCAGGGCGACGCCGCCACCCAGCGCTCCCCCGAAACCGCTCCCACCGCCGCGCAATAGCCCCGTCACTTCTCCAGGAACATGTCTAACCTCAGTGCGTCCAACCCATTGGAGAAATTCCATCAGGAAAGTGCTGACTGTCATCCTCAGCCTTGCTAAGATGTTCAGTCAATCTAAAACCGTCTTGATTCGAGTGGTATTGAGAATCTAATGAGTCAGGCCTCACCTGTTGATGTGAACCCTCTCCCCGCAAAAAAACGGCGTTCTCTGTCGCGTATGGCAATGTGGACCTTTGCAGGCGGGTTGTTGCTTGCCGCGGGTTGGTCTGGTTTTAACTACTACCGCTTCGGCTCTTTCCTGGGTGGGGGCAATACCCTCCTGGCCGTCACCGATGGCGCCGCCACCCAGCCCTCAGGCAAAAACGAAAAAGCCTCCGCCGCCGACACAGCCACCTGGTTCCGCGTGGTCAAGCGCGACTTTAATCTTTCCATCGTCGCTTCCGGCGAAATGGACTCCAAGAAAAAAGAAGAGCTCAAATCCAACGTCGAAGGTGTCACCACCATCATCGACATCGTCCCCGAGGGCACCCTTGCCAAAACCGGCGATGTCCTGGTTCAGCTCGCAACTGACGAGATCAAGGAAAAGATAGAACTGGAAGTCCAGAACGTCGAACGCGCCCGCCAGGACAAGATCGGCTCTGAACAGCAGATGATCGTCAGTCAGGCCGAATCCGAAACCGCCATCAAGACCGGCGAACTCAAGATCCAGATGGCCGAGCTCGAACTTGAAAAGTGGCGCAACGGCACCGATCTCCAGCAAAAGCGCACCCTCGCGCTCGACCTTGAAAAAGCCAACCGCAATCTCACCCGCTTCGTCCGCGATCAGAAGCTCAGCCAGGACCTCTACAACCAGAAGTTCATCAGCCTCTCCGACCTTGAAAAAGACCAGCTCGCCGAAATCGAAGGCATCAACGCCCTCGCCACCGCCAAGCTCGCCATCAAGATCTACGAAGAGTACACCCGCAAAAACGACGAGAAGAAATACAACTCCGACGTCGACCAGGCCCGAAACGAGCTGGAACGCATCAAGCGCCGTTACGCCGGCGAGCTTCGCCGCTGCAAGAGCGACCTTGAATCCAAGGAACGCAGCTTAAAGTACCGCGAAGACCGCATGGCCAAGCTTCAGGAGCAGTTCGACAGCACCACCATCCGCGCCACGCAAAACGGCCTGGTTGTCTACTCCACTTCCGTCGGGGCCAACCGCCGCAATCAGCCCATGGCTCAGGGGCGCCAGGTCCGTCAGAACGAAGTCATCATTATCCTTCCCGACACCACCCAGATGATCGCCACCCTCCGCGTCAACGAGGCAGTCATCTCCCAGATCCAGCCGGAAAACCCCGTCACTGTCACGCTCGACTCCCGCAGCCGCCAGCCCATGACCGGCAAGGTCTATCAGATCGGTGTCATGGCCGAGGACGGCGGCTGGATGAACCCCGACCTGCGCGAATACACCGTCAAGGTCGAGTTCCCCAAGGAAAGCCTCCAAGGCAAACTCAAGCCCGCTATGCGCTGCACCGGCGAAATCGTCACAGGTATAGTTAAAGACGCCATTGCCGTCCCCATTCAGGCCGTGTTCACTGAAGGCAAAAAACAATTCGTCTATGTCCCGGACTCGGCTCACGAAGGCAAGCTCCGCAAGCGCGTCATCAAGCTGGGCAAAACCAGTGAAACCTACGCCGAAATCTTAGACGGCCTTCAGGAAACCGAACTCGTCCTTATCCGCAAGCCCCTCCCCGGCGAAGTTCAGGATTAACTCCTTCTTTCCCAGCCCCTCCCCATCTCAAGCATGCATTCACGGCCACCGCGGGCGTACCTTTTCACTTCCCATTTTGACATTCATTTCACCGCCCATTCATGGTTTCCCTCCAATGGTCCCAAAGACCAACTCAATCAACTCACCAACACCGTCGGCATCGCTCACGGCCCCATCAAATTTCATTGGCAATAATTCCCGTCCCATTCCACATCTCGTCATTTCCATATACCTTCTTCCCTGATCAGACTTATTGAACTAAGCTTCTCCAGCGACACCTGTACCGCTTTCCCTTCCCACCAGATCGGCCCGATAAATGCTCCCTGCCACTTCCAACCCACTCCTCTCCCACCACGCCATCCTCCAGCGCGGCGTCCCTCTCCCCATTTCCGCCGCTGCCTCCCCCGGCGATACGGTCACCCTCGCTTTCCTCGACCACAAACTCTCAACCACCGCCGGTCCCGACGGCATCTGGACCATCACCCTCCCGCCCCTCTCCGCGGGTGGCCCCGCCAATATGATGCTCGTCATCAACGGCCAGGAAACCGTCCTGCGCGACATCCTCGTCGGCGATGTCTGGGTCTGCTCCGGCCAGTCCAACATGGAAATGATCCTCAAGCACTGCGATACCGCCGATGCCATCCTCAAATCCCCTCAAACACACAATCCCAACCTCCGCCTCTTCACCGTCCCCCGCAACACCATCCCAGCGCCCCTCCGCTTCCTCCAGGGCGGCCAGTGGGAGCTCAGCACCCCCATCACCGCCGCCCATTTCTCCGCCATCGGCTTCATGTTCGGCCAGGAACTCCAGCAATCCACCGGCGTTCCCATCGGCCTCATCAATGCCTCTGTCGGCGCAACCCCCTGCGAAACATGGCTTGCCCGCACCACCCTTGAATCCGACGCCTCCTTCACACCGGTCTTTGAACGTTTCAAGCAATCCCTCACCGTCTTCCCTGATCCGCAAAAAACCTATGCCGCGGCCTTCACCCAGTGGGATACCGAAACAGACCTTGCCGAGCGCCAGGGCCGTCGCCTCCCCGGCCCACAGCCGCGCCTGATCTCTGCCAACGATAAATGGGCGCCCGGTGCCTGTTTCCACGCCATGATTGCGCCCCTCACCCACACCCCCGTACGCGGCATCATCTGGTATCAGGGCTCAGGCGCACCCGACCGCGCCTACCAATACCGCCGCATGTTCCAGCTCCTCGTCAGCGACTGGCGCCGTCATTGGGCAAATCCCGACCTCCCCTTCTACTTCGTCCAGGAAGCCCGCTTCGGCCCGCGCCGTGAGTTCCCCTGCGAGCATTCCTGGGCTGAACTCCGCGAAGCCCAGGCCATGGCCCTGCGCCTCCCCCAGACCGCCATGGCCGTCGCCATTGACACCGGCGACGCCACCGACATCCACCCCCGCGACAAGGCCCCCCTCGCCCATCGCCTGGCCCTCCACGCCCGCGCAAAGCTCTACGGCCAGGACATCCCCCACCAATCGCCGGAACTGGACCATATGGAAATCGTCGGCGCGGAAATCCACCTCCATTTCAAACACACTCAAGGTAACCTCCTCACCACCGACCAGCTTCCTCCCGCCGGCTTCGCCATCTCCGCCGGCCCCGGCGACCTCACTCAGGGCCATCGCGGCTTTCAATGGGCAAACGCCTCCCTCTCCGGCAACACCATCACGCTCACTTCTCCCAATGTCCCCCGCCCCGTCGCCGTCCGCTACGCCTGGGCCCAAAACCCCGTCTGCAACGTCATCAACGCCGCAGGACTCCCTCTGGGTCCCTTCCGCACCGACGACTGGCCCGGCGTCACTTTCGGCATTGAATAGCGCTTACAGCTTCGCCCGCCCCAGTCTGAGGCTGTTCACCACCACCGACACGCTCGACAACGCCATCGCCGCACTGGCGAACACCGGCGACAGCATCCACCCCGTCACGCCATACATCACACCCGCCGCCAGCGGCACGCCGATCAGGTTGTAGATAAACGCCCAGAAAAGATTCTGCCGGATCGTCCGCATCGTCCTGCGTGACAGCCTAATGACCCGCGACACACCCAGGAGGCTGCCCGAAGCCAGCGTCACGTCGCCCGCTGATACCCCCACGTCCGCCCCTGTCCCCAGCGCGATCCCCATATCCGCCTGCGTCAGTGCGGGCGCGTCGTTCACCCCATCGCCCACCATGGCCACCACGCGCCCCTGGGCCTGCAGTTCCTGCACAAACTTCGCTTTCCCCTGCGGCGTCACGCCCGCCACCACATGCTCCACACCCGCATGCCGTGCGATCTCCTCCGCCACACCTTTGCTGTCGCCCGTCAGCATCGTCACATTCAACCCCAACGCCTTCAGCCGGGCGATTCCTTCCGCCGAATCCGCCTTCATGGCGTCCGCCAGCGCCAGGACTGCGGCCGGCAATTCATCTACCCAAACGCATACTGGCGTCGCCCCGCTGTGCGCTGCACGGGCCACCGCCTGCCTCAGCACCCCATTCTCTGCTTTGGGCTTGGAAATACGCACCACATGTCCGCCCACGCGCGCGCTCACCCCTTCCCCCGCGGTGGACAAAAAATCCTGCGGCTCGCTTAATACGATCTTCCGCTCTGCCGCGGCCCGCACAATCGCCTTGCCCAGCGGGTGTTCACTCCCCTTCTCCACTGATGCCGCAAGCCGAAGAAGCTCATCCTCACTCATGCTCCCGCTGAATCCTCCGGCCAGAAACGTTCCAACCAACCGCGGCTTTCCTTCCGTAATCGTCCCCGTCTTGTCCAGCACCACATCCGTCACCTTGCTCCCCGTCTCCAGCGCGCTGCCTGACCGCACCAGCAAGCCCTGCCTTGCCCCCGCGCCCACCGCCACCATCACTGCCGTCGGCGTCGCCAGGCCCAGCGCGCACGGGCACGCGATCACCAGCACGCTCACTGCCGCCGTAAATGCCAATGTCGTTTTCAACTCCTCCGGCCCAAACACCAGCCACGCCCCAAGCGTTGCCAGCGCTATTAGCAGGATCACCGGCACAAACACCCCGCTCACCCGATCCGCCAGCCGTGCGATGTTCGGCTTGCTTCCCTGTGCCTCCTCCACCGCCTTGATGATCTGCGCCAGCGCGCTCTCCTTCCCCACCTTCGTCGCGCGCGTCTTCATGCTTCCATCAAAATTCAACGTCCCCCCATACACCTCCGCACCCACCCCCTTCTCCACCGGCAGGCTCTCCCCCGTCAGCATCGACTCATCCACCCGTGATACCCCCCACACCACCACCCCATCGACCGGCACCCGCTCACCCGGATAAATCACCACCACATCACCCCGCTTCACATCACCCACCGGCACCTGCACCGTCGCCCCCTCCCGCTCCACCGTCGCCGATTTCGCCGACAACCCCGCCAGTTTCCGCACCGCCTCCGTCGTCCCTGCCGTCGCCCGCGCTTCCAGATATTTACCCAGCAACACCAGCACGATCACCACCCCCGCCGCTTCAAAATAAACCTCCGGCATCAACTCTCCACCCCCATGCCCATGCCCCCCAGGCACCACAAAAGCCGAGGGCCACAACAGTGCGCCCACGGAATACAGATACGCCGCACCCGTTCCCAGGGCCACCAGCGTGTCCATATTCGCGGAAAAATGCTTCAATCCCTTAAACGCCGACACAAAAAAACGCGCACCTACCCAGAACATCACCGGCGTCGTCAGCGCCAGTTGCAGCCAAAGCGTCCACCACCCATGCAACCCGGGAATCGTCCCGTGCGACATCGCAATGATCAGCACCGGCACGCACAACACACCACCCACAATCACCCGCAGCAAAATCCCCCGTGCTTCTCGCTCTTCGCGTGTCAGCCCTTCCTGATCCTCCGCACTCTCAGGCTGCGCCTCCACGTCATATCCTGCATCCCGCACGGCTTCAAACAATGCATCCTTTCCCGTCACCGCCGGATCAAACACCACCGTTGCTTTCTTGGTCGCAAAGTTCACCCCTGCGCTCGCGACTCCCGGCGTCTGGCCCAGGGCCCTTTCCACGCGATTGGCGCATGCCGCGCAGGTCATTCCTGTCACGTTGATGTCTGCTCGTACTTGCATATTCAACTCCGCGTCAATTGGTCCACCAGCCGTTTAAGCTCCGCCAGTGATTCCGTGCGCTCAGTTCCGCCTGCCGCCGCCGCCCCTGCCACGCAGTGCGCCATGTGGTTGTGCAGCACCTCACGCGCCACCGCCTGAAGCGATTCCCTCGCCGCAGCGATCTGCACCAACACATCGGCGCAGTACCGGTCTTCTTCCACCATCTTGATCACCCCACGCACCTGCCCCTCGGCTCGTTTCAGGCGCGTCACATTCCGCGACCGCGCCGCCGGGTCAATATGCACAGGCTTCTTTGCTCCGCTTGTTTGGGCAACCTCTGCCGCATGGCAGCAATCGCTCCCCGTTGCCTTCTTCACTTTACCCATGGGACACCCCTTCTCCAACCCCCATTTTCGATACCACCAGCTCATACCCCGCCTTCTGCAGACCCACGGCGATCCTGCCCAGATCCTCCTGCGGCTTGGACACATCCACCACGGCCTCACCGATCTTCACAGATTCCACCACCAGTCCCGGCACCTTCGCCAGCACTTTCTTCACGCTCTCCACACACCCACCGCAGGACATTCCTTTGATCGCAATCCGATATCTGTTGTTCGTGGTCATTGGCCACCTCCTGTTATTGATTCATTATACCCCCCTGGGGTATATAATCCACGCCGCTCAGAACATCAATGTGCAGACAAACCCCTTGCGTCGTGATGGACACGCGATACCGCGGCTACCCGATAACCCGGGCGCATGGACAAATCATCAACCACATTTACCCACCCAGCCCCTCAAATCTTCCCAAATAGATTCGCCATCTCAATCGCCGCCAGCATCGCCTTCTCACCCGCGTTCCCCTGCTTGCTTCCCGCCCGTTCAATCGCTTGTTCCAGATTTTCCGTCGTCACCACCCCGAAAATCGTCGGCACGCCTGTCTCCAGACCCACTTTCGCAATGCCTTCGGAGCACTGCCCCGCCACATGGTCGTAGTGCCCCGTCGCACCTCGAATCACGCACCCCAGACAGATCACCGCGGCATACTTCCCGCTCTTGGCCAACCGCTGCGCCGCGATCGGCAATTCAAACGCACCCGGCACCCACGCCACCGTCAGGTTCTTCTCATTACCGCCGTGCCGCCCGTGGATATGCACCGCCCCCTCCAGCAGTTTCCCCGTGATGAAATCATTGAAACGCGCCACCACGATGGCGATCTTGTGGTCCCGCGCAAGCAAATCCGCATCATGGGTGGTCGGCATGGGTCGATCTCTTTCTCTGCACTTAAGAACTTAAAAACCGGCCCAACATCATACCTCAAAAATCTCGCCCCCCCACCGAACCAACCTTCCCTCCCCTCCGTATGAATAAGCGCATAGACACTTACGCCAAACGCCGCAGGCAGGGAGACCACCCCTGCCTGCGGCGTTTTTATTGGCAAAACTCAATTCAAAACCCCAGGCCCCGAATCCCGTCATCTCTGACAGAACCCAGAACCCATCCTCAATCACACCCCCGACCCGATCAATCCCTGGCAATCATTGGGCACCTTGTTGAACTGCACAACCTTGTTGCCGAATTTGCCCAGGGTGTTTTCCACCACCACGAAATCCACCGGCAGCACCTTCGCATGCCAGTGATCGCCGATTCCGCGGATCGCCACATCAAGCATGGTGACCACCTGCTTGGCCATCGGCTCTTCGCTCTCCAGCGTGATCGCCCCGTAAAACTCCTGGCATTCCGTATACCCGGAGTTATGCGTGCCCGTGTACGGCTTGAACATCGACAAATCCGGCACATTCAACTTAAACCGCTTGTTCACTTCATCCGTCCGTGAACGGAAATAGTTCACCAGCGCCTGTTCCTGCTCCTTGGCCGGCTTGTCGTTCTTGGCGATATCGACATACGCATCAAACCCGGTCTTGTACGCGCCGTTCACAAAGTCGAACCAATACTGCTGGTCCTTGCTCTTCTTGCCCATCACGATCGAGCGCCGAATGCACGACGTCAGCCCGTCGCGCTTGGGTGCCGCCCCAAGGTGAACCCAGTCGCCCTTGTTGATCCTGCGATTCAGAGCCTTGCCGATCAGCGTGCGGTTGGCCTCATTGGCTCCCACCATCACGTCAAACCCCTGCTCTTCCGCACCCAGCTCCGCGCCCACCAGGTAAGCCCAGCCCGCCACCTGCGTCTCCAGCATGCCCGGCTTGATCACCGCCAGCATCGCCCGCATCATCGCGTCCGCCACGATGTTCGCGTCGCGGATCAGTTCCATCTCCCGGTCGGACTTCAGATTCTTCACCTTCTGGTAAATCAACTGGCCGTCCTGCACATTTTCCTTGCCGAACAGCTCATTCAAATAATCCACCACGCCCGCCGGCACCACCTGGCGCGGCGTAAGCAGCGCGATCTTCTTGATGTCCTTGAACTTCTTCCCCGTCGCAGCTTCAAACACATCCTCAAGCCGCACCGCACGGATCGGGTACTTCTCATCCGCCAACTGCAGAATCTCAACCTTGTGCACCGTGGCCTTCGCACGGAATGCCAACTGCTCAGCGATGTACCCGCCCTCCAGACCCGCAGCGATATGGAACCCCTTGGTACCGATCACGCCCGCCACTTGCTCAATGCTTACATTCGTATTCCCGCCCAGGTACGGCACATCTCCGTTGTAATGCTCATCCGAAAACACAAACCCCGCATCAAACCCCGCCTTCTTCAGCGCCTCCGCCACGCGCTTTTGACGCGCCACAAACTCCTCCGTCGGCACCTGCAGATCCTTCTTCACCGTCGGGGTCAAAGACAGAATCTTCTCGATCTTCTTGTACTCGTCACGGAACTGCGAGACACGCTTGGCGCCGATTCCCTTGGGCATAGATAACCTTTCTTTAGGTGGTTTGGGTGAAGAAGTTTGGTCGAAAATGTATCTAACGTCAACTCACGTAAAACTTCACTTTCACCTGTATTCCCAACCATGAAATACTCCATCCGCCGTATCAATTCCGCTCTTCGCTTTTACAACACCCAAAAACCAGAAACCAAAAACCAGAAACAAGACCACCCTCCACAGACTTGCCTTCCCCCCCTCTGCTACCCTACTGTTCATATCGTTTCCCTTTCCCATCACACCTTCCAAAATCTGGAGGCTCACATGATTCGCACCGTTACCTGCGCCCTTCTCACCCTCACTCTCGCCATGCTCGTCACGGCCGCCGCCTGGGCCAAAGACGACAAGAAGCCCGCCGTCGAGCAGGACAGCCGCCTCAACCAGCCCGCCCCCAGCTTCGACCTCCCCGGCACCGACGGCAAAAATCACAAGCTCTCCGACTTCAAAGGCAAAACCGTCGTCATTCACTGGGAAGGCACCGCCTGCCCCTGGGATCGCGCTTATCAGCCCATCCTCAGCAAGTTGGCCTCGGACAACCCCAGCATCGTTTTCATCGGCATCAACTCCAACAAAACCGAGTCCATGGACGATGTCAAAGCACTGCAATCCAAGGAAAATATCCCTTACGTGATCCTCAAGGACGCAGGCAACAAAGTCGCCGACGACTACGGCGCCCAGACCACTCCTCACATGTACATCATCGACCCCACCGGCAAGCTCGTTTACCTCGGCGGCGTTGAAAAAGCCCCCACCGGTGTCAACGGCGTCGGCAAATCCTCTGAGCAATACCTCTCCGCCAACCTCGCTGCTATCAAGGAAGGCAAGCCCCTCCCCTTCACCAAAACCGTCCCCAAGGGCTGCACCATCAAGCGCCAGTAATCCTCCTTAACATCTGATTCAACTCGCCACGGGCCGGCCTCATCGCCGGCCCGTGGTGTTTCGCATCAAAACAACAACCGAAACCCCAGCGACAACACCAGATCACGCCGCGGCCTGTTGCTCACATCGCATGCCACCGGCAACCCCGCTGAAAACTCCACCGCAAACCCTTGCGCCTCATATAACAGCCCCGGTCCCATCAGCACTTCATTGTCCCCATTCACTTCATACAACCCATTCAACTCCGCCTGGAAATAAAGTGACCCCTGCATCTTGTCGGTGTACTCACCGGGCATCAGCCGAAACAGGTATGACGTGTCATAAAACAACGCATCCGCCGACCCGTCCCCCGGCGTCATGTTGTATTCCTGCCCGTTGGTATTCACCTTGTAACGCAGCGACTGATTCAAACCATGCCGCCCCATCACGCCCGTGAAGATCACCCCCATGTAGGGATCAAACCCATCACTGGAATAATGCTTGTCATACGTCGGCACCTCAAGCCCCCCGACAAAGGCCACCCGCACCGTGTCCACCGGGCCGATATCCCACTGAAACGGCCTGTATTTGAAATCCAGCGAAATATCCCCCACCCCGATCTCATCCACCCCTTTGCCCGCCCCATGATGGCTCGCCGCCGGGCTGCGTTCATTGGAATAAATCACCGGCACATTCGCATTAAATGACAACTGCCCCGTAATCCCATACGAAAATCGGCTCAGCGCCACCATCTCTTCAATCGTCCGCAAATCCGGTGAGGGGTCATCGCTCAACTGCTCATAGGAAATGATCTCGCGGAAATAAAACCGACCCTTCCCCGGCGTCGTCGCCACCGGCACGCGCGTTGACTCCTGCGCCCATGCGCTCTCTCCTGCGCCCGCCACCACAAAAAAAGCCAGCGCGGCACACATCCATCGCAACAACCTTACCGACGAAAAGGGCATCTTCACGGGACGGTGATGCCTTTATAAGTAAAACCCGCGTGGTCCACCGCCTGCGCCAGTTGCTTGGGCGTCGGCCTCGTTTCCCCCGCAAACTCAAGCCGCACCTTTCCATTCCCCATGTCCACATCCGCCTTCGCCACCCCCGGCAACGAAAGCAGTTCCTTATCGATATTGTTCGCGCACAGCGGACACGCCATCCCATAAACCAACAGCGTCGCCTTATCCCCCTTGATGGGCTGGGTGTAGCCCGGCTTGCTCTCGTCCAACGCCATCACCCCACCCCCATCACCCGCGCAACCCACAAAAAAACACCCTAGCAGCACCATCAGCGCTGCCTGGCCCCATCCACCGCTTCTATTTCCAGCAAATACGTTATTCATACCTTAAGAGTAGGCACACCGCCCACCCTCACGCAACCCCCTTCTCACAAAACAAAACAACCTGACTTAAAAACATCCGGAAACCCTCCTTCACTCTCGCACTTTTCCACACACCCTTCCCCGACCAAAACCCGGATAACGCACGCATGACATCAACAATTAAAATCAACCTCGTGTATCCAAGCGCTTGAAGAAGTCATCAGCGCCCGTGTTTGATCAAATCGCCTGACTGCCTGAGGGACCGATTGCTCTTCTTTCAGAAACTGATACTTCACTTCAGGCGTTGGCGGCTGGAAGAGCTCAGCGACCTCTGGCGGATCGTGCTCTGGCTCGATGCGCAGCATCGTGCCTCCCCCGAGCTTGGCCAGAAAGCCATGGACCAATACCTCGCCAAGCTCGCCCCCATCCTCAACACCAACATCCAGCGCTATGCCGTCCTGATCAAAGAACTCGACAAAATCACCGGCGGCATCTACTCCACACTTGATCCCGCCCGCAATGCCCGTATCGGCCTGCCCACCGGCACCACCCTCATGTCAGGCTTTGACGCGGCTTATGACGAACTCACACCCTTTTTAAACAAACTCCTCGCCCTCCCTCCTGACGAACAGGCCCTTGAGTGGCGCAAGGTCTTCGAGTCCTCCGAGGAATACGTCACCTTCGTCACCCGCCTCGTCCAGCAACTGGGAAATTTCGAGCTCACCGCCATGTCCCTCCCGGGCGTCGGCCAGGTCACCACACTGCCCAAAACCCAGGCCATCCTCACGGAGATGTATCGGATCAACACCCGCCACATCCGCCTCATGGACATCGCCTACAGCCTCCCCCGCGCCTGGGCCCCAGCCACCACCACCGCCGCAATGGCCAAAGCCTCCCTGGCCTTCTTTGAGCCCAAAGCCGACATCGCAAAACTCGTCCGTGAAATGCTTTATGAATACATGATCGAGGCCGACCCCGAACGCATCGCCCAGACCAAGGAGCGCGCCAAGAAAGCTGGCCGCCGCGCGCCCCGTTACCGTTTCATGCGCCCCGCTGAAACCTTCCGCCAGATGGCCCAGGTCGAATACGAAACCGTAGCCGGCAAGCGCAAGCCCAAGGCCACCCGTGAATACGTCGCCCTTGATCTTCCCCCCGTCGGCGCCATCCCCACCATCACCGTGGATATCCAGCGTTTTGAATGGGCCATGAAGGAAGTCTTCAACAATTGCATCGCCGCCACCACGCAAATGAGCGTGTCCAAGGCCGGCATTGAAGCACTCCCGCTTGAAAAGCAACTCGCCAACCCCAATCAGCCAGCCATCCGCATTTCCGTCTCCACCATCGACAAAAAAGAAGGCTTCTTCACCCGCCAGTACATCCGTCTCATTTTCCGCGACGAAGGCCTCGGCATGTCCGAAGCGCAAGGCCCTTACGCCCCCTTCTGGGCCTACAGCACACGCCGCGGCGGCACCGAAGAAAAGCAGGCCAAAGGCCAGCTCGACCAGAACGACCAGCAGGAACTCCTCATCGGCGGCAAAGGCATCGGTCTCCCCTTCGCCCGCGCCACCGTCATGGAAATGGGCGGCACCCTCACCTTTGAAACCATCCCCAACGTCGGCACGACAGTCACCATCGACCTCCCGGTGCAAAGTCCTCTGACTGTCTAAATGCTCTGCGGCTCAACCGCACAATTAAACCAACCCACAGTCCCCTCTTCTCATCGACCCAGGACTCTGGACACTGGACTCTGGACGAATCTTCTCTTCCCCCAGATAATCACATCTCACATCAACCTATAAAATCAACAAGGCCCTCCCATGACCCCACGTGAACGCGGCTTAGCCGCCGGTCGCGCAGCCGGCGCCAAAGCCTCCAAACCCCAGTCTGACGCCGCCATCAAAGCCCAGTTCGCAGAGTGGCGCATCCTCTACCCCACCTTCGAAGAAGACCTCGCCCAGGCGCTCGTCAAATACGACGCTGACCGCCTTGCCTGCACGCCCGATTACACCCTCTTCCCCGAACTCCGCGGCCATGCTGATCTCCTACAAGCCGAGCGCGAAGGCTTCAAAGAAGCCTCCGGCCTCGGTGACCTCCAAACCGCCCATCATTACTCCGCCTTCTTCTTCCAGACCCGCTTCCTGGAAACCAATCATCTCGGCCGCTGGGATCATCTCACCGCAACCGGCTGCACCAATGTCTACATCCCCGGTGGCTCCGAAGGCGTCACCATCAGTGATAACCGCGACATCGCTCTTCTAGACGACATGACTCCCCTGGCCACCCTCGTGCCGGACTTCATCTTTGAACGCAACAAGCCAGACTCCATCTATTGGGTTCAGGGCGGCGTCTCCTCCGCCGTCGTACTCGACGATGCCCCCAAATGCACCTTTCCCGCCGATCCCTTCACCTACCAGTACCTGCTACCCAAAGACTTCTTTGACAACATCGACGTCATGATCTCTTTCCTTGAGCGCTTCAATGAATTCTGGGGCCCGGGCAACAAGATCCTCGTCGACACCAAAGGCCGTGCCGCCATCTCTGAAAAAACCAACACCCGCGTCGCCCACCGCAAAGCCGGCCCCAACGGCGAAGCCGCCATCACCGCTTGCGCCTATCTCGATGAAAACCTCCATGCTTTCCAGCTTGAACGCTGCAAGCGCGCTGCTGCCATCAAAGGCGAATCCGAAGCCGATTCCCTGGAAATCAACTACCACGGTGGCTCCCGCCTGCGCTACCGCCGCCTCACCGAACTCACCCGCAAAGCGGCCCAGGGCAAGCCCAACATCTGGGACGCCCTCGACATCGCCGCAGACCACGCCGTCCCCTACCCCGACCGCATCTGCCTCGCCGGAGAAGCCCGCGGCACATCCGTCCGCAACCCCAAGGAAAACTGGTCCGTCACCCAGCATGCCGCCATCCTGACCGGCCCCAATCGCCGCGCACTCTACCGCTCTGTCCAGAGCCGCCAGAATCCCAAACCCGTCTACGAATACACCCCCAGACTTCTTCTGGCCCCCGGCGTCAAAATGCAGCCCCAATGGCAAGCCGAAATCGACGCCGGAAAGTGCGAATTCCCTCAGCCAATCGTCAAAAAGTAAATCCATCCCGCATGCGCCCAAAGTCCATCGCGTGTTTTCATCACCCGCGATGGAATCTCATTGGCTGATCCCCCACCCATAAACCAGTTCATCCATTATCATGGAACCGTTTCCACACCCTTCCAACTCCACGCCCAGGCAACAACCATGCTCCCTAAATTCAATCCCCGCCTTGATGGCTTCGCCGACCCTGCCGGCCAGATCCACCGCAATATTACCTCCCGCGCTGCCGCGCATCTCGCACAAGCCGATAAACTCCGCGACGCCCTCGCCACCCCCGCTGATATCTCAAACTGGGTTAAACGCACCCGCCAGGCCTTCCTCGACGGCATTGGCGGCCTCCCGGCCAATGCACCCCCGCAAAATCTCAATGCCCGCACCACGGCCACCATTGACCAGCCCGACTACACCATTGAAAACGTCATCTTCGAATCCCTCCCAAATCATCACGTCACCACCAACTTCTACCTTCCTAAAAATCGCCCTTCAGATGGTGGCCGCATCCCCGGCGTCGTCGTCTTCTGCGGCCACGCCGGCACCGGCAAGGCCTATTACCAAGGTGTCGCCGGGCTACTCGCCCAGAACGGCTTTGCCGCCCTCATGGTCGATCCCACCGGCCAGGGCGAACGCCTTCAGATGATCGACCGCGCCACCGGCGCCCAGATCGTCCCCTGGTGTACGCTCGAACACACCCACATCGGCCTGGCTTCTTCCCTCATCGGTGAAAACATCTCCCGCTATTTCATCTGGGACAATCTCCGCGCCGTCGATTACCTCCTTTCCCGCCCCGAAATCGACCCCGCCAGAATCGCCGCCACCGGCAACTCCGGCGGCGGCACCCAAACCACCTATCAATGCCTCTTCGACGAGCGCCTCGCCGCCGCCGCCCCAAGCTGCTATGTCAATGCACGCCGCGAGTTCCTCGCCTGCCGCAATCCTCACGATGCCGAGCAGAACACCTTTGGCACCTTTCCAAACCACATCGACTTCCCCGACATGCTGATGGGCCTCGCACCCAAGCCCCTTCTCATCCTTTCCGCCGCCTATGACTTCTTTCCCAATGAAGGCACCCAGTGGACCTTCAACCAGCTCCAGCGCATCTATGGCCTCTTGGGCAAAGAATCCAACGTCGAATGGTTCGTCGATAACGTCCAGCACGGCTTCTCTCACGCCCTCCGCTGCGCCATGGTCAAGTTCTTCAACAAACACCTCCTCCACAAACCAGAAACCGAGCTGAAGCTCGCTCCCGCGCCCGAACTCCCCGTCGAAAAACTCAACTGCACCAAATCCGGCCAGGTGCTGATGGACTTTGCCGTGCCATCACTCATGGAAGTCACCGTCGCACGCATCCCCACCCCCTCCGCTCTCTCCAAAGATCAACTCCGGGCCAAAGTCCGCGCCCTCGTCAACAAAGACCGTCACGCCACCCCCATCCACGCCCGCCACCTCGAATCCAAATCCGCGCTCGGCATCTTCGGCGAAAAAGTCCACTTCTACTCAGAAAAATCCATCGCCGTCTCCGCCCTCATCGCCAAGCCCGAAAAAGCCCAAGGCAAACTCCAGGCCACCCTTCTGGTCCTCCCCGAAGGCACGGACAATGCCTTCGAGTGGGATTTCCTCACCCGCTGGCACAAGCTCTGGACAGGCAACCGCCTTCTCATGGTCTTTGACCCACGCGCCCAAGGCGCCGTCAAAACCGACGTCACCATCCCAGGCGATGAAACCCGCCACTACGGCACAACTTTCATGCACGCCTACAACCTCTGGATGCTCGCCGATAACTTCGTCTGCGCACAGGCCTACGACATCACCCGCGCATTCGATTACCTTCGCACCCGCCCCGACGTCGACCCCGACAACCTCGCCATCGTCGCACACGACTCGCTCTCCTTCACAGGCCTCCTCGCCGCCGTCGCAGACTCCCGCCTTAAGCACACCAGCTTCCCCGGCCTCCCAAAATCCTTCGCCTCGCAACTCGCTCAAGTCGCATACGACCGCCACTTGATCTCCGAAACCAATGCCATCCACGGCATGCTCAAGGAATTTGACATCCCCCAACTTCTAGACACTCTTTAACTTCCCATCAAAAGCTAGGTTAAAAATCAGTACCAGCCCCCTGGGCACGCTTATCTAATTCACCCACTTTAGTCTCTAACCTCTTATTACACGTGCAATAACAAGCGTCTTTTTTTCTAACACAAATTCAACAATGTATTGAATTTAACACTTCTACTCTCTATCCTCTTTCCAGTCTTACACCCCAATTCGCTTGTCACTCTACTCATTTAGCTTTATGCCCACAGACCCATTTAACGATTTTCTCCTCCGCCAGGCCCATCAAGTTGTCACCGCAAACCCTGCCGGCCTCTTCATCACCCACAGCCCAACAGGTTTTCCTGCCGCCCGCTGGTGTGTCGGCACGCCCAACCAGGACCTCACTCGATTTTATTTCCTCACACGCCTAAGCACACGCAAACTCGAAGAACTTCAAGCACGCCCGGAATGCACTTGGGTCTTCTCCTCCCCTGACCATGAAGACGTCGTCACCATTTCCGGTTTTGCACGCGCACTGGATTCCTTCCTCGCCGTCGATGCCGAGTGGGACAAGCTCCTCGAAAAACTCCAGCGCTACGAAGCCGGCCCCGCCCGCAATGCCCCGTCCTTCCAAAGCATGGTCGGCATTGAAGTCCTTTCCCAACGCGCTGAATTCCTCAGCCCGCGCATGAACATCCTCACCCCCACGCACATTGAGCTTGCCCTTCAACGCGACGACGCCACCATCAACGGGTGACTCGCGCTCCATCCGCCCCATTTCACGCCGCTCTCAAGCAAACGCCTTCGCCAAAAACGCGGGGACGTGTTTGCCTGACCACTGATGTTCGCCTTCAAACACATCTGCTTCCACATTCTCAGGCATGCCGAATGTCTTGTAGATCTTCTTGATCTTCGCAATTGATTCCCGCGTCGCCTTGATCGGGAAAATCGGGTCCAGCGTTCCACCTTCGATCAACAATGGCCTGGGTGCGATCAGCGCCCCCAGGTCTGTCATCTCCAGCGACTGCGCCACACCAGGAATGAAGTTGCACACGCAGTGATGCATCGCCATCACCGAATCCTGGAACGTGTTGAAATACCCAGACACCACCGCCGCCTTGATGCGCGGCTCAATCGCCGTCGTCCACAGCGTCATCTGCCCGCCGCCCGAAATCCCCATCAGCGCCACCTTCCCCGCATCCACAAAACCCACGCCTTCCAGAAAATCGATCCCCCTCTGAATATCGTTGGCTCGGATCCTCGCCAGCGTATACCCAAGCATCAAGCTTACATTGAATGCCGCCTGACACCCCGACTCGCCCGATTTGCCTTCCAGCATCAAAGTGTCACGCCGATCTCCAAAACCCATCGGCTCTATCGCCAGCGTGGGATAACCCAGCCGCACCGCCTGCAATGCATAATCCTTTTGATACCCCAGCCCCTCCGTGCGCGGCTGGCCCAACGCATTCATCCCCACCAGATCCTTGGCGCCGATTCCATGCCCAGGCGTCGCAATCACCGCCGGCCGTTTCTCAGACCGTGAAGCAGACAATCCATCCGGCACGCAAAACCACGCCAGCGCTTCGATCCCCGGTCCCGTTGCAATCGTCAGCTTCTGCCGCGTGTACCCATCGCATTGCTTCTTCTCCAACACCTTCACCTTCAACTTCACCGACGGAATCACCGGCCCCAGGGCAGCCTCAAACGCCTTTCGCGCCCCCTTCTGCCAAGCCTTGGCTGATTTGGCATCCTTCGCATCAAAAGCCAACTTCGGCACTTTCGGCTTCCAAGCCATCAAAGCGGGGCGGATGCTCAAGGCAGAGCTGGGTTGAATAGGCTTCATTGATAGGTCCAAAGGGTGAGATTCAGAGAGTGCCCGTCAAGTCACAGGGCAGGTCGTGATTGGTACAATACCGGTTTACGTGCGAGTCCAGGCTCAGAGTGGAGCCTCGTGAAATTACCTGACACGCGACTTCCGGGCAAATGACATTACATGGGGGATCTCTCCACAATGAGCCAGTTCAAACCAGCACCGCGCCAATCTCAGTCTCTCATGGACGACGCCGCCTTGCGCGGCAAACACCTCGCCGTCCTGTGCTGGTCTTTTATCCTGCTCCTCAATGTCATCATGTTGGGAGTCGGCGTGGCCTTTGCTCCCAACAGCAAACCTGCGGCCATGGGCACCGTCATTCTCGTTTACGGCATCCTCCTCGCTCTATATGCCCTCTATGTTTTTCTTTTCAGCATCTCCTTTCGTCTCACCGGTGGCCTCCTGAAACTCGGCACCCACCCGCATTGGGTCGCCTGCGGTTGGCTCGGCGCCACCCTCGTCATGACCACGCTGACCTTTTTGCTCCTGTTCCTCGGGCTTTTTCTTTTGGGGTTACTCTTCTCCGCTTTTCCCAAACCTGATCGCGTTGCGGCAGCTCCGGGCACAACAGGAGTCCTCGGCTGCGCTTTGGCATGCTTCATCATGGTCCTGCCGTTCCTGGTTTCCTGGAAGGTCACATCCGTCATTACCCGGGCCAGCCACGTTCACAGCCTGGTGATTACGGTTGTCATGTGGCTCAAGCTGGTTGCCATCTCGATCTTCTTTTACATCTGCCTTTTTATCCTGATCCTCACTCTCGGCCTCAGTTTGAAAACCTTCCTGCCATCACCCGGTAATTCCAGCAATAATCCCGATTTGGAGTCATCCCCCGACTCCCACCAATCCGCCCCCGTTCAGGAAACTCCGTCGCAGAAAGCTGCGCGTGAACAAAGGCAAGAGCAGGAACGCGCCCAGCAGGAACGCAACCGCGCTGCGGAAGAAAAACGCCTCTATCTCGAATCCCTCACCCCCGCGGGCCGCCTCTTCTATCAATTGGGACCCGAGAAATCAACGCCCAAATTCACCCAGGATTTGCGCAAAGTCATCAAAAACCGCACTCAAGCCACCTCTGAGGATTTCCAGGCAGAGTTCGTCACATTCATGACTCCCAGCCTCAACAAGCGCCTCATCCTTGATATCTGTCTGGAAGAAAAAGCCGACGAGCTGGCTCAGCTCACCTACATGGCCCTGCTGCAAAACAGTGCCCAGGATGAAAAAGCCGACGCTCTGATCCGCGATTACCTCTTTACGCCACCCCTCAACACTTCCAAAATCTTCAAAGCAGCCTCAAAGCTCAATTCCACCCTCGCCTTGGAAAAAATGAACCTGTTGGAGGATAAGGAACCCCTGCTTCGCGATCTGATCGAAAGCATCACAACCAACGATCCCAACGCCCCCGTCATGGCCAAAATCGCCCTGGATGCCTCTGACTCCAAACAGCGTGAGCAAATCTATGCCCTGGCTTTCAAGCCAGGCATTAAACCTCAAACCATAGAGGTCATCTCTGAACATTGGAAAACCAACAGCCCCGATACACTCTCGGACGTCGTAAAGCTCTATTTCAAAATCGCATCTTCAACCGATTACGACCCGCTCGATAAGGACAACATTGAAGCGCTTGCTGCGGTCGACAAGCCTGATCGCCGCGTCCAAAAGCGTATTGCCGCGCTCCTCCTCACCTCTTGCCGCGAATCGCTCACCCCTGAAAAACTCAAAGCCCTGAACAAGTGGCAATCCGACGAAACCCGCCGCTCTATCAGCGACTCCCTCATGGCCATCACGAATCCCTCCCAGGCCGACAAAAAAACCGCTGACCTTCGGCTTGCCGAGGAACTGGAGATCGGTGACCCCATCGACCACCTCGCCGCCGTTGCCTGCTCGGCATCACCGTGCCCGGCACCGCTCCTGGATTACCTCCGAACCAACACCCTCCGCGTTGAACAACTCACCCTCGCCGTCATGGAGCAAAAGGAATTCAAGCTCTCTGCTATCGAAAATGAGATCCAGTTGATGGAGGAAATGGGCTGGAAAACCGCTCGTCAGACATTCATAGACCAATACAAATCCGCCAAAACCCAGGCGGAGAAAAAACGCTTCCAGGATGCCGAAAGCAAACTCCAGCGCTACATCGCCGTCACCATTCGCAACTTCCCCAACAACAACCCCGACAAACCCCCCTTCAAGCCGCACGGAAAACCCGCCTCCCGATCTGAAACCAGTTCTTCCGGCAGCGGCGACGGCACGCTCTTCAGTTCCGATGGTAAAACCGGCCCCAAATCCTTGAACAACGACGAAACCCCTGTAAAACCTGCAGCCGTCAAGATCTCGCCCGGCGACATCGTCCAGATCACCTCCGTCGGCGCCACTGAATTCGCCACCGTCGCCAAAATCGAA
The DNA here is from genome assembly GCA_964527265.1 of uncultured Phycisphaeraceae bacterium. Classification (GTDB taxonomy): domain Bacteria; phylum Planctomycetota; class Phycisphaerae; order Phycisphaerales; family Phycisphaeraceae; genus CAZGOM01. The sequence continues at coordinate 34,860 of CAZGOM010000008.1, read as the reverse complement.
CCCGAACTCGTCACCGTCACCCTCATCAAAAACGACAAGATGGATTTCATCTCCCGCGAGCGCATCGTCAAAGTCGTGGGAACAGTCGATTCCCCCGGCCTCGTCGAAAAACTCAAGGTCCAAATGAAAGGCGGCAACACCGCCTCTGACACCCCTAAACCTGATACTGCCAAACCTGACACAACCAAACCCGCCTCCGCCCCGACCGAACCCTCAAAACCCGATGCCGCTCCTGCCGCCGTCGCCAATAAACCCGCCGTCGGCATGAAAGTCGAAGCCAAGAAATTCGATGAATGGCATGATGCCACCATCGAAAAAATCGGCAATAATCAATGCTACGTCACCTTCGATGGCAAAGGCGGCGGATGGGACGGCTGGCTCGGCTTGGCCGACCTGCGCCCCAGAGGATCCAAGAAAACCTTCATGATGCTTTCCATGGACTAACCCGCCCTCTTAACCCTTCCCCATCAGGGGAAAGCGGCCCGGGACTCCGGGTCGGATGAGGGTGTTCCAGAGCCTCTTTCAAATCAAAATTCACTCCCCATGCCCACTAACAAAACCACCATCCTCGCTTGCCCGGCAAAGGTCAATCTCACGCTCGCCATTGGCTCACCCCTGCCTTCGGGGATGCACCCCCTATCCAGTTGGATGGTCACCCTCGACTTCGCAGACACCCTCACCCTCACTCCCCTGGCAGACGCCTCCGCCCCCTCCCGCTTTGAAATGGCCTACGCCCCTGACGCTCCCAAGCGCTGCCCCATCGATTGGCCCCTGGAAAAAGACCTTGGCTTTCGCGCCCACAAGCTCCTTGAGCAACACCTCGCCCGCCCGCTTCCCATCCACTATTCCCTTCTCAAACGCATCCCCACAGGCGCCGGTCTCGGCGGCGGTTCCAGCAATGCCGCAGCCGCCCTCGTCGGGCTTAATCGCGCATTCGACCTCAACATCCCCAAAGACACCCTCATCACCCTCGGCCAGAAGCTCGGCTCTGACGTCGGCTTCCTCATCGGCGCCCTCACCGGCACACCCTCGGCCATCGTCTCCGGCCTGGGTGAAAAACTCGACTCTGTCCCCCTCTCCGACGTCCTCCACCTCACCTTGATCTTCCCCCCTTTCGGCTGCCCCACCGGCCCCGTCTACGGCGCATTCGACGCCCTCAACAATTACTCCCGCGAAAAGCCCCTCGTCCCTCCCGCCGATGCCTGGGTAAAGGACATCGCCGCCAAGCGCCCTGTCGACACTTACTCTCTCTTCAACGACCTCGCCCAACCCGCCTGCGTCGTCGCCAACGGCTTGGGCCAGGCCAAGGGCACACTCCAAAACGCGCTCGGCACCCCCGTCCACATCACCGGCTCAGGCTCCACCCTCTTCGCCCTCGCCTCAAGCGCACAAGAAGCCACGCGCCTCGCCGCCCTCGCCCAAAAAACCTCCGGCCTCCCCGCCATCGCCGCCCAAACAATTTAACATCACAACGCTACGACAAGCGTGCCATGCTCTCGTCTTCGTGAGCATGTCTTGTTTTTCATCCCGCCATCCCTCTTATTCCTGGATTCTAAACCCTGGACAATCCCTCTGTACTCTGTACTCTGTACTCTGTACTCGAAACCCTGTACCCCGTACCCGGCCTAAGCCATCGTCTTCAGCACATCAACGCTCGTAAACCGCCCGCCCAAAGCCTTGGTCGAGTCCACCTTCAACCACTTATCAAGCACCGTCCCATAGGCTGAGCGGAAATCGATTTTGAACTTCAGATCCCCATTGTCCAGCTCTGCTTTGCTCAAGCCCGGGTGGCTTCCCACCACCCCGCCCTTCACCATCGGCCCGGCAAAAAACATCGGCCCCGCCGTTCCATGATCCGTCCCCTGAGACGCATTTTCGCCCACACGCCGCCCAAACTCGCTGAACACCATGCTCAGCACCCGGTCTTGGTTCCCCGTCGCTTTCAGCTCTCGGTAAAACGCCTGAAGCGCCTGCCCAAGTTCCCGCAGTTGCCGCCCGTGTCCGTTGGGCTGGTTGGCATGGGTGTCAAAGCCGCCGAGGTTGACATAATACACGCGCGTCTTCAGGTCTGACCGGATCATCGCCGCCACCACCTTCAGCTGATTGCACAGCGATCCATCAGGGAACCCGGTCGCCGCAGGCTTGCTTACCGCATCGCGTATCTTGTCGCTCGAAATCTGCGCATCCAGCGATGTCCGCGCAATAAACGCAGCCGGGTCCGCCAATGCCTGCTTATCCGTGATCAGCCGCGGCTCTTCCCGATTCATCCTTTCATACTGCTCTTCAAGCGCCGGATGCAGCGTCGAGCCTGACCAGCGAAACAGATTGATGTTCTCAAACGATACCGCCCGTCCATTCTTCCCCACTGTCGCCAGCGGAGCGCGCGCGCCGATTGAAATGCAATATGGCGAAGCCTGGCTACCCCCACCCGCTTCCCGCGCGGCATCCATCGACTTGCCGATCCAACCATACCCCGAAGGCGTCACCGGGTCCGCCGTGTGCCAGATATCCATGCTGGAAAAATGCGACCGATTCGGATTCGGATACCCCACCCCCTGCACCACCGCCAGCATCCCCTCGTCATACAACGCCTTCAGCCCCGTCATCTCCCGATTAAGCCCCACACCCTTGTCATTGTCCAATAGCAGTGTGTCAGCACCCTTGATCCCAATGCGCGGCCTGGCGTCGTAATACTCCTTCATCCCAAACGGCACCACCGTATTCAAACCATCATTCCCCCCCGAAAGCTGCACCACCACCAGAATCCGATCCTCCGGCACGCCCGCCCCTGTCGCCGCCGCCAAATCCTCTCCCAGCCCTGCCGCCAGAAGCGGACGATCCAAAAACGCCGGCACTGTCGCCACCGCGCTCACCACCGCCAGCGACACCCCCATGAACTGCCGCCTCGTAAAATGCATCTCATCACTCATCACACACCTCGTTTCTTAACTTCCTATCAGACTCTTCTTCAACTCTGTACTCTTAAACTCTTAAACTCTGTACCCTGTACCCGAAACCCTGTACTCTCTACCCACGACTCACCCCAACTGGTACTCCGGCATCGCACTGATCATCAGCATTAATCCAATCACCACATCGTCCGTCATCTCTCCTTTTCGCGCCGCCAAAAAAGCCATCAATTCATTCTTCCGTTCAGGCGTCGTCCGCGACCCCAGCATCACGAGCATCAGCCGGTTCACCACTTCATCCGCGCTTCGCCCTTTCAACCCTGCCAGCACCGTCTCGTTTGGTTTATATGCCAGGTCGCTGCGGTCCCACGCATTGGTGTAAGGCAGTTTTCCCGTAAGCAGAAACACCGCCAGGTTTTGCCGCGCAAACATCGTCGCGGAGTTGATCCATGCCCGCCCCGTGTCCCACCCTGCCACTGACGGCGGCTCAAACAACTCTTGACCCATCAATTCTCCCGCACTCACCAGCACCCGCAAATCCCGTGTCGGTGTTTGCAATGACCGCACCGTCGACACGATCAATTGCACCGGGCTTTTGATCTGATTTCCCATCACTTCCGTGCTGTAAAAATGCTGGCTTTTAAACAGCGTCTTCAATGTCGGCGCAATCTCATATTTGTGGCTCAAGAGCTCCTTTGCCAGCGCTTCGATCACCGCAGCCTGCTCCGGCGTCCCCGCCCCCTCCACGTCGCCGGCAAACCATTTATAGATTTTGCGTGCCACAAACCTTGGGCACGCAGGCTGCGCCAGCAGCAGGTCCACAAACGCTTCCCCATCAAAATTCCCCGCCTTCCCCAGGATCCGCTTTTCCTTATTGTCGTGGCGCCCCGCGTAGTATTGAAATTCCTTTTCATTCCGTCCGTACCCCGTCAGCGCGCGAGCCCCTTCCTTGATATCCGTCTCGCTGTAGTTCCCCACCCCAAGGCTGAAAAGCTCCATGATCTCGCGTGCGAGGTTTTCGTTGGGCTTGTCCTTGTTGTTCGAGTCATTGTTCAGGAATCTGAGCATCGCCGGTTCCCGGATGATTCCTTTCAACAGCGTTGCAAAACTTCCATTGGCATTTTCACGAAAGAAAAAATTCTGCCGCACCACCATGGCGCTGTCGCGCACCGTTCGGAAATTCGTCGCAAAATGCGAATGCCATCCCAGCGTCAATTTCTCCTGCAGCGGCCGTGGGGTCTGAATCATCAATCCCAGCCACCAATCCTGCAGGTCGCTCATCTGGTTGCGGTCCTGCACCTGCCGCTGATTCCTATCCAGTTCAAACCGCGCCAGCGTCACCTTGTCGTCGTTTTTCCTCGCTTCGCGCTGAATGCGATTCTCTTCCGCCGTCAAGGGCCGGATGATCGTCTCGTCGTACTCTGGCTTGACGAACGGATCCGCCTTCACATTCTGATAATCCACCAGCAAATCCACAGCCGCTGAAAGCCCCATCGTCGCCAGCGCCTGCACTTGAGCGAAGCTCCCACCGAAACCCGCGCGGCTAAGCAGATGCCATGCCGCGACCATGTCAAACTGCTCTTCCCGGATAGGCCACAATGCTGTCTTTGAAGACTCCATAAGTCCTTCCTGGCCCAGCCCGGTGTGGTTCCCGCACTAAAAACTTCACCGCCCCCCTCAAAACCAACGCACAAAAATCCTGTCTATTGCATCAGTCAAGTTTCTCTGACTCAATCATATCCATGACAAACTCCCCTCATCCTGCTGACAGGGAAATCGCGTCACGCTTATTTCAAAAGCTCATGCCCCGCGAAACACATGCGTCCAGACATCATTCACAACCGGCGCGGTTATTCCCTGAAATCGGGAAACGCTCGTTGTTGTTGCTGGAAAGCGGGAAACGCTCATTGTTGTTCACTGAAATCGGAAAGCGCTCGTTGTTGTTACCCGAGATCGGGAAGCGTTCATTGTTGTTGCCCGAAATCGGGAAGCGTTCGTTGTTGTTGCCCGAAATCGGGAAGCGTTCGTTGTTGTTGCCCGAAATCGGAAAGCGTTCGTTGTTGTTGTTCGAAATCGGAAAACGCTCGTCATTATTGCCTGAGATCGGGAAGCGCTCGTTGTTATTCGTCGAGATCGGAAAGCGTTCGTTGTTGTTGCCCGAAATCGGGAAACGCTCGTTATTGTTGCCCGAGATCGGAAAGCGCTCGTTGTTGTTGCCCGAAATCGGAAAGCGTTCGTTGTTATTGCCCGAAATCGGGAAACGTTCGTTGTTATTACCTGAGATTGGGAAACGCTCGTTATTGTTACCCGAGATCGGGAAACGCTCATTGTTGTTGGTCGAAATCGGAAAGCGTTCGTTGTTATTCGTCGAAATCGGGAAACGTTCGTTGTTATTGCTTGAAATCGGAAAGCGTTCGTTATTCCCCGAGCTCAGCTCCGCGCAAGGCTTCCCCACCGTTTGCCCGCCGCAGTTATCACACGCAAACGCAGGCGATGCGCCCATCGTCCAAGCGACCGCCACACCCACCGACCAGGCGGCCATCCATCCAACGCGATTGCTTCTCATCAACTCAAGCATGGACATGAGGATATGTCCATCCACGCCCGCATGCAAGAGCCCCTTTACGCGGCCACTCTCACGTTGTTAAATCTGCGGCGACAATGGCTGATCCCAAACAATCCCTCATCTTCACCCCAAAACCCAGCCCCCCAAGACTCCGACTTCCCAACTCCGAAACTCTGCCCCTGTACCCTGTACCCGTGACCCTGTACCCAAGACCTACTCCTCCACCGGCCTCAGCACCGGATCCGCCTCCCCCCGCTTCCACACATCATGCACCCGATACTCTTCCCGCTGCTGCGGATAATCCAGCCTAAAGTGTGTCCCGCGGCTTTCCCGCCTCCACTGCGCCGAACGCGTCATCAGCCCCCCCACCAGCAGCAGGTTCTGCACTTCCCAACCCATCCGGTCATCAAAAATCTTGTCCAGCGTGTAACGCGCCCAGAAATCAAACATATCCATCACATCCGCCAACTGCTGTCCATCCCGCTCAATGCCCACATGCCGCCACATCACGCTCCTCAGGCTCGAACGCACGTCAGACAAATCCAGCTCCGACCGATCCGACGGCCGAATGTCCGAGATGATCTTCATCGGCGTCGCCTGCCCGCCCAGGGATTCCTTAATCACCTCACCCACCACTTTCCCCATCACCAGCCCTTCCAGCAGTGAGTTGGAAGCCAGCCGATTCGCTCCATGCAGACCTGTGCAGGCCGCCTCCCCGCACGCGTAAAGCCCCTGCACGCCCGTCCGCCCCGCCACATCTGTCTGCACCCCGCCCACCATGTAATGCGCAGAAGGATGAATCGGGATTGGCGTCGTACCCGGATCAATGTCGAATTTTTTCAATAGCGCAAAAATCCCCGGAAACCGCTCCGCAAACCGCGCCGTGCCGATCTGCCGCGCATCCAGGTACACATGCGAAAAATTCGTCTTCGCCATCTGGTGGATAATCGCCCGTGTCACGATATCGCGCGGCGCAAGCTCCGCCAGCTCATGCACCCCCGGCATGAACCGATACCCGTTCTTATCAATCAGATGCGCCCCCTCCCCGCGCACCGCTTCTGTAATCAGCGATCGGCTCGCACCCGCCACATACAGCGTCGTCGGGTGAAACTGCATAAACGACATATCCGCCATCTTCGCCCCCGCCCGATAAGCCATCGCCAAGCCATCCCCCGTCGCCACACTCGGATTCGTCGATTCCCGGTACACCTGCCCGCACCCGCCTGAAGCCAGGATCGTCGCCTGCGCCCAGATCACCTGCAATCCATGCTTCGGGTGGTGCGTGATCGCCCCCAGGCACTTGGGCTCCGCCCCCTCCATCGTGATCAGGTCCAGCACAAAGCAATCGGTGAACAAACGCACATTCGACGTCTCCTTCACCTTTCGCGCCAGGGTGACCGCAAGCTCTCGCCCCGTCGCATCACCGTCTGCATGCAGAATGCGTGAATACGCATGCCCGCCCTCGCGTCCCAGCGCAATCTCGCCCCCCGCCGTCAATCCACGGATCGCCTTCCCCGAAGCATCCACGCGGTCAAACCGCATCCCCCAGTCAATCAATTCCTGAATGCATCCCGGCGCCCCACCCACAATCGTCCGCACAATCCCCTCGTCGCACAGCCCCGCTCCCGCCGTCAGTGTGTCCTGGAAATGCGATTCAAGCGTATCCCCCGAATCCCACACCGCCGAAATCCCCCCCTGCGCCCATGACGTATTGGACTGATGCACATCCGCCTTCGCGGCAATAATCACATCCCCATGCTTCGCCGCCTCCAGCGCCGCGCGCATCCCCGCCACGCCCGAACCGATCACCAGCACATCCGTGAAAATCTGCGGCAGCAGGGTCGCACGAAACGGAATCAAATAACGTCGCTCGTCAAACAATGAGTGCATATCCCCGGCAGTTTAAAGGTTTTATCGACAAATGTGAAACCACAGCCTCAGAGGCACGGCTTAGCGTCCTCGCTGACCCGTACCTTGCACACACCGACACATCTCTACTCACTCTCCAAAACACCACTCCACTCGGTTCATTCCCCGCTCCTTCATTTTCTCACTCCCTTCTCCTCCAGCAACTCCTTGACCATCTTCCGCAGTGCCCAATCCGGCTCCTTGCTCATCGCCTCCAGCACCGCCACCGCCCCCGGATGCGTGTTCTCCTTCAGCGCATACACCGCCGCCACCCGGATATTCTCATTGATCTGCCGGACGGTCCCTTCGTCGCCCACCGTATTGGCAACCCGTTTCCCATCTTCCAATCCCATTTTCGACCCGAACCTCAAACCCTCAATCGCCAATTCCGTCGGATATCTCCCGAATTCATTCATCGCCAGCATCAATTCGTGGTAATCCTGCCGCGACAGGCCTTTGAAATACCATTCCACCACCCGCACATCGCAAATCTCCCCCATCTCTGCATACGCCCGCCTTCGTTCTTCCCCGTCATCCGACATCATCCGCGGCCCTATTTTCGCAATCCGCCGCCCCACCTCCTCATCGCTCAGGGTTTCTCCATCCGCCGGGATCTTCACCATCGGCAATTCCATCCGCCCCTGCCATTGCGCCCGATCGTTGGACTTCGTCTCAATCCCCATCGCCACACGTAAAAAATAGGGCTTGCCATCCTTGGGGATGATCCACGCATCGTCATGCGTCACCAGCATCGCCCGCTCGTCCCTGGGCACCCCGTGCCCCCAAACCGACAGGTTCAATGTCAGTTCCCCCCGCTCAGGCACCACCAGCGCCTGCCGCTCAATGTTCGGTCCGCTGAACACCCCGCTCCCCACCCGCGGTATTCCCCACCCGTTCTCATCCACCACCTCGCAGCTGATCCACACCTCCGGGTAATTAAACCGCACATACTCCATATGGGTGGACGCCAGTAACAGCCGCACGCTGATCATGGCCGTGCCATTCGCCACTCCCTCCCGCCGCAACAGCACCCGGCCTCGAAGGAGTTGGTCCCCCTTGCTCCACTGCGTTCCGTCCCACATCTGCGCGATCTGCCCCGCCGGCTCCCGACCTGGCTTCACCGGTGTCACCAGGGGCACACGCCAAGCCTCCAGCACGCTCTGGCCCGCCATCACCATCACATTCCCATGCCGCGCGTAAAACGCTTTGTTCCCATACACAGGCGCCGTCTCCATATTGCTCAAGCCCACCACACCGCCCCGCGCCTGTGACAATGCCACCACCTTCGCAAACGGTGCGTTCTCATCAAACACATCCCGGAACGGCAAAATCACCTGTCCGCCGGCAAACACCGGAATCGCCATCCGATAAGGCCCCTCATCGTCATACGCCCACGCCAAATCCTTCATATACGGCACAATCACCCGTAACCGGGCGTAATCACGCAGATATACAAACTCCCCCTCCGACACCGCATCCTGCCATCCTTCCTTCGCCTCCCACCTGCCAAACATCTCCTTCTCATCCATCGACATTGACACCATCGTCTTGGCCCCCTCCCACCGACTCCCGCCCACTCCCACCACCAGGCAATGCTGCCACACCACCGGATCAGTCGACACGGCCCCGCCCAGGTCCCCCTCCCAAAGCTCTTTCCCGCTCGCCGCCTCCAGAATCCTCACCTTCCCATCCTCCCGCACCACCGCCACCCGCTCTTGAACTGGGGTCCCATGCTTGCGATGCAGCCCCACCCGCCCCACCGGCATCCCCCCCACATTCACCCGCCACTTCACCGCCCCATCGGCCGTACTCACGCAGTAAACATCGCCATTCTCCGTCGTCGCATACAAAATCCCCACGCTCCCCGCGCCTTTCGTTTTCCCGTCGGTCACCGAAATCACCCGCGCCGAAAGCTCCTTACGCCATACCAGCGCCCCCGTCGCATCCGCCCTGGCTTTAATCTCGTTCGCCCGCCCATACACCACCAGCCCATCGCACACATCCAGCCCATATCGGCTCCCGCAAATCTCGTCCTCCAGCACCCATGCAGACTTGCCCGTCATCACATCCAGCTTGTACAGATTCTCCGGCTCCGACCCCTGCGCATACACATATCCGCCACGCGCAACCGGCCGCAGCCAATCCGTCTCCACATGAAAACTCGAACGCCACAGCATCACCGGCCCCATCGGCTCACCTCGGCCCGCAATGACCACACGCCGTTCGCTGCCCCCGCGCTCACCGCCAACGCTTGCCGCGCAACCGACCAGTAAGGCTGCGCACAACATCAAACACGCTAAAAATCCAGCTTTCATTTCCAATACTCGCCTTTCTAATTCACTTTCCATCCTTGCTCTCCTGCTCCATCGCTTCCAGCACCCACTGCGCTTTGCTCCTCACCTCGTCATCCGGGTCTTGCTGCATTCTCTGCGCTGCTTCCTTCGTCCCCTCAGCTTTGAGCCAAAACATCATCTGAATCGTCTCCCCACGCACTTGCGCATCTGGGCTCTTGAGCATCATGGCCAAAAACTCCTTCGCCCCTGGCTCCCCATTGGCCCCCAACACGCGAATCACTTCACTGCGCACATGCACCGAAGGATCCTCCCGCATCGTCCGCAGCAACGCCTTTGCTTTCGGGTTTCTGCTCCTTCCCAGCGCCTCCGCCGCTTCCCCCCGGATCCGCTCCGCGTAATATTCCTCCCCTTCCTCCACCTTCGGCGTCATCCCTTTCTTGATTCCCTCCAGTGCATCATCCCCAGGCATCTCTCCCAGCACCCCCAGCCCAATCACCTTCACTTCCACGTGCGGCCCGTCCATCCCCTTCACCCACCACGCCACCGTCCGCTCATCGTCAATCAGCGACAACTCCTTCGCCGCTTCTTCCGCCACCTCAGACTCCTTTGCCAACACACGCGGCCCAATCTCTGCAATCCATCGCCCACGTGCCTCCTTCGTCATCGCCTCCACCTTGATCGGCACCTCCACCACTGGAAAATCAAACCGCCCATGCCACGGCGAAAGCCCTCCTACATCTTCCTTCACATTCCTCTCCCGCTCCGCCACACCCATCGTCAACTGCACGTAATACCTCGTCTTCATATCCGGAATCACCCACAACCCCAGCCTCCCCAGGTCCAGGACCGTCTTGCCGTCCCGATCCACTCCCACCCCGCCGTTCGCCAGCTTGAACGCCAATTCACTCGCCGGCGGCAATATCAAGCTCTGCGCCTCCGCCATAAACGCGCTCGAAGAGCTCATTCTCTCCCTCCGCTCCAGCGGCCGCCCATCGCTATCCATCACCCGCGCCATCATCCATGCACGCGGATATTCAAACTTCGTCACCCACCCCGTCATCGTGTACTCAGGCCTCTGCAGCGTCACCCACACGCCCAGCGAAAGCCCATCCCCCCGCCGCGCCTGCCGCCTCACCGACACCCGTCCCCGCAATGCGCTCACCTCCTGCGACCACGCTTCCTTCTCGCCCATCTTCGCACCAAGCTCACTCCCCTCCATCAACCGAGCCACATCCACCTTCGCCGGCGATATCCGCCACGCCTCCAGCCTTCCATTCGCCCTCAGCACCACCACGTCGTTCCACCTCCCCAGATTCCACGGCATACCCTTGATCCCTTCCCCCGGCTGCTTCCTCACCACACTTCCTTCCGCCGCCGAAAGCGCAATCCAACCCGTGCGCATGCCCATCTCCTCAGGCTCGTAAACATCCAACTCACCGATGAATGGCATCAACAACTGGTCCCCCGACTTCACCGCCAAGGGATAATGCGCTCCCCATACGCCTTCATACTCCCACACCCGATCCCCGTACTTCGCGTCAAACGCCATCAACCGCGAACCATCCATCAGGTAAACCAAACCATTTCCCGCCAGAACATCCTCCCGCCAATCCCCTCTCGCCACATGCCTGAACGCCACTTTCTTTTCCTTCAAGTCCAGCGCATCCATGTACTTCGTCCCGTCGCTTCTCCAGCTGTCCCCCATCTTCTGCGTCGTCACCGCCACATACAGCCGGTCTCCCACCAGCACCGGGTCCCGCTCGATTCTGCCGCCATGGTCCACCTTCCACTCCACGTTTCCTGATTCCGTATTCAGCGCATAAACCCACCCATCCTCGCACGCCGCCACCACCCAACCCTTGTATGCCACGGGTCGCGCATGCACCGGCCCGCCCAGCTTTGTCCGCCACTTCACCACCCCATCCGCCCACGTCACCCCGATCACTTCACCCTCCATGGTCCCGATCACAAACAACCCATCTGCGAAACATCCGCACCCATATATCTCTCCTGTCACCGGCACGGTCCAAAGCTCCTTCCCCGTCGCATCATCCCGCCCCACCAAGCTATTGCTCGGCTTCAGCGTCCCATAAGCCACCACATGCCCGTTGGACACCACCCCCGCATACCCCACCATCGGCTCGGTCTTCACCACCCATGCCTCACGCCCATTCGCAACATCAATCTTCCTCAGTGTCCCCTCCGAATCACCGCGATGCACATACAGATTCCCCCCATGCACAAACAACGGCTCATGGCCGCTACCACTCCCAGCCGGCCCCTGCCAAAGCCGCGTAAACGGCCCTTTTTCCAACGCTTCAACCTGCGCCCCCGCCGTACCCGCACCCTGCTCTCCCGACTCCGCGCACCCGATCAACGCCGCCGCACAAACAAACCCCACCGCCAGATAAACAACCTTCGCAACCATGCTAAACTCCCGGATTAATTGCCTGTGACTCATCGTCCTGTTTCCTGATCGTACGCAAGTGAATCGAGCACCACCCGCGCCGTCAATCTCACTTCTTCGTCCGCATCCTGCAGCATCCCCTTCGCCAGGCCCTCCGCCTCCGGTCGCCTCCCCGCATAAAACGCATTAAGCGCAACCGAACGCACCTCCCCTGATCGATCCTTCAAAAATTCCAGAAGCATCTTCCTCGCCCTGGGGTCTGGACTAAATCCCATCGCTCCAATCGTATGCAGGCGAATCTGCTCTCCCAGCCTCGGGTCCCCAGGCGGAACCACGCTCAGCGCCTTCATCAATCCATCAAACGCCTCCGGTTCCTGTCTTCGGCATAATCCATCAATCGCACTGTAAATCACAAATGGGTCCGCACTTCCCAGCGCCTTCACATACCACTCAATCACACCCGGATCATCAATCAGCGACATCCGCCCTATCGCGTCTATGCGCTCATCGCTCTCCGGGGAGAACAGCAGGGGCCCGTCAAACGCAATACGCCGCACCGCTTCCTCTTTGCTCAATTCCTCCAATCCCAGCGGTATTCTCACCAACGGGAATTCCATGCGTCCCGTAAAGACATTCGCCTCATGATCGTCCCTGTTCCCACCCCGTGTCCCCATCGTCACTTGAAGGTAATACGCCTTCCCTGCCAAAGGATCAAAGCGCCGCCCGCCCATCCCCGTGGCCTTCGCCGCCTTATCCAGTGGCACGCTCAAGCTTTCTTCCGGCACCTCAAACTCCACAAGACTGTCCCGTGGCACAAACACATCTGTCCGCGGTGCGGTGACCTTCGATCCGCTTCCTCCCAGATCCACATAATCCACCGTCCTTCCCTCCTCATCCACCACCCGCCACGTCACCCACCCGCTCGCAAATGCCACCCACACCGGCATCGACCTCTCCCGCGCGTCAAATACCAGCCTCAACTTAAGCAGCATTGTCCTGTCCACCACCTCCCTTCGCACCAGTTTCACCCTCCCCCGCATGCTCCCATACCAGTCAGACCACCTTTGCCCATACGCCCCTGCCCTCCCCAGGCTCCATATCTCAAGCTTCATCTTCCCGATCTTCCACGCCTCCACGCCCTCCAGTCCATCCAGCACCACCACATCCCCGCCCTGCCCAATCATCACTTTTCCCTCCTCATAAACCATGATCGCGCCCCCCTTTCTCCGTGCCTCCAGCCCGCCCCCCCTCACTGACACCCCCACCACCTCATCAGCCGCCGCGTCGTCGTCCTCTTTCTTAAACGCCATCACAAGTTGATCACCCATCAACACCGCCCGCGCGTACCGCGACCACCCCATTGGATATTCCCACAGCAAATGCTGGTTATGTGCCGCCACCGCCATCAACCCCTGGGGCCCGGTCACAAACACCGTTACACGCTCATCATCCTCAGCCCGCGCAATCACTCCTTCCGTCCAATCCACATGTTTCGCCACCACCTCTTTTTTATTTAAATCCACCGACGCCATCTTCGCCACGATGGGAGCATTCTGGTACACCCCCACAAAAAGGTATTTCCCCGCCACAACCGGGTCTCCCACCACCCCTTCCCCAAGCTTCATCGACCACTTCACCCCTCCCCAAGCCAGGTCCAGCTCATACAGCCGTCCATCGGTGCAAACCACCAGCACGCCCTTCCCGCGCCCCACCGGCGTGCTCCTGATCGGACCGCCCACATTCACTTGCCACCGCACCTTCCCGCTCGCGCTTTCCACCGCGTACACCTTCCCCTCCGTCGTCACCGCGATATACAGCCCATCAATCAGGCACCCCGCCCCCTGTCCCCATCCCTTAAGCGCCACCGACCACAACACCGCCCCCGTCGCATCGCTGCGCCCCACCAGCGTCTTTCCGCCCACTCCCGTTGAGTCGATCACCACCTTCCCCGTGCTCACCACCCCCGTCATCGCCTCCGCCGCCTCCAATTCCACCGCCCACGCGTCTTTCCCCGTCATCAGGTTCCGCTTCCTCAGCGTTACCTGCCCGCTATCCGCGACTGTCTGCATGTACACCCACCCCTCTCTCACAAACGGCGTCTGGCACAACCGCCCTTCCCGCCCCTCCCCAATCCACAGCCGTGTGAACCCCTCAGCCTCCTGCGTCTGCGCTGCCGCCTCCCCCTTTCCCGGCTCCCCATTTCCCGACTCCCTGTTCCCCGCGCAGCCGCCCGCAAACGCCATGCAAACCGCCAACCCTGCCCACAGCCAAAACATCCTGATCCGCATCACAATTCCCCTTGGAATAAAAACACCCGTGAATCAATACAACACCTACACTCCCACCCGATACTCATACGCATCACTCGTCCAGTCCCGCGGCTTATCCGCAAACAACCGGCTCATATTCAATATCAACTCACCCGTCACCCGGTCCTCATGCACTGAGAAATTAGACAACAATACCCCCTCGTCATCCGTCGGCCTCCGGTCATCCACCACAAACACCGTCTCACGCTTAAGCATCAATGTCTCCGGGCAAACCTCCACGCACACCATCGGCCTGCGCGGCAAATTCCCCCGCGTGTTCTCCGGCGATATATTCCCAAACCAATAAAACTTCCCGCTCGAATGCCTCACCAACTGCGAGCAACTGCTCGGCGAATAAAACGCCTCCCCACCCCTCCAACGCCACGGCTCCATCGCACTCCACGTCAACCCTCCATCCTCCGACACCGTATACCAACGCCGCCCCTCCAGCCACGGGCTCACATCATTGCTCCCCCGGCAAACCATAAGCACCCGCCCATCCGGAAACTCCATCAATGTCGGCTCAATCGCCCCGCGTGTCGATCTCTCATGCGACAGCGGCACCTGTCGGCTCGTCTCCCACGTCACGCCCCCATCCGCGCGCCACACCCCATGCAGCACCCCCGCCTGGTGAAAAGTCATCGCCCCCGAGGGGTTGTGGTACTCAAACGTTGGCCCCAGCCCCGAAATCTGAAACGGGACCAATATCTTCCCGCTCTTCAAAAAAATCGGCTTGCACGTGTAATCACCGATCATCGCGCTGTTTCGCCCCGTAAAAACCCCCTCCAGCGGATGCTCCGCATAAAAACCCTTCTGCACCACTTGCTCATTCACCAGCGCGCTCCGCCCTCCATCCACCGACACCTCATACTTCAGATACCACTGCTTCATCCCCTCTTTCGGATTGTCTGTCGGCAGCAGCCCCTCGTTGTACACCAGCAAAAACCGATCCGTCTTCACATCCACCACACCCTGCCGCCGGATGATCCGAAACATCCCCGTCGCCCGCGACTCATGCGCCAACACCTCCCGCGTCCCGCCCCAGCTCGCACCGTTATCCGTTGAAAATTCCACACGGCACGCATCAAACGTGTCCGACCGCGTCATCTCATGTATCACCCGCACCTTCTCCACCCCCTTCGCACGCGAATAATCCGCCGCGCACCACGTCAACACCCCAGGCCGCGTCCCCACCACAACACGAAATGAATTCAGCTTCATCGTCGCACTTTCTTTAAAAAGCGATCGCCTCACACAATCCGCCAAGTATCGTCCGCACCCCGCAGAAACGCCAATCCACCCACCGGGAGCACCCAAAGCGCAAGCCCAGCGCATTTACCTGCCCGGCTCGCACATGTCTTAAAGACTCACCGGCTCACCAGTAAATCCGGATCGAATTGGGCGAAAGAATGCACCGCATCCGTGCTTTTACTGAATCGGCATTCTTCCACTGCACGTGCCCATCCGCATACAAAATGCTCGTGCCGTTTGAATACGGGTGCATCACCGGCTTGTATGCCGTGGTCGGCACGGAAGTCGTCGCCGCCCCGGGCACCGCCATCCTCACCGTACGCGGATTAAATCCGCCCGGCCCCGCCGTCGAGGGCGCCCACGCATCCACCGCCATGGCCTGCCCCGACGGCGCCGCAAACGTGACGGTTGTATCCTCGCCCCAATAATTGATGTACGTGATTTTGCGCCCCAGATATTGCAGATTCGGCAGCGGCCCCCCTTCGTTGGTGAGCTCATCGATCCGCCAACCGTAAAACACGTCCGCCTTGTCCACCGACGTCGTGTTCTTATATAAGCTCCCCAGCGCAAACACCAGGTGATAGGACGAGTAGATCCCGTTGTTCCACTTCAATCCCCCCACCACCTTGTCCGCCCCGTAAGGCACATCCGTCGGGCACCGCAACACATTTCCATTGGGGAAATAATGTTCCACCCACCGTCCCGTCTCGTTGTAATACGCACTGGGGTATGCGTACGACACCTTGAAGGGCGCCCAATCCTTATGGTCGAATGCATAGGTGAACATCGGCACCCCTGCCTGCCGCAGTTGCGCCCCGCATCGTGCCTGTAGCGCCACTTCCCGCGCATTTTTCAGCGATGGCAGCAAAATCGCCAGCAGCACCCCCACAATCGTGATCACCACCAGCAGTTCAACCAATGAAAAACCACCGTACGATCCCCTGATCCCTCGTTTCATCACGCACCCTCCAACTTTGACTCAAGGCATGCCCTGGAACCCTCTTCCACCGGAAATTTCGATCTCGACATTTACGTCGTCCATCCAATCCTACAATAGATAGACGTCAAACCCAAAGCAAAATTTATACCTCCAACGAAAACAAAACCATCCCCCAGCCTCCCGCAACCATCGTGTCAATCTTTAAAATCTTGCGAATCCTGCTAAAAAACTTTCCTCACAACGCTCCCCTGAAGCACATTGCAATCCCCTAACCCCATCCCCAGCTACCCCCTCGCCGCCCCTCGCCTTACAATATCGCCCCCATGACCACTCCCGCCCAATCCGCACGCCAGACCCTTCTCAAAAACGCCACACGCCTGGTCGTCAAACTCGGCACGCAAATCCTCACCGGCCCAGATAAACGCATCGATACCGCCTACATCCGCGATATCGCCCGCCAGATCGGTCTCCTTCGCGCCGCCGGTAAGCAGGTCACCATCGTCTCCTCCGGCGCCATCGCCGCCGGTGTTGCCGAACTCAACCTAAAGACCCGCCCCAAGGACGTCGTCGATAAACAAGCCGTCGCCGCCATCGGCCAGCGCCGTCTCATGACCCACATGCACGACGCCTTCGAAACCATCGGCTGTCCTGTCGGCCAGATCCTCCTCTCCCGCAACGACTTCGACGACCGCACCCGCTTTCTCAACATCCGTAACTGCGTAAACAAGCTCCACGAACTCAACTGCATCCCCATCGTCAACGAAAACGACACCGTCGCCGTCGATGAAATCCGCTTCGGCGATAACGACATGCTCGCCGGCCTCATGGCCAATGCCGTCCAGGCCGATGCTCTCATCCTCCTCACCGTCGTTCCCGGCCTCCTCGATTCCGCAAACCAGCGCATCCCCTTCGTCCCCGATGTTGCCGCAGTCATGGAGCTCGACCGCAAGGAAACCTCCGGCCTGGGCACCGGCGGCATGACCACCAAGCTCCAATCCGCCTACGCAGTCACCTCCTCCGGCCATGTCGCCGTCATCGCTCCCGGCCGTGAGCCCGACATCCTCACCCGTCTGGTCCTCCAGGGCGACGACCTGGGCACCCTCTTCGCACCCAAAGCCAAAAAGCTCGACAGCCGCTCCCGCTGGATCGCCTTCACCAAGCGCCACTCCGGCACCCTCACCATCGACGATGGCGCCGCCACCGCCCTCTCCCAGCGCGGCAAAAGCCTCCTCGCCTCCGGCATCACCAGCATCGACGGCGAATTCGACCGCGGCGCCGTCGTCCAGATCCTCAGCCCCTCCGGCCTCGAAATCGCCCGCGGACTCATCAACTACAACTCCGCTGAATCCCGCGCCATCATGGGCCAGAAATCCAACCAGTTCGAAAAAATCCTCGGCAAACCCGCCTTCGCCGAAGTCATCCACCGCGACAACCTCGTCCTAAAACCCGACTGATCAATCCGGGTGGCACATTGCAACTGTCCTCAGTTGCGATGTGTCTTGCCCGCGCCAACAAAAACACCACCCACCGCTAACTCTTCTCTTCGACTCGAGACTCTGGACTGGGACTCGGGACTCGGGACCTACTCCCCCCAAACTCCCGCCTTCAAACACGCCTGCGCCAGCACAATCGCGCACGCATTCGACAAATTGAAATTCCGGATACCTCCCGCCATTGGTATCACCACCTGCCGCTCCGGCCACCGCGCCAGCCAATCCTCCGGCAGCCCCGTCGTCTCACTTCCGCAAAGCAGCACATCACCCCGTTGATAACTCGGCTTGTCGTACCTCAACGCCCCAAACCGCGTCACCAGCCACGGCTTCCTCTCACCCAGCCACTCTAAAAAAGCCGCCGGCGATTCATGCACCGTCAGCCTTAGCTTGTCCCAATAATCCAAGCCCGCACGCTTCACCCGCGTATCTGTGATCTCAAACCCGCAAGGACCAATCAAGTGTAAGTGCGCGTTCATCCCCACGCACTGCCGCGATATATTCCCCGTGTTCGGCGGAATCTGCGGCTGATACAACGCCACATGAAACGTCAATTCTTCGGTCATCACATCACTCCCCACCCGTACAGTCGCCAATGATCACTCATGCCTTGGATCCGTTCACTCCCTCTTCTCTGACCAGACCCCAGACCCTAGACCCCAGACCCTTCCCTCAAATTCACCCGCGCCCTCGCCCCCTCCTCCTCAAACCGCTTCACCAGTGCATTCGCCGCTTCCTTGTCCATTCCCACCTTCACCACCGACGGCGTCACATCCGTCAGATCCTTCGCCTCCTTCAGACCCAAACCCGTCACCTCCCGGATTAACTTAATCACCGAAATCTTGTTCTCCCCCGACTCCGTCAGCACAACTTCATAAGCAACCGTGCCCGACTCAGCCCCCAGTTTCCGCGGCATCTTCGGCGCCTGCGCTGGGTCCCACGCACCCTCCCCCGCCTCCTCACCCACACGCACCGGCCGCATGTACCGCCACATCGACATCCCCAGCGACAGGAACAGCACCACGCCCCCCGTGCGCAAAAAATAAATCATCACCTGCACCGCCAGCGCGTCCGGATACCCCACCCACGTCATGATCGGATACACCGTCACGCCCACCAGAAAGCACACCACAGACGCCCACAAAAGCGACTGTTCCGTCCGATTGAATTTCAAAAACAGATCGATCACGCGCCATTCTCCATGAAAAGTCCAAGATTCTACCCGGAACACACCCATCACCCCATAAGCCCATAAGCCCATAAGCCCATAAGCCCATAAGCCCATAAGCCCTCAAACGCACTTCCAACCCCTATATTGTATCAATCTCACTTTTCATGTCAATGTAAAGATACAAAAAATATTACATTTTTATATAATTTCACAAATCAAATCCTCGCCATAACTTACAACCACCACCCCAGCATCAAGGCGCCAGCCGCTCCACTTTCCAACTCCCACCCTCCAGTCGATACACCAGACGATCATGCATACGGCTCGGCCTACCCTGCCAAAACTCAAAATATGTCGGCTTCAACCGATACCCACCCCAATAGTCCGGCATATCCACACCCTCACCCCCAAACAGCCTCTCCTGCTCCGCCAATTCCTTCTCCAACACCTCACGCGACCCAACCACGCTCGACTGCCTCGACGCCCGCGCACCCAGCCGGCTCCCCCTCGGCCGCGTCTCAAAATACGCCTTCGACTCCTCCCGCGTCAGCCGCTCCACCACCCCGCTCACCCTCACCTGCCGCTCCAGTTGTGCCCAGAAAAACACCACCGCCGCCCTCGGATTCTCCGCCAGTTCCCGCCCCTTCTGGCTCTCGTAATTCGTAAAAAACGTCAGCCCATCCGGGCTCACACCCTTGAGCAGTACAATCCGCGCCGAAGGCATTCCATCGGGTGTCGCCGTCGCCAAAGTCATCGTGTTCGCTTCATACCACTCCCCGGTATTCGCTTCCACGGCCTGCTTAAACCACACCGTAAATTGGTCAATGGGATGCGCGGCAAGGTCGCTCTCCAGCAAACCGGCCTGCATGTAATTCTTACGCATTTGAGAGGGATCGCTCATAGATCCATGACTCTATTCGACATCTTCAAAAAAACAACCAGTCACATCAGCGCATGCCACGGCTTACATTTGTATTGACATTCAACCGCGCCCTCGTAATGTAATAACATTAAAATTCCATTTTATACAACGATGACATTCCTGAAATTCAAAACAAACTCAATCCTTCGGGCATTCACTCTGGTCGAGCTCCTTGTCGTCATCGCTATTGTCGCAATCCTGTTGACCTTGATGCTCCCCGGCATCAAGGAGGCGCGTAGCATCGCCAAACGGACCGTCTGTGCCTCTAATATGCGCCAACACGCTCAAATGCTTGCCCAGTACTCCACGGATTGCGGCGGCTTTGTTGCCATCACCAAAACCAAACACACCGTTAACGCCGGGGTACCCGCCACCAACTGCATTTCCGCCATCACCAGCAGTTCCGCCACCACTTGCCCCTTAGGTGCCGGTAAAACCTATCCGGTCGGCTACGGCTGGTTCTACGCCTTGGGCTACCTCCCGCCGATCACCGCAAACGCCAAAATCCCTCTCCTGGAATGCCCCGACTCCCCAGGCTTCCGCAACGACGGCATCACACAAATGCGCTGGGTTGAAATCCAGGTCTACAAGGAATTCAGCCGCATCACACAAGCACTTGCCAAACCCGATTCCGGGAACGGCCAATACTATGTCAACCCGCAAGGCGGCGGTTCCTCCTGGGATTGCCTCAGCCAATTTGGCTCAGGCCGCATCGACTATTCCTTCCGCGGCTGGTGGATGCCCCGCGGCGCCTCACGGGGCAAAGCCCAGGATTGGCGCCCCTCCGACGCCGTTGCGGTTGACTTCGAATACTGGAACAGCAACGCCGGGTCTTACAACTCGATGCATTCCAATGGCGTCAACATTCAGTTCCACGACGGCCATGTCGCCTTCGGCGGCAAAGACCCCGTCAATACCGAACCTGCCTATATCTACTACAGCATGACCAAAGAAGGCTGGGACCTCTCCACCGCCCGCTCCAACAGCAACTCCGGCTATTCCTACGCGGCAGGCCTCCTCTACGAAAAAGGGTCCCTGGCGCTCTGGAACTACTACTCCACCGGCCTCCCCCAATAACTCATCCCAGCGCCCCTATCTCTCTCGTGTTGCTGCCTTGCGGACCATTAACCCTCCCCAATTGCCCCAAAAACAAACAACCCGGCGCATAACGCCGGGTTGTTTTTGATTCAGGCTGCAAGAAGCAGTCGGAAGCTGGAAATTACTTGATTTCCATCTCCGCGCCTTCCTTCTTGAACTTCTCGACCAGGGCTTCCGCATCGGCCTTGGCCAGCGCGGTCTTGACGGCCTTGGGCGCTGCTTCCGCCAATTCCTTGGCTTCCTTCAGACCCAGACCGGTCGCTTCGCGGATGACCTTGATGACGGCGATCTTGTTCGCGCCAACGGCCTTGAGGACCACGTCGAACGCGGTCTGTTCCACTTCCTTGGCAGCCGCGACAGGAGCCGCTGCGCCGCCGCCACCGCCGCCGGCAGCGGGTTCGATGCCGTGGACTTCCTTCAGGTACTTGCCGAGTTCAACGGCCTGCTTGAGGGTGAGGCCGACGAGCTTGTCGCCCAGTTCCTTGATATCGGTTGCGAATTCGGACATTTTTCAAACCTTCCTAGTTAGGAAACCTTGCTTTCAAGAGGCAGGAACACACGTTCCCGTTTAACCCCGAGGGGCCAGTCGAAAGCTAAAGATGCGGGAGGGAATAAACCTGGCTGGCCATTAGGCCGCCGCGGGCTCTTCCTTGGATTTCTTGTCTTCGATGGCTTTGACGATGCTGGCGATCTTCCGGCCGGGACCAACGATCGCACCAGCCAGGTTGCGTGCCGGGCTGAGGATGAAGGTGACCGTCTGGGCCTGTGCTTCGGGGCGGGTGGGGTACTTGGAGAGATCCTCAACCTGCTTACCTGAGAAGATCGTGCCGTCCATGATGGCGGCCTTGATCTCGACGTTCTTGTTGTCCTTGAACACTTCGAGCACTTCGCGCGCCACTTGGACGACGCTTTCGCCGCCATAGGCGATCGTGCAGGAACCGGCAAGCAGCTTGCCGAGTTCTTCAAGGCCCGAACCCTTGAACGCCGAAGCGGCCAGGGCGTTCTTCACCACAGTCAGCTTCACGCTCTTGGAAGCGAGCTTGCTGCGGAAGCCGTTGGTGTCGTTGGATGAAATACCACGGATGGACAGGACAACCGCGCCGTCCAGGTCCTTGAACCTGTTCTTGTATGACGCGGTGATGAGTGCTTTGACTGGCTTGCTCATGGCAAATCCTTTTATTCTTATTCAATCGCTTCGATGTGTTTGATCAAAACGAGGAGGACACGGAGGAAATTAGAGCTGAACGATCACGCCGGGGGTCATGGTCGCCTTGATGGAGACCTTCTTGACGTACTGACCCTTCGCGGTGGTGGGGCGGATGCGCTGAATGTTGTCGAGGAACGCCTGCGCGTTTTCGATCAGCTTCTGCGTATCAAAGCTGTGCTTGCCGATGACGGCGTGAACGTTGCCGTTCGCGTCGTTGCGGAACTCGATCTTACCGGCCGCGTATTCGCGAACGGCTTGGTCGATGTTCGGGGTCACTGTGCCGGACTTGGGCGAAGGCATCAGGCCCTTGGGGCCCAGCACCTTACCAAGGCGGCTGACGATGCGCATCATGTCCGGGCCGGAGATGGCCACGTCGAAATCAAGCCAGCCCGCTTCAACTTTCTTCACCAGCGCTTCGCCGCCGGCTTCCATCGCGCCAGCAGCCTTCGCGCTCGCAGCCTGGTCATCGCGGCAGAACGCGATGACGCGCTTGCTCTTACCGATGCCGTGGGGCAGCGCCAGAGCGCCGCGCACGAGCTGATCCGCTTGCTTGGGGTCAATCCCGAGGTGGACGACGATGTCGACGGATTGGTCGAATTTGGTCTTCTTGAAGGACTTAACCTTCGCGACCGCGTCGGCCAGAACCAGCGCTTGTTCCTTGTCCCAACCCTCAGAGTCCGCACGGTAACGTTTGCCTTGCCTTGGCATCAGACGATCCTTTCGATCAGCCCGGAATAGCCGGGCCATCTCCCACGTGTTAAGGCCCGTGGTAGGCCGATGACAACTTGTCAGATTCGTTTATTTGTAAATCAAACCAGGCCGGACAAGCCGTTAAGCCGCCCAGCCTTGCTGATTTACCCTTCGATCGTCACACCGCAGGAACGGGCCGTGCCCGCCAGGGTGCGCATCGCGGCTTCCACGGAGTGGGCCGTCATTTCCTTGATCTTCTGCTTCGCCACGCCCTCAAGCTGGGCCTTAGTGATCTTGCCGACCTTTTCCTTGTTAGGAACGCCGGAGCCCTTTTGGACACCAGCCGCGTCGAGCAGGAGAACTGCTGCGGGCGGTTCCTTGAGTTCGAATTCGAATGAACGGTCCTTATAGACCGTGATCACGCAACCAACGACTTTGCCGTTGAGGTGCTTGGTTTTTTCGTTGAAGCGCTGGATGAATTGGCCGGGGTTGACGCCGTTTTGACCCAGGGCCGGGCCGAGCGGCGGGGCGGGGGTTGCGGAGCCACCTGGGGCCTGGATTTTGAATACGGAGGTGATTTCTTTCTTAGCCACTGCTTCGCTCCTTGCGTTCTCGCCCGCTTAAACGGGCCTTTTTAAAGGTCTTTAGTCAAGCCATGAGCCCGACGCCGATGGTCTATCGGTTCGTAAAGAGCCAAGCATTATACAAAATTCAGCCGCTTTGCAAACCCCCAACCAATACATCCACAAAACCACGTCTGCCCTCATACCAGTCAACACCCATTCTCCATATTTACTCTGACAACACCCAATACCCAGAACCCAACTCGCAAATCCCCCAATTGACACCATCCCCCTTCTCCCCCACAATAAGCCTTCTGTTCAGAGCGAGATACCGACCCGGCGCGTGCCCGGGTCAGGCGTGGGTCGCTCTGGCCGGGTTCCTGTTTCAGCTCCGCAATCCCCCGCGGCGCACAGGCCCTCGAAATTCCCCGCCACGCGTTTGATCAATTCATATGAACAAGCGCCCCAATGGTCCTACCCCCATTGGAAATCTCATTTCCTTAAAGGAAGCATCTCTCATGTCCGAAGAAACCGCACCCGTCGCCGCCGCCGAAGCCACTGAACCCGGCCTCCCCCGCGGCGTGCAGACCGTCACCGTCGCCGACTCGGGCCCGGCCCGCAAGTCGCTGACCATTGAAATCCCCGCCGAGCGCATTGCCGCCCGCCTGGAAGAAGAATTCAAGAAGGTCCAGGGCGACGCAGCCCTCCCCGGCTTCCGCAAGGGCCGCGCCCCGATGCGCCTCCTCAAGAAGCGCTTTGAATCCGCCATCCGCGAAGACGTGCGCGGCCAGATCATCTCCGAGTCCTACTCCCAGGCCGTGGAAGACCAGAAGCTGGAAGTCATCGGCGACCCGGATGTGAAGAACTTCCGCGACATCAAGCTCCCGGAATCCGGCCCTTTGACCTATGTCGTTGAAGTTGAAGTCGCTCCCGAAGTGAAGCTTCCCGACCTTGATGGCATTGAAGTCATCAAGCCGAAGCTGGAAGTGACCGACGAACAGATCTCCAAGGAAATCGAAAACCTCCGCGAACGCAACGGCAAGATGGACCCCATCGAAGGCGAAGGCGTCCAGATCCAGGCCAAGGACTACGTCCAGGGCCACATCAAGATCCACGCCGGTGAAAACGCCGCCCCGGAATCCGAAGCCCTGTTTGAACAGCCCGGCGGCTTCATCCTCGTCAACGGCGAAGAACTCAACCACCGCGGCCACATCGCAGGCATCGTCGTCGAAGACCTCGGCAAGCAGGCCACCGCCAAGAAGACCGGCGAAACCCTCGTCATCTCCACCAAGGGCCCCGAAGGCCACGAGAACGACAAGATCAAGAACCAGCCCATCACCATCTCCATGAAGCTGGAGAAGGTCTTCCGCGTCCAGCCCGCCACCCTGGAATCGATCCAGAGCAGCTACGGCGTCTCCACCGAGGAAGAACTCAAGACCGCCGTGCGCGAAAGCTCTGAGCAGCGCAACAAGATCCAGCAGACCTCCGCTCAGCACGAGCAGGTTTGCAACTACCTCAGCGAGAAGGTCGAACTCTCCCTCCCCGAAGGCCTCACCAGCCGTCAGACCTCCCGCCTCCTGCGCCGCAAGGCCATGGACCTGACCTACCGCGGCACCCCGGAGAAGGAAATCGAACAGCGTATCGCTGACATGCGCAAGAACAGCGAAGACGAAGCACGCAAGCAGTTGAAGCTGTTCTTCATCATCGACCAGGCCGCGCGCAACCTGGAGATCGAAGTCTCCGAAGACGAAGTCAACAACCGCATCTCCTTCATGGCCTGGCAGCAGGGTCGCCGTCCCGAGAAGCTCCGCCAGGAATTCATCCGCTCCGGCGAGATCGAAAGCCTGTACCTCCAGCTTCGCGAACAGAAGACCCTCGACAAGATCCTTGAAAAGGCTAAAGTCACCGAAGGCGAATACCCCAAGAAGTAATCCCTGAAGGAGATCTCCGCGAATGCGTGTGAACAGAGGCATCCACAAAAGCTTGTCCTGTCACCAGACGCACCGGCCCTCCGACAGCAACGTGCAGTCCACCGCCCGCCTGCACGGCTCGTCAGGTCTTGACCCCAAGACCCGTCGAGCCGTGCAGGCGGCGTTTTTTTTTGCCTGCTTCCTCTTGGCAGAGGTTGTTTTCTCATGCCACGCGCACGCCCAAGCCTGGACCAGCCCCACCACTAAACCCAGCGCCACCACTCAGCCCTCATGGCAGCCCGCAAAGCCGGCTCAGTCCACACCTCCCTCTCCAGCGCCCCCTGAGCCTGCGGCCACGCAAACAACCCGGCCTACCTTCCCACCAGCGCCCCCGAATATCTCTCTGACACCCACAGCCCCTGCCGCCTCAAATGCCGCCGGCGATCAATCCCAGTCCCTTTTCACAAACTTCACAAACTATTTCACGGCCGATCTTCTGTTGTATGCCGGCATTGGGCTCCTCTCCCTGGGTGCGATGATCTGGCTCGTTCAGCGGGTGAAAGGCGCCACGGTTGCCGCGCAGGGCCAGAAGGCCGCGCCGACCGAGGCTGGTTTTTCCATCCAGGAAATCCAGCGCCTGAAAGACCAGGGCCTCCTGAGCGAGCGGGAGTATCAAAAAGCCATGGCCCGCGCCGGAGCGCCGGAGGAACCCCCTTCCACCCCCGACTCCCCACCGCCCGCGTCGCCGGATGCCGGTCCACCCAAAGGCCCCCCTTCCGGCACATCTCCGAATCCTCGCAACGGCGAACTATGGTGATATAATCAAACGTTCCTACGCAGCGAATTTTCCCTTTAGTTCCCGCTCGCCCCGATTCATCGGGCCCGACAACATCAGGAAACGCCATGGCCAACGGTAAGTCCCGCGATTCTCAGAACGATTCCAATGACTCACAAGGCTCCGGCGGCGGCGGTCGCGGCGGTGGCGGCAAGTCCGGCACGGTCTGCTCCTTCTGCGGCAAATCCTCCCGCGAAGTGGGCCCCATGGTCGAAGGCCCAAACAACGTCTACATCTGCCGCAACTGCACCGACCTGTGCCACAACATCTTCCGCCAGGACAAAAAAGGCGGAGCCAAGAGCGAAAAAGCCGAAACCAAAGTCGGCGTGACCGCGCCTGAGCCGGGCCCCATCCCCAGCCCCCGCACCATCAAAGAGCATCTGGACTCCTACGTCATCGGCCAGGACAAGGCCAAGCGTTCCCTTTCGGTCGCCGTGCACAACCACTACAAGCGCCTCTCCACGCTCGGCAAAGACAACGGCGTGGAAATCGATAAATCCAACGTCCTGCTGATCGGCCCCACCGGCTCAGGCAAGACCCTGATGGCCCGCACGCTGGCCAAAATCTTGAACGTGCCCTTCGCCATCGGCGACGCCACCACGCTCACCGAAGCCGGCTACGTGGGCGAAGACGTCGAGAACCTTCTCCTCAAACTGCTCCAGAATGCTGATTTCGATCTTGAAGCCGCACAGCGCGGCATCATCTACGTCGACGAAATCGACAAGATCGGCAAAACCCAGGGCAACGTCTCCATCACCCGCGACGTGTCGGGCGAAGGCGTGCAGCAGGCCCTGCTGAAGATGCTCGAAGGCACCATCGCCAACGTGCCGCCCCAAGGCGGGCGCAAGCACCCGGAGCAGCCCTACATCCAGATGGACACCAGCCACATCCTCTTCATCTGCGGCGGCACCTTCGTGGGGCTGGAGGAAATCGTCTCGCGCCGTCTGGGCAAGAAAGCGATTGGCTTTGCCGCGGAAACGCATAACCAGAACGACCAGCTCAAGGAAAAGGGCGCTCTCCTGGAACAGGTGCAGCCCGAAGACCTCACCGAGTTCGGCCTCATTCCCGAATTCATCGGCCGCCTGCCGATCATCACCCCCCTCATGCCCCTCACTGAGGACACGCTCGTCCAGATCCTCACGGAGCCCAAGAATGCCCTGGTCAAGCAGTACCAGCACTTCTTCGGCATGGAAAACGCCAACCTGGAGTTTACTCCCGGCGCCCTGCGCATCCTGGCCAAGCGCGCCCTGGACCGCGACACCGGAGCCCGCGCCCTGCGCGGCGTGATGGAAGAGCTCATGCTCGACCTCATGTACGACCTCCCCGAGCAGGACAACACCCGCCACACGTTTGTGATCGACGAAGGCGTCGTCAATAAGAAGGCCAAGCCGAAACTCGCTGATATCAAGCGCCTGGCGCGCGAATCGGCCTGATCGACTAGTGGTCTTTCAAGTGAAAAATGATAGATGGAAGAAGCAGAAAAGACATGCTCACGCGGACGAGAGCATGGCACGCAGAGAAGTCGATCCGTCAATTGGCACTTGAAAGATCACTAGCCTTTGAAGCATATGGCAATGACTCACGTCTTGGTGAGCACGTTCTGCCTACTCCACGCTCACAGTGCAGAGGTGTCGTCAGTTGCTTTAAATTTCCTTTTACTAATTCCAGGAACGCTATAGAATTCACTTAGCCGCCTGGAAAATATCTTATGAGTTCAACACTCAACTTAGCACTTACTGACTCGCTCCGTGCCTTTCTAGACGAAAACAGCGGAGAGGGCACCTTATTTGCCACACCGGACGAATTTGTGCGTGAAGTGCTTCGGGAGAAAAAAGAACGATTGGAAGCCGCACGCGTCCGTGACGCTATTTTGGATGGATATCAAGATGCGATTCATGGCCGTACAGCCACCTATCGTGGCGACTTGAAGAAATTACTCAGAAAAACCGCGGATTGAGCGCACGCAAGAAAAAATCCCCCAAAGCGGTCATCCATCTCACACAAAGATCGATCTCTGATCTGCGCGAGATTGAACGTTATTCGATCGGTCAATGGGGCCAGAAAGTTGCCGATAAATACCTCAGTGACATTTCACTCGCTCTGGATCAGATCAGCCAAGACCCTTCCATCTTGTCGCTGCAACCGAGCATTGCTCCAGGTCTCTTCTTCTATCGGGTCAAAAAACATTTCCTGGTCTGTGACTATCACCTCAATACCGTTCTCGTCTTAACTGTTATTCACGCAACCATGGATCTTCCCGCCCGCTTGCTGGAACTCGAACCTGGTCTGGCATCCGAAGCACTCTATCTTCAGGCCAAAAATCGAAAAAAACTTTAAAGCAACTCTGCTGTCACTGGCGCGCCCCGCACATAATCCGCCACATTCACCACTACATCCAGACACACGCCTTTCGCCACGTCATTGGCATATCGGCAAAGGCAGACACGCAGTCATCGCGTCAGAGTCAAATCCGGCTTGACCATATGGTCAAGAATGCGCTGCGCGTTGGGTAGGTCGTTGCCTTCATAATTCGCCAATGCGCTTTCGGTAGTACGTCCACCGCGGATATGCCGTGCAATGACGTCCGTGCGGGCCTGCTCAAGCGGAACATTCAGGAAGCATTTCAGGCTCCACAACGGGGCCAGATCCCGCCAGCCGGGCTCATCCAGCAGCACGTAATTCCCTTCGACCAGCACGATGCGGCAAGCCGTGTCGATTCGCTGGCCGGGTTCATCACGCAATACCGGCTCATGCAGAGCGCGGTCATAAATCGGAAACACGACTGATTCTCCGCTGTCCCCCAGCCGTTCTGCCAGCGCTCTGAACGCGGCCAAGTCAAAACTTTCCGGGCTCCCCTTGCGCTTGCGCAGACCGCGGGCGTCCAGCACTGCATTGGGTAAATGAAACCCATCCATCGGCACCACGCGCGCGATCCCCGGCGCACTCTTGTTCCAGCTCTCCGCCACACTTTCACAGAGCGTGCTCTTGCCTGATCCGGGAATCCCCGCCACCGCCACAACGACGCGCCGCCCTATGGGCAAATGCGCCAGCGCTCCGGCAATCGCCCGATTCAACATCAACCGCTT
Organism: uncultured Phycisphaeraceae bacterium; assembly: GCA_964527265.1. Classification (GTDB taxonomy): domain Bacteria; phylum Planctomycetota; class Phycisphaerae; order Phycisphaerales; family Phycisphaeraceae; genus CAZGOM01. Next base: position 5,304 of record CAZGOM010000008.1, on the reverse strand, counting down.
TATTTCAGCCATGGCCCACCAAATCATCCACACCTGAGCCACGTCTGCGTGACTCAGGTGTGGATCATGATTACTTCACAAAGGCCTGAACCTTGTCATCCACCACGCGGGCTTCGAAGGTGGCAACCTTGATGGAGGGGTTGTCAGGGCATTCGCCGTTTTCCAGCTTGAAGGGCCAGCCGTGCAGCGGGCAGAACACGCAGCCGTCCTGCACCCAGCCGGAGGCCAGGCTGCCGCCCGCATGGGGGCAGATATCGTCGATCACCTTCACGCTGCCGTCTTTGGTCTTAAACACGGCAAGGTAATTCTTGTTCACCTGGACAAACTTGCCGGCCTTCTCAGGAATGTCGGAGACCTTGCAGAGGTCGACCCAGGCGGGTTCATTGGTTTTGGCTTCGTGCTTGTGGCCGTGGTCGTGACCGCAGGAGGAGCAGGATTCGCCGTGCTTGTGATCGTGCTTTTCGTCGTGCTTGTGGTCGTGGCCGTGATCGTGAGACATAGTTCGTTCCTTAATGTGCCTTATCGGCAAAATGTGCAGTTTCTTCACTTTACACCAAGTCGCCCCGGCATGTCAGATTTGTTCCCGGATTCGCATGAGCCGTTTCCTCTTCCTCTTGCCAGAACCCAAGACCCAAAACCCAGACCTCATCTTCATCAGGCCGTCGTCGCCCGAATGAATTGGAGGTAAAGGTTAGCGTAAACGCCGCCGGTTGCCAGCAGCTCTTCGTGCGTCCCGCGCTCGACGATGCGGCCGTGGTCAAGCACCAACACCATGCTTGCATGGCGAATGGTGCTCAGGCGGTGGGCCACCACAAAGCTGGTGCGGCCCTTGAGCATGATCGCCAGCGATTTTTGGATCTTCGCTTCGGTGATGGAGTCGACGGAACTGGTGGCCTCATCAAGGATCATGATGCGGGGATTCACCAACATGGCGCGCGCGAAGCAGATGAGCTGCCGCTGGCCCAGGGAGATGCCCGCCCCGCGTTCCCCCACGACGGTGTCCAGCCCATCAGGCAGCGCCTGGATGATGTCCAGACAATCAATGGCGCGGCATGCATCCAGAATCTCTTCGTCGTTGGCCTCAGGCCGCCCAGAGCGGATGTTTTCGCGGATGGTCCCGGTGAACAGGAAATTACCCTGCAGCACAATGCCCATCTGGCTGTGCAGCGATCCGGATTGAATCTTGCGGATGTCCACCCCATCAATGAGCAGTTCACCCTTTTGGGGCAGATAGAACTTGGACACCAGATTGATGATCGAACTTTTACCGGAGCCTGTGTGGCCCACCAAGGCGATGGTCTGCCCTGCGCGTGCCGTGAAGGAAACATCGTGCAGCACGGGCTTGGCCGGGTTGTAGCCGAATGTGACGTCCCTGAATTCCACTTTCCCCTTGATGGGCGGCAGCACAACCGCATCCGGCGGATCGGTGAAATCAGGCTTCCTGTCGAGAATGTCAAACACGCGCTCGGCACTGGCCATGGAAGTGATGGCGGTGTTGTATTGGTTCCCGATGGCCACCAGCGGCGTGAGCAGCATGTTGGTGAGGAAGTAGAACGCGATCAACTGGTTAACCGTGGTCATCGGCGTGGTTTGAAGCGCCAGATAACCGCCGACCATGAAAAGCGTGGCCAAAACCAGTTGGTTGGACAGCTCGATCATGTTGTTGAAATTGCCCGCCGCACGGGAGGCGCCGAGGTTGTAGCCGGTGTGGTCGATCACCAGGTTGGTGAAGAGTTCGGCGTTGTAATCCTGCCGCACGTACCCCTGGGTGACACGGATGCCAACCACGGATTCGGCGAGATTCGCGGTGATGCGGGAAAAACTTTCCTGCACGATGCGCTGCGCGTGCGTCAGCTTCCGCTTGGAGAACTGGTAGATCAAAAAGTAGATCGGCGACCAGCAGAGCACCACCAGAAAGAGCCAGCGGTCAGAGTAAAGCATCATCGCCGCTGCGGTGACTAGCGATCCGATGTTCACGATGGCGACAAAGATCGCGTCCTGAATGCCGGCGCGGAGGTTTTCCGAATCGGATGTGAAGCGGCTGATGATGCGGCCGATGCGCGTGGTGTAGAAAAAGCCCATGTTAAGGCTTTGGAGGTGACGGAAAATGTGCTCACGCAGATCGTGAATCACGCCCTCGCCCAGCACCAATGCGTAATGCTGGCGGAGCATGAGGGTGTAGTCGGTGAAAAAGCTCATGGCCGCGTAGCAGGCCACCCAGAAATAAAGCCGGGGCAAGTCGCCATCCTGAATCGGGCCGTTAAGCGTGTGCGCCAGCAGCCACGCCAAAGCCGGGCCCTGGATCGCACGCAGCACCACCCACACCAGGAGCAGGTACAGCGTGACGCGGTACGGCTTGGTGTACTGGAACATCCGCTTGTAAAGCCCAAGCTCCAGCGAGCGGGTACGAACTTCATCGCCCTCTTTGACGACATGGGCCAGCGTGTTGATCTGCTTAACGCCTTCAATCTTGCTCATGGCTGTTTCCCCCCACCAACGGCAGCCGGCCCCGTGCCTGAGGCGCCGGGGGCTCCGGGGGCTCCGGGAGGCTCAAGCAGTGTGCTGATCTGCCCATCCATCCATTGCCGCGCACGGATGATCGCCTCGCTTTCGGGGTCGAGAAACTGCAGGCTGGCGATCTCTTTGTACCGGCCCGGACGTTTGAGAAGCTCTTCGTGCGTACCGATCTGCGCAATGCGGCCGTTCTCCAGCACGATGATGAAATCCGCGCGGCGCAGTGTGCTGAGGCGGTGCGCGACGACGAACGTCGTCCGCCCCTTCATGGCGTTGTCCATGGCTAGAAGAATCTCGTGTTCCGTTTCCGGATCGATGGCGGCCGTGGCATCATCAAGAATGAGGATCGAAGGCTGGAGGATCACCGCGCGCGCGATGGCGATGCGCTGGCGCTGCCCGCCCGAAAGCGTGAGCCCGCCCTCGGCGACGATGGAGTCATATCCCTTGGACATCTCCATGATGAATTTGTCCGCCGCCGCGACATTGGCCGCCGCTTTAACTTCTTCCAGTGTCGCGCCGGGCTTGCCGAAGGCGATGTTGTTGGCCACCGTGTTGGAAAAAAGCACGCTCTCCTGAAACACCAGCCCGATATTGCGGCGCAGGTCCTCCAGTTTCATGTCCCTTAAATCCACACCGTCGATGGTGATCCGACCGGAATCCGGATCATAAAAACGCGGGATGAGCGACAGAAGCGAACTCTTGCCGGCGCCGGTCGCGCCCAGGATGGCCACGCACTGCCCGGGCTTGACCTCAAAGGAAATATCCTTGAGCACCGGTTCCCCGGCGTTGTACCCGAATGTCACATTTTCAAATTTCACATGCCCCTGCAGCTTGGATTTTTCAATCGCGTCCGCTTTGGAATCAATCTCCAGCTTGGCGTCAAAAATCTGCACCACGCGGCCCGCGGCCGTCATGCTCTGCTGAAGCGTTTTGGCAAGGTTGGCGATGGCGTTGACCTGCCCGGAAAAGTTCTGCAGCAGCACGGTGAACACGATCAGCTTGCCCACGGTGAGGCTGGGGTTGGCCTCGTGCGCCTGGGCTGAGGTGATCACCAGGTATCCGCCGTAAAGCAGCACGACGATGATGTTCGCCTGCGTGAGCGCCTGGGCCAGGGCGGAATAACGGCTCACCTGCTTGAAAAGCCAGCGCTGACGCTGGCGGTAAGCGATGTTTGCGCCGCGGAACTTGTCGATCTCCGCCTGCTGGCGGCCAAAGCCCTTGACGACATGCTGGCCCTGGGCGTTTTCGCTGACGATCAAAATCAGCCGGTCAAACAGCGTGCGGTTCTCTTCATAAGCGGGCCGGACCGACTTGGAAAACCAGATCGAAAGCGCAAAGAGCACCGGCGTGGTCGACATGCCGATCAGCGTTAAAAACGGGTGCAGGTTCAACATGTAAGCCATGTAGACCGCGAGCGTGACCACCAGGACCACCACTTGGATCACCGCCTGATCGGTGAAGGTCGCAATGTTATTCACATCGCCGGTCGCGCGGTTGATGATCGAGCCGGTTTCATTGGCGTCAAAGAATCGAAAGCTCAAGCGTTGCAGCTTGTCGTAAATACGTGACCGCAATGACCCGACAATGGCCTGAATCAGCTTGGCCTGCGACATCACCGCACGCAACCGCAGCATGAAGCGCAGGATCGTGCAGGCCACCATCACGCTGCAAAGCACGATGATGCATGTCAGCGGAGACCAGGACGCCGGCAACCCCATCCCCCACACCGCTGTCGGGGCGGGAATGGTGTCGTCAATGGCCTTGCGCAGGATGTCGACCATCAGGCCGGTGATGCTGATGATCGCCAGCGATATCGCAAGCAGCACGATGTTGAGCGTGAGCAACTCAATGCACTTGCCGGGGTATTTAAGGCCCTGGCTGGCCATCCACTTGACAAGATATCCGTTGGATCGGTGCGGAGTTGCGAGGATCGGATCGATTCGTGACTTGGATCTGCCGTCTTCAGACACTGTTTTCTTGATTCCTCAAGCGGTTGCAGGGCCGCTCGTCCCATTATGACCGACTGCACAAGATATCAGCCATGCCCTCTCATTCAAAATCACCCATGCCTCGCCAGGTGCACAAAACTTCGCCCAAGCCTTGTTAATCTCTAAAATCCTGCTAAAAACCTATCTGTCGTAACCCCCTGCATTGCCCCTCCCAAACCCACCCAGGACACTCCATGGCTACAAACATTGCCGAACTTCTTGGTTCCGAAGCCAACGCTTTGCTTTCTTACACCGCTAAAGGCTTCCCCAAAGACACCCTCCACCTCCCCGGCCCCAACTTTGTCGATCAGTGCCTGGCCCCCACCGACCGCTCGCCCAATGTGCTGCGCAACTTTCAATCCATCCTGAACCACGGCCGCCTCGGCGGCACCGGTTACGTCTCCATCCTTCCCGTCGACCAGGGTATTGAACACTCCGCCGGCGCAAGCTTCGCCAAGAACCCCATCTACTTCGACCCTGAAAACATCGTCAAGCTCGCCGTCGAAGGCGGCTGCAACGCCGTCGCTTCCACGCTCGGCGTCCTGGGCGCCGTCTCCCGTAAATACGCCCACAAAATCCCCTTCCTCGTCAAGATCAACCACAACGAACTGCTCACCTACCCCAACCGCTTCGACCAAGTCCCCTTCGCCCGCGTCAAGCAGGCCTTCGACATGGGCGCAGTCGCCGTCGGCGCAACCATCTACTTCGGCTCAGACGAATCCACACGCCAGATCCGCGAAGTCTCCGAAGCCTTCCAGCACGCCCACGAACTCGGCATGGTCACCGTCCTCTGGTGCTACCT